>NZ_JAHEWS010000060.1:0-1799 GCF_018598405.1 Curtobacterium flaccumfaciens | reverse complement strand
CGCTCCACCCCGACCCGTCCCAACCCTGCAAGCAGAGCGTACTGAGGTCGGAAGCATCACTCCCAACTGCACTGTCAATGTTCCACCCATGAGCTACCCGTCGGACACGTTCGGTCCGAAACAGGCGCCTGGACCAGCAACCAACCACCCACAATGGGCGACCAGCACTGACCAGATGCTCCTTAGAAAGGAGGTGATCCAGCCGCACCTTCCGGTACGGCTACCTTGTTACGACTTAGTCCTAATCACCGATCCCACCTTCGACGGCTCCTTCCACAAGGGTTAGGCCACCGGCTTCGGGTGTTACCGACTTTCATGACTTGACGGGCGGTGTGTACAAGGCCCGGGAACGTATTCACCGCAGCGTTGCTGATCTGCGATTACTAGCGACTCCGACTTCATGAGGTCGAGTTGCAGACCTCAATCCGAACTGAGACCGGCTTTTTGGGATTCGCTCCACCTTACGGTATCGCAGCCCTTTGTACCGGCCATTGTAGCATGCGTGAAGCCCAAGACATAAGGGGCATGATGATTTGACGTCATCCCCACCTTCCTCCGAGTTGACCCCGGCAGTCTCCTATGAGTCCCCGGCATAACCCGCTGGCAACATAGAACGAGGGTTGCGCTCGTTGCGGGACTTAACCCAACATCTCACGACACGAGCTGACGACAACCATGCACCACCTGTACACCGACCACAAGGGGGCGACCATCTCTGGCCGTTTCCGGTGTATGTCAAGCCTTGGTAAGGTTCTTCGCGTTGCATCGAATTAATCCGCATGCTCCGCCGCTTGTGCGGGCCCCCGTCAATTCCTTTGAGTTTTAGCCTTGCGGCCGTACTCCCCAGGCGGGGCGCTTAATGCGTTAGCTACGACACAGAAACCGTGGAAAGGTCCCTACATCTAGCGCCCAACGTTTACGGCATGGACTACCAGGGTATCTAATCCTGTTCGCTCCCCATGCTTTCGCTCCTCAGCGTCAGTTACGGCCCAGAGATCTGCCTTCGCCATCGGTGTTCCTCCTGATATCTGCGCATTCCACCGCTACACCAGGAATTCCAATCTCCCCTACCGCACTCTAGTCTGCCCGTACCCACTGCAAGCCCGAGGTTGAGCCTCGGGATTTCACAGCAGACGCGACAAACCGCCTACGAGCTCTTTACGCCCAATAATTCCGGACAACGCTTGCACCCTACGTATTACCGCGGCTGCTGGCACGTAGTTAGCCGGTGCTTTTTCTGCAGGTACCGTCACTTTCGCTTCTTCCCTACTAAAAGAGGTTTACAACCCGAAGGCCGTCATCCCTCACGCGGCGTTGCTGCATCAGGCTTTCGCCCATTGTGCAATATTCCCCACTGCTGCCTCCCGTAGGAGTCTGGGCCGTGTCTCAGTCCCAGTGTGGCCGGTCACCCTCTCAGGCCGGCTACCCGTCGTCGCCTTGGTGAGCCATTACCTCACCAACAAGCTGATAGGCCGCGAGTCCATCCCCAACCAAAAAATCTTTCCACCACCAGACCATGCGGCCAGTGATCATATCCAGTATTAGACGTCGTTTCCAACGCTTATCCCAGAGTCAGGGGCAGGTTACTCACGTGTTACTCACCCGTTCGCCACTAATCCACCCAGCAAGCTGGGCATCATCGTTCGACTTGCATGTGTTAAGCACGCCGCCAGCGTTCGTCCTGAGCCAGGATCAAACTCTCCGTAAAAAAATACAGACCCAACACCCGAAGGCATCAGACCGAGTTGATTCTGACTGTTGACTGTCTACTGACAATCTTCAATCCAAAAGGAATTGCT
>NZ_JAHEWS010000005.1:0-161969 GCF_018598405.1 Curtobacterium flaccumfaciens | reverse complement strand
TGCTTGACGACGTCGCCGTCGGCGTCCTGCCGGAACGCCGCGTCCTTGTACTGCCAGTCGGCGAGGCTGCGCTCGATGGTCCAGACTCCAGCGGAGTTCGCCTCCGTGGTCAGGTTGTGGCGGGCGTTGCTGGGGTCGAAGCCGGCCGGGTTGAAGGTCACGGTCGCGCCGGGGGTCGCCGTGCCGGTGAAGCGCTGCGGCCCTGGTGTGAACGTGCCCGCCTGGTGGGAGGTGAGCGTGAGGTCACGCGAAGCAGTGTCCTCGTCGGCGGTGAACGCGATGTTCCGCATCACCGACGTGCGGCCGTCGGCGGTGGTCTGGGTGAACGTCAGGTCGTACCCGGCCGTGCTGGTCAGGTCGGCGGAGGCCTTCCACGTCCCCACGCCGGAGCGCGCACCGGCGACCGGCGTCTTGAAGAGTTCACGGCCGCGCTGGTCGGTGGCGGTGATCGTCGCGCCGGCCTCGGCCGTGCCCTCGAACGCGCGAGCGCCGGGCGTGTACGTGTTCTCGTCCTTGACGCCGTCGACCTGCAGGAGACGGGGGAGGGCCACGCGCTCCGACAAGGAGGAGAACCCCTGCCCGTCGAACCCGACGTTGGCGATCTCGAGCTGCTTGCCGGTCTCCTGAGCACGGATGACGTAGCTCCAGATCTCCTTGCGCGGAATGCCGGCGATGACGCGGTCGCCGTCGAGGATCCAGAGCGCCGCGGCGCCGTCCGGTTCGCCGACGACCTGGACGCGGCCATCGGTGTGGACGTACACGGAGCTCAGCGTCGGCTTCGGCACCGAGGCGTCGGTGGGGAGCTGCGCCAGCGGGGCTGCGGTGCGGCTCGAGGGCGTGCCGTCGGCGGCCTTCGCGACGACGTAGACCGTCGATCCGAGGCGGTCCTGGGGGATCCGGGCGACGTAGCCGGTCTCCTCGAGCGTCGCGTCGGCGATCGTCGCGCCGGCCGTGTCCTGGACGGCGACCGAGGCGACCGAGTCGTCGTACTTGCCGGTCAGCACGAAGGAGCCGTCGAGCCGCCGTTCGGTCGTCTGCAGCGTGGGTGCAGTCGGCGCGTCCGATGCCGCCGGGGAGAACCGCACGTCGCGGAGCTCGTTCGTCCGGCCGTCGGTCGTCGTCTGCGTGAGGGTGATCACGTGGTCGGAGTCGGAGAGGTCGGCATCGGCGTTCCAGGTGCCGGTCCCGTTGCGTGCCCCGCTGACCTCGGTCGTGAACAGGGTGGCGCCCGACGTGGAGTCCTTCGCGACGACGGTGGCGCCGGCGGTTGCACTGCCGGAGAAGTGGGTGGTGCCTGGCGTGAACGTGTTCTGCTCCTGCAGCCCGTCGACACGGATCATCAGGGGCATGGCGATGCGCTCGGTGCGGGTCCGCGAGCCGTCCGCGGCGGTGTGGACACGGATGACCTCGAGCCCGAGGTCCTTGTGGCGGTCCTGCACGTTCAGGAAGAACGCGCCGCCCGCGGGTGAGTGGTCGAGGACCTCGTCGCCGGCGAGCAGCCAGACCGCGTCACGCCCGGCGTCACCGGCGACGATCCGTGCGCCGTGGAGCGTGCTCCAGTCCTGGAGGAAACGGGGCGCGCTCAGCCCCGGGTCCACCGTGATCGCGTCGAGGTCGTGGGCCGCGGCGGTCGAGGCATGCGTCGCGAGGGTGGACGGCGCAGCGGTCGCGGCGGCGGGCGTCAGCAAGCCGAAGCCGAGGGAGGCGGTGAGGACGCTGCAGACGACGGCAGCGCGACGGAACGGGGAGGGTGCCATGTGAGGACTCCTTTGACAGGGATTGACAGTCTATTGACATGTAACATTCCGCATCTGGCCACATATCGGGTGCGATCCTCACCGCGTCACGTCAGCCGCCGGGTACGCTGACGCGGTGCCAGACTTCGCCGACCTCTTCCGCCGACGCGACGACGACGCGCCCGACCTCATCGCGATCGACGGCACCGACCGCTTCCTCCTCGATGAAGCACCGCACGTGCACGGCGACGCGCTCCGCCAGCCCGGCGAGGTCGCTGTGGTCGACGATCGGTACGGGGTGCTGACGCTCGGTCTCATCACGCAGTACGGCGCGAGCGACATCCGGGTCGTGCAGGACTCCTTGGTGGGCGAGCGGGCGCTCGAGGCCAACGCCGGCACGTTCGGGCTGCGGGGGTTCCACCACCCTGACTCGTTCGAGGACGCCTTCCGCGACGTCCGGCTGGTGGTGCTCCGTTTGTCGAAGTCGCACGACCGACTGGACGAGATCGCCCGCGCCGTCGCCCGGTTCGCGGCGCCCGACGTGGTGCTGCTCTGCGGTGGCAACGTGAAGTTCATGCACGTGACGCAGAACGACGTGCTGCGGCGGTCGTTCGGCGAGGTCACGGCATCGCGTGGTCGGGGCAAGTCGCGCCTGCTCATCGCGCAGGACCCACTGCAGGCACAGGCCAACCGTGCCGCGACGACGAATCCCTGGCCCCGGTCGGTGCACGTCGACGACCTCGGCATGACCCTGGTCGCCCACGGCGGCGTGTTCGCCGGGACGTCGCTCGACCACGGCACCCGGGTGCTGCTCGAGGCGATGGACGCTGCGGTGCCGTCGGCGCGCACCGTGGTGGACCTCGGCTCCGGCAACGGGGTCATCGCGGCAGCGATCGCGCTGCGCCGCCCGAACGTCCGCGTGATCGCCACCGACGTCTCGCGCATCGCGGTCGAGTCGACGGGCGCCACCGCCGAGGCCAACGGTGTCGCCGACCGGGTGACGGCGGTCCGGACCGACGCCGGCGACGAGCTCGCGGCGGGGTCCGCACAACTGGTGCTGTGCAACCCGCCGTTCCACGCGGACACCACGGTGACCACGGACGCCGCCGAGGCAATGTTCCGGAACGCGGCCACGATCCTCCAGTCCGGCGGTGAACTGTGGTGCGTCTGGAACTCGCACCTGCGGTACCGGCCGTCCTTGGAGCGCGCGGTGGGACCGACGCGTCAGGTCCTCCGGACGGACCGGTTCACCGTGACTGCCTCGCGCCGCACGTAGCGGGCGGGGCTGCCCGGTCGGCGCTCACCCCACAATGCGCGTCGCGACCCCGTCGACCGTGCCCGCGACGACGTAGCCGAGCCCACTGGACCCGGCCGGAGCCCCGGGGCCGACCCGGACGAGCGGTGACCAACGGATCAGGGTGCCGGACGGCAGGTCGATCGCGACCGGATCCAGCGTGGCGGTGAGCACGGTGCCCGAGTCGTTCGTGGAGAGCCCTCCGAGGTCCAAGCGGGTCTCGGGCGTCCAGGAACCGTTCGGACGACGGATCTCGGCGATCAGGGTGGTCTGGCCGGGAGCGAAGGTCGTCGCGGACGGAGCGTTCAGGGTCACCGAAGCGCTGAGCTGTTCGATCGACCGCGTGGTCGCGAGTCGCGCTTCGACACGCGTGTCCACGCGGCGGGACAGCGCCACCGAGGCAGCCGCGCTCGGGACGATCGGATCAGCGGCCATCGGCTCGAAGCGACCGTCCGTGATCCGGTAGCGCTGCACCGTGGCGGCGTCCGCCGGCTGGAGCGCGCTGTCGGCCCACCGATCGAGGCGTGAGCGTGCTTCAGCGTGGCGCACCTCGAGTACCTGACCGTCCTCGTACGCCTGCGCGAAGCCGGACGCCAGGGCGTGGGCCGTCTCGTTGCCGCGGACCGACCACGTGCCGATCTGCTCCCGGCGGTCCGCGCTGCGGAGTGTGAAGCCGACGTACTCGTTGCCGCCCCACGAGGCGTGCGCGTTGTACGTCGTCCCGGCGAAGAGCCGCAGGACGCGCTCCCTCGGGTCCGTGACCAGACGCATGACGTTCCGCTCGGCGAGCCCGTCGAAGGAGAACATGTTCCCGGGGGTCACGGTGACCGGGCGGGTCAGGACCTCGCGGATGCCCAGGCTGTTCCGGAGCGCCACGAGCAGCGTTCCGGTCCCCGTCGCGGTTGCCGAGACGAGTTGCCCGGCGTACTCGGGCACGCCGTGGCCGTCCGTGTTCTGCAGGTCGGTGACCTCGGGTGTCTGGTCGAGGCGCTGTTGTCCCACCACGACCGACGGCTGGTCTCCGGTGATGCGGCCGACCGGGACGGCGTACGGGGCGAGGTCGTGGTCGAGGCGGTCCGTCGCCGACGTCCGGTTCTCCCAGATGTGGGTGGTGAGCGGCGGGAGCTCGGCGAGTGCGGCCGAGGTCTCCGCGGAGAGCGGGAATCCCCACTCGGCGAAGAACGGGCGGAGGTCGCGGTCGGCGATCGTCGCGGCCGTCCGCGCGAACAGCTGGTGCTTCGAGTCGCCGTTGTCCGGCGTGCTGACCTCGCCGAGCGCGAGGCCGGTCCGGAGGGCCTGGTTCAGCCGGGGGTAGAAGTGCTCGCCGAAGCTCCGACGGAGCTGGTCGAACGTGAGGATCTTCACCCAGCCGTCCTGGGAGTGGTAGGCCCGCTCGTCGAGCGGCTTCGCGAAGTACGCGGCGACCGCGGACGCGCTCTGGCGGTCGAGTCGGTTCTCGCCGCTGATCGCGTGCTGGACGTCGAGCACGGAGGTGTTGACGACGACCTCTCCCATGCCCGCCCAGTTGTACGCGGGCGTCTGGTACGTGTGGCCGACCTCGTGCCAGAAGCCCCACATGTCACCCGGTGCCGCTGCGAGCAACTCCGATGCGGCGCCGCTGCTCCGCGGCATCGTGATCCGGTCGTGCCCGGCGCTCGCGTAGGCACCACCGGTGTCGGGCATCGTGATGTGCAGGCGCTGCGGGGACTTGCGTGCGAGCCCGACGGCGTCGTCGAGGAGGCCGAAGTGCGCGTTGGTGAGTCCGACGACACGGTCCCAGAGCTCGACCCGGCCGGAGAGGTCTCGCGGAATCCGTGAGAACGCGCCGTTCGGTGGCTCCGAGAACGTCCGCGCACCGATGATCGTGACGAAGGCCGCGTCGTCGTTCTCGCCCATGTCGCTCGCGAACTCGTCGTCAGAGGTCGTGCCGAGGATGAAGGTGGGCAGCGCCGCTCCGCCCCGGACCGTCACCTCGTGCGAGCCGGACGGGGACCGGTCGATCAGGTACACGAGCCCGTCCACGGGGGCGGTCACCGTGGTGGTCCCCGCGGTGACCGGGAAGGTCTTGATGCCGACCGCCGAGCCCCCGTTGTGCGCGGCGTAGTTGCCGTACAGGCCGATGCCGACGTGCATCGCCGGCGCACCGGCAGGCAGGGTCACCTCGACCTCGGTGCCCTTCGGTGCGAAGCGGGAAGCGGGCTGCAGGTCGCTGTGCCGGTAGCTGCGGCCCTCGCGCCGGCGCTCCGTCTCGGCGTCGCCCTGGCCCCGGACCAGCACGGTCGTCGCGAGGTCGTCGTCCGTGTGCACGATCGAGGCCCTGCCTGCCGGGGCCGTCGAGGACGAGGAGGGTGTCGGAGCCGATGCTGCCCCGACGGCGGTGATCCCACCGCCGACGATCGTGCCCGCGACGACGAGGACAGTGGTGAGGACGCGTGAGGACAGGATCGAATAGCGCATGAAATAAGAATATCAAATACGGGCCGGCCGAAGCGCGAAAGAGGGCGGCCGCGCGCTGCGCGACCGCCCTCCGACGAACTCCTGACTACGCCGGCACGTAGTCGAACGTGTCGGGGTCCGGGCCGGTGCGGTGGCCCTTGTCGAGTGCGGTGATGTCCGTCATGTCCTCGTCGGAGAGCTCGAAGTCGAAGATCGCGAAGTTCTCCTCGACCCGGGCGCGGGTGACGGACTTCGGGAACACGATGTCGCCGCGCTGGATGTGCCAGCGGAGGACGACCTGCGCCGGAGACTTGCCGACCGACGCGGCGATGCGGGTGATGGTCTCGTCGTCGAGGACGAGGCCCTGCGCGATCGGGGACCACGCCTCGGTCGCGATGCCGAGCTCGCGGTTCACGGCGCGGAGGTCGTCCTGCACGAGGTACGGGTGCACCTCGATCTGGTTGACGGACGGCGGGACGTCGGTCTCGGCCCGCAGGCGGTGCAGGTGGTGTGCCTGGAAGTTCGAGACACCGATCGAGCGGGCGGTGCCGGCGTGGTACAGCTCCTCGAGGGCCTTCCACGTCGGGACGAAGTCCGACACGGTGGGCAGCGGCCAGTGGATGAGGAACAGGTCGGTGTAGCCGCCGAGCAGGTCGGCCGACTTCTTGCCGTTCTCCAGCGCAGCCTCGGGGTCGTGGAAGCCGTTGTTGAGCTTCGAGGTGACGAAGATCTCCTCGCGCGGGATGCCGGACGAAGCGATGGCCTCACCGACCTCCTTCTCGTTGCCGTACATCTCGGCGGTGTCGATGTGGCGGTAGCCGACCTCGAGCGCAGCCAGCGTGGCGGCCTTCGTCTCGGAGGGGTCGATCTGGAAGACACCGAAGCCGAGCTGCGGGATGGTCTTGCCGTCGTTCAGGGTGATGTTCGGAACGGTCATGGTGTCATGCAACCAAACGCCCCTCAGCGCCCATTCCGCCAACGCCCAGGAACGGCGACCCCGGGCGCGCCGTTCACGCGAGCGCTGCCGTGATGTACGCCTGCAGGGCCTGCCCGTACGCGATCGCCGGCACCTCGGACGCGAAGCTGCGGTCGGCCCCGCCGATCGTCGCCGTCACCGTGAAGACCACGCGGCCGCCGACCTGCACCCGCGTCAGGCCGATGAACGAGGGCCCGAGCAGTTCGCGCAGTTGGTCCTCGCGGGGCAGCCAGAGCGACTCGGTGGCGGTGACCGAGTCGAGCGCCCACTCGGTGGTCCCGTTGAAGCCGAGGATCGTGCCGGTGGGGGAGTCGTGCCGCTCGACGGTCATCTCGGACACCGTGTAGACGTCGTCGTCGATGCCCGGCTTGTCGATCACGAACCGGTCCCCGGTCTCGGGGTGCCAGCGGAGGCCGGCGTCGCGGAGGGACCGGGCGAGTTCGACGGTGATCACGTTCCCACCTTGCCCGCGTGACCCGCCCCTGTCACCACCTAGGTTGCCGAAAGCATCCCGTACTAGCATCGCCGAGCACCCCTCGCGCGAGCGCAACCCGTTCGCGCGCGCGACGTGACGACGCCCGGGCAACCGGCACCGCGCCTCCGGACCGTCAAGACCGGTCGTGGGGCGGGCCGCCGGCCGGCGTCCCGACCGAGGCTGACGGACACCCTGCCGCCGAAGAGAAGGACCCGCATGACCCTCGACCGCGAGGAACTCCGCGACGACTGGACCGTGACCATGGCCGGAGGGACCGGTGCACCGGACGGTGTCGCCGGCCGCACCATCCCGGCGACGGTGCCGGGCCAGGTGCACACCGACCTGGAGCGGGAGGGCCTGTTGCCGGACCCGACGTTCGACCGGAACGAGCAGGCCGCGAAGTGGGTCGGCCGTGCCGACTGGGCCTACCGGCGCACGGTCGACGTCGACCCGCGCGGCCACGAGCGCGTCGACCTGGTGTGCGACGGCCTGGACACCGTCGCGGAGCTCAGCCTGGACGGCGTCGTCGTGGGCACGACCCGCAACATGCACCGCCGGTACCGGTTCGACGCACGGGTACAGACCGGCTCGGGCGGCGCCACGAAGGACCTCGAGATCCTGTTCGAGTCGCCGTACCGCGAGGCCGGCCGGGTCGCCGCGAAGGCCGGCAGCATGCCCGGTCCGTACGACGAGCCGTTCCCGTACATCCGCAAGATGGCCTCGAACTTCGGGTGGGACTGGGGCCTCACGGCGGTCACGAGCGGTCCCTGGCGGCCGGTCGCGATCGAGCGCTGGTCGACCGCGCGCCTGCGCGAGGTCCGCCCGCTCGTCGACGTCGAGGCCGGCGAGGGCGTGCTCGACACGCACATCACCGTCGAGCGCTCGGGCATGAACGACCTGGACCAGGACGGCGAGGACGACGACCTCGTGCTCGTCGTCACCGTCAGCGGCGAGACCGAGGACGGCGGCACCACACGCCAGCGGTCCCGCGCGCAGCTGACCCCGAAGGACGACGAGACGGTCGTGACCGTGCGTGTCCCCGAAGCGCGGCGCTGGTGGCCGCGCGGGTACGGCGCGCAGGCGCAGTACGACGTCGTGGTCGAACTGCAGACCGTCGACGGCGAGGTGCTCGACCGCGACACGTTCCGTACCGGTTTCCGGTCCACGCGCATCGACACCCAGGTCGACGGCATCGGCCGTCCCTTCGCCGTCCACGTCAACGGCACCCTCGTCGACGTCCGCGGCGTCAACTGGATCCCGGACGACGTCATCGTCTCGCGCGTCGACCGTGCCCGGCTCGAGTCCCGGCTGGGCGCCGCTGCATCGCTGGGCACGAACCTCGTGCGTGTCTGGGGCGGCGGGGTGTACGAATCGCGCGACTTCTACGAGGTCTGCGACGAGCTCGGACTGCTCGTCTGGCAGGACTTCCCGTTCGCGTGCTCGGCCTACCCGGAGGTCGAGCCGATCCGCAGCGAGGTCATCGCCGAGGCGCGGGACAACGTCGCCCGGCTCGCCCGCCACCCTTCGCTGGTGGTGTGGAACGGCAACAACGAGAACATCTGGCTGCACGACGCCGACGGCTGGGGTGCGGAGCTGGGTGACCGGGGCTGGGGCCTCGACTACTACCTCGACCTGCTGCCGACCATCGTCGACGCGGTCGACCCGTCGCGCTTCTACACGGTGGCCTCGCCGTGGTCCGGCTCCGAGTCGCTCCCCGCGAACGAGGTCGACCACGAGACGCACCACTCGTGGGACGCCTGGAACCGGTTGCCCGACACCGCCTACCGCGAGTCGGTGCCGCGGTTCGTGTCCGAGTTCGGCTGGCAGGCGCCGCCCGCCTGGCGGACGCTGCGCGAGGCGGTCACGGACGCGCCCCTGCGGGTCGACTCGCCCGGTGTGGTCCACCACCAGAAGGCGGCCGACGGGATGGCCAAGCTGGCCCGCGGGCTGGAGCCGCGCTTCGGCACGGTCGACCCGGCCGCCTTCGACGCGTGGCACTACCTGACCCAGCTGCAGCAGGCGCGGGCGATCGCGACCGGCATCGAGCACTGGCGCACGCACTGGCCGCGCAACACCGGCGTCGTCGTGTGGCAGCTGAACGACCTGTGGCCGGTGGCGTCGTGGTCGGCGATCGACTCGGCGGGGCGGCTGAAGCCGCTCGCGCACGAGCTGCGCCGGCTGTACGACGACGTGCTGCTGACGATCCGTCCGGTGTCGTCGGTCTCGGTGACGCCGGGTGCGGCCGGTACCGCGGGTGCGTCGGGTGCGGAGCGGACTGGAGGCCCGGATCACCCGGGTGGGTCGGCTGCGGTCGGTGAGACGGCCGACCTGGGCGAGCTCGCGGACACGCTCTCGCTGGGTGTCTCGCCCGGCGCGTTCGGGTCCTCGCCCGTCGAGGTCGCCGTGCGGTCGACGCGCGGTGGGCACGACAGTGTCGTGCGGGTGCGCCGGATCACCACGGCCGGCACGATCCTGGCCGAGGTGTCGCTGCCGGTCCGGCTGTCGGCCGCCGGCGTCGCCGTGGTGGCCCTGCCCGAGTCGGTCGGTGTCGTCGACGACCCGACGAACGAGCTCATCGTCGCGGACATGGACTGGCGCCGCGCGGTCTGGACTCCTGGCCCTGACGCTGCGATCCGCTGGGAGCCCGCCCGCTACCGGACCTCGTTCGCGGTGGTCGACGGTGGCCTGGACCTGACGGTCGAAGCCGATTCGCTCGTGCGCGACCTGCTGGTGCAGCCGGACCGGGTCGCCGACGGCGGCACGGTCGATCGCGGGTTCATGACGCTGCTGCCCGGCGAGCGTGTGGTGTTCCGGCTCGGTGGCGTGACCGAAGCGGACATCCCGGCACTGCGAGCGGAGCCGGTCCTCTGGAGTCTGGACCGTGCCCTCGCCTGTTGATATGCAAAATAGTGAAGTGATATATTCGGTCTCGCGCCGCTCGTTGTCGTGACCTGAGCGACTCCGGCGTCCGATCGGCCTCCTCGTCGACCGGTCGACAGGAGGTCTCACATGTCGCTGGCCATGCGCCCACCCACCGGAGCGGTCCCGACCGTGCTGCACCCGACCGTTCTGCACCCGACCGCGCTCGTGTCTTCGCAGGCCGGGGCCACCGGGGCCACCGCGTCGCACCGGACGGTCGCTCCCGCGGGGGCGAGTCGAGGGTTCGTCCCCGCGGTCACGTTGCTCGACCTCCTGCTGCTGCTCGCCGCGTTCGTCATCGCCCACGTCGTGCGGTTCCCCTGGGAACTCGCATCCGTCCGACCGCGGTCGGGCTGGTTCGAGTTCGTCGTGGCCCCCGCCATCGTCGTGGTCTGGATGCTCCTGCTCTCGGTGTTCCGCACCCGCGACCCCCGGATCGCCGGCATCGGCGGCGACGAGTACCGCCGTCTGGTCACCGCGAGCCTCGTCGCGGTCGCAGGAGTCGCCGTCGTGGCCTACGCAGCCCAGCTTGACCTGGCTCGCGGGTACGTCGCGATCGCGTTCCCGTTGGGGCTCGCGTTCCTGGCGCTCGGCCGCAAGGGTGTCCGGACGGTACTCGCCCGGAGCCGTGCCAGAGGTGAGCACCTGCAGGACGTCCTGATCGTCGGTGACGCCGAGGACGTCCGGTACGTGGGCACACGGATCGCCTCGGCGCCGAGCGCCGGGTACCGAGTGCGGGCCGTCGTGACGGACTGTGCCCCGGTCGGGGCCGAGGTCGACCTGGGGGTGGCCACGGCTCCGGTCGTCGGCGGCATCGAGGACGTGCTCGCGCACGCTCGGATCGAGGGCGTTTCGGCCGTCGTCGTCGCGGGTGCCGTCCGCGGTGGGCACGCGCGCCTCCGTCGACTCGGGTGGCAGCTCGAGGAGCACGGCGTCGAGCTCGTGGTGTCCTCGCCCCTGGCCGACATCGCCGCCGGGCGGGTGCACGAGCGTCCCGTGGACGGGTTGCCGCTCATGCACGTCGAGACGCCCGACTACCGCCGCCGCGCGGGCAAGCGGACGCTCGACGTCGTCGGCGCCGCGCTCGGCCTGACGCTGCTCTCCCCCGTCCTCGCCGTGGTCGCGCTGGCGATCCGCGCCGACGACGGCGGGCCGGTCTTCTTCCGGCAGGTCCGCGTCGGTCGCGGTGGAGCGGAGTTCCCGATCCTGAAGTTCCGGACGATGTGTGTCGACGCCGAGGCGCGCATGGCTGCCCTGCAGTCCGAGAACGAGGGCGCCGGTCCGCTGTTCAAGATGAAGGACGACCCGCGGGTGACCCGGGTCGGAGCGTTCCTGCGACGCACCTCGCTCGACGAACTGCCGCAGCTGTGGAACGTGCTCACCGGTTCGATGAGCCTGGTCGGCCCACGGCCCGCCCTGCCGCGTGAGGTCGCGCTGTACGAGGACTTCGCGGACCGTCGACTCCTCGTCACCCCGGGGATCACCGGCCTGTGGCAGGTCAGCGGCCGTTCGGACCTCGACTGGGCCGAAGGGGTGCGCCTCGACCTGCACTACGTCGAGAACTGGTCGTTCCTGCACGACCTCGTGATCCTCGCCCGCACCGTCCCGTCGGTGCTGCGGTCCCGCGGCGCGTACTGAGCGCTGCAAATCCCTGTGCGAACGGTGTCCGTTCCGGGGCCCGGCCTGGGCATCCAGGGGCGGGGGAGTTACGATGGACGCACACGGACTTCCGCCGCGTGGGTCGACGACGATCACCGGACGGCGACCAGTTCCAGAACAAGGAGTCATGATGCTCGGAAACCTCGGCGGCATTCACCTGCTGATCATCCTCGGGATCGTCATCCTGCTGTTCGGCGCGACCAAGCTCCCGGCGCTCGCCAAGGGCCTCGGCCAGTCGATCAACATCTTCAAGAAGGAGATGTCCGACGACGAGAAGAAGGCCCAGGCCAACGGCACGGCGCCGGACGGCACGGTGCACAACAGCACCGTCCAGAACGCTCCCGCCGAGCCCACCGCCGGTCCGGTCCTGAACCCGGGGCCGAGCGCGCAGCCGAACACCGACTCCCAGCGTTAGGACACCCAGCCCCGTCCTGTCGGCAGCCCCCGCGACCACATCGGTCGCGGGGGCTTCGTCGTCCGGGATCGACCGCCGGGCACCCCGTGCCGCAGGATGAGCACATGACCGCTCCCGTTCCCGTTCCGGACCCCGTGCCGCACGGAGTCGCGCCGCTCCGGGACGACCGACGCATCGTGCTGGTGGTGGCGATCCTGGCGTCGTTCGTCGTCGGGCTCGACTCGAGCGTCGTGAACGTCGCACTCCCCGCGATCCGGCAGGAGCTCGGCGGCGGACTCGTCGTGCAGCAGTGGGTCGTCGACGCCTACCTCGTGACGCTCGGCTCGCTCATCCTGGTCGCCGGCAGCCTGTCCGACCTGTTCGGCCGGGTCCGGATCATCACGTGGGGGCTCGTGGTCTTCGGCATCGCCTCGGTGGCGTGCGCGATCGCCCCGACCGGCGAGGTGCTCATCGTCGCCCGGGCGCTGCAGGGCGTGGGTGGGGCGCTCGTCATGCCGAGTGCGCTCGCCCTGATCGTGGCGGCGTTCCGCGGGGCGGCGCAGGCGAAGGCGATCGGGACCTGGACGGCGTGGTCGAGCGCCGCGACCATCGTCGGGCCCGTGGTCGGCGGGTTGGTGGTGGACGGCATCGGGTGGCGATGGATCTTCGTGCTGACCGCGGTGCCGATCGCCGTGACGATCCCGTTGGTCCTGCGCATCACGGGCGACGTGCACCCCGCCGTCCGCCCGCGCATCGACGTGGTCGGTGCCGTACTCGCCGTCGGCGGGGTCGGCGGTGTCGTGCTCGGGCTGATCGAGCAGGAGCGGCTCGGGTGGGGCACACCGGTGGTGGTCGCCGCGCTCGTCCTCGGTGCCGCGGCGCTCGCAGCGTTCGTGCCGTGGGAGCTGCGGGTGACGCGGACGACGGGGTCGCCGCTGGTGCCGCTCGAACTGTTCCGGGAGCGGAACTTCACGGTCGGCAACCTGGCGACGCTGTCCATCTACGGTGCGCTCGGCATGGTGTTCTTCGTCGTCACCCTGTTCCTGCAGGAGGTCTGGCGGTTCCCGGCCTGGCTCGCCGGCCTCGCGACGCTGCCCCCGACGATCATGCTGCTCGCGCTCTCCACCGCAGTCGGGACGTTCGCCGGTCGGTTCGGCCCGCGGTGGTTCATGGCCGCCGGGCCGGCGGTCGGTGCCGTCGGTGCGCTCCTGCTGCTGCTCGCCGGCGACGACCCGAACGGGTACTGGTGGTCGGTGTTCCCCGGGCTGGTGCTGATCGGCGTGGGCATCGCGCTGATGGTCACGCCCCTGACGAGCGCGGTGCTCGGGTCGGTGCCGCAGTCCGAGGCCGGCGCTGGATCGGCCGTGAACAACGCGGTCGCGCGGATCGCCGGACTCGTCACGGTGGCACTGGCCGGCGTGGTGCTCGGCGGCGAGGTCAGCGTCGATGGGCTGCACCGGGCCATGGTGGTGATGGCGCTCCTGTTGCTGGCTGGTGCCGTCGTCTGCGCCGTCGGAATCCGGAATACGTCCGCGCGGACGTAAGTTGAGTGGAGTAGACTCAACTACAGGACCACCGCAACGAAAGGACGGAACGCATGGCGAACCTCCAGGGCGCTCCTGACTCCCAAGAACGACAGAAGACCGCCCTCGAGCAGTACGGCATCGACCTCACGGCGATCGCCCGCAGCGGCAAGCTCGACCCCGTGATCGGACGTGACTCCGAGATCCGGCGCGTCTCCCAGGTGCTCACGCGCCGCACCAAGAACAACCCCGTGCTCATCGGTGAGCCCGGCGTCGGCAAGACCGCCGTCGTCGAAGGGCTCGCGCAGCGCATCGTCGCCGGGGACGTCGCCGACTCCCTCAAGGACAAGCGGCTCATCTCGCTCGACATCTCCGCTCTGATCGCCGGCGCCAAGTACCGCGGCGAGTTCGAGGAGCGGCTCAAGTCCGTGCTCAAGGAGATCAACGACTCCGACGGCCAGGTCATCACCTTCATCGACGAGCTGCACACCCTGATGGGCGCCGGTGGTGGCGAGGGGTCCGTCGCGGCGTCGAACATGCTCAAGCCGATGCTCGCCCGCGGTGAGCTCCGGCTGATCGGCGCGACGACCCTCGACGAGTACCGCGAGTACATCGAGAAGGACGCCGCGCTCGAGCGACGCTTCCAGCAGGTCTACGTGGGTGAGCCCAGCGTCGAGGACGCCGTGGCGATCCTCCGCGGGCTCAAGGAGCGCTACGAGGCGCACCACAAGGTGACGATCAACGACTCCGCACTGGTCGCCGCCGCGAGTCTGTCGAACCGGTACATCTCCGGCCGCCAGCTGCCCGACAAGGCCATCGACCTGATCGACGAGGCCGCGAGCCGGCTCCGCATGGAGATCGACTCGAGCCCGGTCGAGATCGACGAGCTGAAGCGGAACGTCGACCGCCTGCGCGTCGAGGAGTTCGCGCTCAAGCAGGAGAAGGACGACGCTTCGAAGGCCCGCCTCGAGACCCTGCGCAACGAGCTGCACACGCGTGAGGAACGGCTGGCCGAGCTCGAGCAGCGCTGGCAGGCCGAGCGCGCGAGCCTGAACCGCATCGGTGAGCTCAAGCAGCAGCTGGACGACCTGAACATGCGGTCGCAGCGGGCCCAGCGCGAGGCCGACTACGAACTCGTCTCCCGGTTGGAGTACGGCGAGAAGCCCCGGATCGAGGCCGAGCTCGCCGCCGCCGAACAGGCCGAGAGTGCCGACCGGATGGTGAACGACAGCGTCACCGACGAGGACATCGCCGCCGTCATCGCGCAGTGGACGGGCATCCCGCTCGGCCGACTGCTGCAGGGCGAGACCGAGAAGCTGCTGCACCTGGAGAGCGAACTCGGCCGCCGGATCATCGGGCAGCGCACCGCCGTGACGACCGTTTCCGAGGCCGTCCGTCGTACCCGCGCCGGCATCTCCGACCCGGACCGTCCGACCGGTTCGTTCCTGTTCCTCGGCCCGACGGGCGTCGGCAAGACCGAGCTGGCCAAGGCGCTCGCCGAGTTCCTGTTCGACGACGAGAAGGCCCTCGTCCGCATCGACATGAGCGAGTACGGCGAGAAGCACTCCGTGGCCCGCCTGATCGGTGCCCCGCCCGGGTACGTCGGGTACGAGGCCGGTGGACAGCTGACCGAGGCCGTCCGCCGCCGCCCGTACTCGGTGATCCTGCTCGACGAGATCGAGAAGGCGCACCCCGAGGTCTTCGACGTGCTGCTCCAGGTGCTCGACGACGGCCGCCTGACCGACGGCCAGGGGCGCACGGTCGACTTCCGGAACACGATCCTCGTGCTGACGTCGAACCTCGGGTCGCAGTTCATGACGGACCTGTCCCTGAGCGATGCGCAGCGGGACGAGGCGGTCCGTGAGCTCGTGCAGCAGGCGTTCCGACCCGAGTTCATCAACCGGCTCGACGACATCGTGGTGTTCCAGGCCCTGACGGCCGACGACCTCGGGCAGATCGTGTCGCTCTACGTCGACCGGCTCGCCCGCCGCCTGACGGACCGTCGGCTCGAGCTCGCGGTCACGCCACAGGCACGCAGCTGGCTCGCGGAGCGCGGGTACGACCCGCTGTACGGCGCGCGGCCCCTGCGTCGTCTGATGCAGCGGCAGATCGACGACAAGCTGGCACGCGCGATCCTGTCGGGTGACGTCCGCGACGGCGACACCGTCCGCGTCGACGTCGCCGCAGACGGCGACGGCGACGGCCTGACGGTCGAGCCCTTCGAGCTGGCCGAGATCGTCGAGGAGTAGCCCACGACGACGGACGGGAGGCCCGTCACCGGTTCCTGGGACCGGTGACGGGCCCGTCGTCTAGCGTCCAGGGCATGCCAGAGATCCGCGCGATCCGTCGCCTCACCGACGCCGTCGAGCACGCGAGCGTGCTCGACAAGGCCGTCGACGTCGACCGTGCCGTCGTGAACGCCCTCGCCAAGCCGAAGGCCCTGCGCCAGCTGCTCCACGGTGTGCCGTTCGGCCACCCGATCCACCCGCTCATGGTCCAGGTGCCGCTCGGCGCCTGGATCTCCGCCGCGGTGCTCGACCTGCTCGGCGGGAAGGGCAACGCGAAGGCTGCCAAGACCCTGGTCGGCGTCGGGGTCGTCTCCGCGGGCAGCGCCTCGGTCGCCGGGTACGTCGACTGGTCCGAGCTGAACCGCGAGCAGCTCCGCACCGGATGGGTGCACCAGGCCGTGAACTGGACCGGCCTGTCGCTGTACGGCCTGTCGTGGCTGCAGCGGAAGCGGGGCAACCACGGCGCCGGCAAACTGCTCGGCTTCGCGGGTCTCGCCGTCGTCAGCATCGGCGGGTACCTCGGCGGGCACCTGTCCTACCGGCAGCGTGCCGGCGTGAGCGACCACGGCGAGGTCCCGTACGACGCGTGACCCCGCTCACAGCTTGCACAGAGGTACGTCACGTGTGATGTATCGGTGCGCGTACTCGTGGTGGACGACGAACGGTCCCTCGCCGACCTCATCGCGACGGGCCTGACCCGTCAGGACATGGCGGTGGACGTCGCCCACCGGGGCGACGACGCCAACGAGCTGCTCTGTGTGAACGACTACGACGTGGTCGTGCTGGACCGTGACGTGCCGGGTCTGCACGGCGACGAGGTCGCCCGGCGGCTCAACGCCCGCGGTGCGATGACCCGGGTCCTGATGCTGACGGCGGCGACGACCCTGGCGGATCGGGTCCACGGACTCGAACTCGGCGCGGACGACTACCTGACGAAGCCGTTCGAGTACCCCGAGCTCGTCGCCCGGGTCCGCGCGCTCGGCCGACGGAGTGTCGCGCCCGTCGCTCCCGTGCTCGAACGCGCGGGGCTCGTCGTCGACACGAACCGCCGGATGGCCATGCGCGACGGGCGGCCGCTCGACCTCACGTCGAAGGAGCTCGGGGTGCTCGAAGCACTACTCCGCGCCGACGGCCGCGTCGTGCCGGCGGAGGAGCTGCTCGAGAAGGTCTGGGACATGAACGTCGACCCGTTCACCGCGGCGGTCCGTGTCACGATGTCGAAGCTCCGGCGGAAGCTCGGGTGCCCCGACCCGATCCGGACGGTGCCCGGGCAGGGCTACGCGCTGTGAGCAGGTGGTCGCGCGGCTGGAGCATCCGGACCCGGACCGCCGTCACCTTCGCCGTCGCCGCGATGGCGCTGGCGACCGGGGTCGTCGTGTTCAGCAACGTGATGTCGCTGGCGGGTGTCGGTGCCGGCCTCGACAACGCAGCGGTCCGGCGGGCCGTCCCCTCGGAGGGCGGCGCCTCGGCCGTACCCCGGCCCGTCGCACCGGGCGACGGCACGGCCGTGGCGGTGATCCAGCTCGTCGCGGCGCAGCAGTGGCAGTGGTCGGCGGTCGGGATCGGCGGCGCAGGGCTGACAGCCGGGGGCATCGGGTGGCTCGTCAGCCGTCGGGTGCTCCGACCGATCGACCGGATCACGGCGACCGCGAACCGGATCTCGGCCTCGAACCTGCACGAGCGGATCGCGCTCGACGGCCCCGACGACGAGCTCCGGCGACTCGCACGCACCGTCGACGATCTGCTGGAGCGACTCGAGACCGCCTTCGAGAGTCAGCGGCGGTTCGTCGCGCAGGCGTCGCACGAACTCCGCACCCCGCTCGCCGTGCAGCGCGCCGCCGTGCAGATCGGGCTGCACGACGACGCCGACCGTCAGGACGTCCGGGCCGTCCGCGAGGAACTGCTCGAGCAGAACCGGCGGACCGAACGGCTGGTCGAGTCGCTGCTCGTGCTCGCCGAGGCGGATCGCGGGTTGGCGGGCACGACGCGGGCCGTCGATCTCGTGGAGGTGACCGACGCGCTGACGGCGGCGGTGTCCGGGACGGCGGCCGAGGCGGAGGTGACCGTGACCCACGAGCGCCGCGCCGGGCCTGGCGGTCTGGTCGTCACGGGAGAACCGACGCTGCTGCGCCAGCTGCTCGGCAACCTGGTCGGCAACGCCGTCGAGTACAACGAACCCGGCGGGTTCGTCCGCGTCACCACGTCGGCTGACGGGTTCGTCGTCGAGAACTCGGGGCCGATCGTGCCGGCGAGGGACGCGCCCCTGCTGGTCGAGCCGTTCCGCCGCGGCGCGTCCGCCACCGGTGCGGGGCGGCAC
This sequence comes from Curtobacterium flaccumfaciens, assembly GCF_018598405.1. Classification (NCBI taxonomy): domain Bacteria; kingdom Bacillati; phylum Actinomycetota; class Actinomycetes; order Micrococcales; family Microbacteriaceae; genus Curtobacterium; species Curtobacterium flaccumfaciens. The sequence goes on along the minus strand of NZ_JAHEWS010000005.1, from coordinate 143,952 downwards.
AGCGGGCTCGGGCTGTCCATCGTCGCCGCGATCGTGCAGGCGCACGGATGGCGGCTGGTGATCACGGCGCGGCCGGTCGGCGGACTCGTCGTCCGGGTCGGTGTTTCGTCGGTGTGACCCGGCGGGCACGCGGCCCGAAACAGTCGGTGCGCTGTCCTGGGGACATGGACATCACGAAGACCATCCGACGGAACCGATCCCTGCTCGCCGTGGCCACCGCGGTCGTGCTCCTGCCCGCCGTGCTCACGGGGTGCTCGAGCGGTGGTCCGGGCGGCGGACCCACCGACACGACCGGCACCGCGGCGGCCGGCGTCACGCTCGCCGAGTGCATGCGCGACCGCGGGTACGACATGCCGGATCCCGGGAACGGCGGGCCCACCGTGCAGCTGAGCGCGCCGGACGGCGTCGACGAGGAGCAGTACCGCGATGACCTGACGGGGTGTCTCGACGACGCCGCGGGAGCGGGGGAAGCGGATGCTGCGAAGCCCGCGCCCGGGATGGCCGGGAAGGCACTCGAGGCCGCCGCCTGCATCCGGGAGCACGGGTTCTCCGACTACCCGGACGACGAGGAGGGCTGGATCGCCTACCAGCCCGAGGACGAGGCCGCCTTCGACGAGGTCGCCCGGTCCTGCGACGACCGGGTGTTCGGCTCGAGCGGCCAGGGCTCGAGCGGCCAGGGCTCGGGCTCGAGTGGAGAGGACGCTGACTCGTGACGACGAGTGTGCGGCGACGGGCGGTCCTCGCGGCCGTGACCGTGCTGACCGTGATCGCCGTCGGCACCGGTGTCTGGGCGGTCGTCGGTGTGTCGACCGGCGCCCCGGCCTCGGCGGACGCCAGCGCCGGTGCGTCCCCGGCGACGACGGCCACGGCGACCGTGACCGAGGGCGACCTCGTCGACTCGAAGGTCTTCGCGGGGACACTCGGGTACGGGGCGGCTGTCGGGGTGCCCGGCGCCGCGACCGGCACGCTCACCTGGCTGCCGCGGCCCGGTGCCGTGATCGAGCGTGACGGCTCCCTGTACGCGGTGGACGAGCGTGCCGTGCGCTCGATGTACGGCACGGTGCCGCTGTGGCGCACGCTCGAGCGCGGGCGGACGGGCACCGACGTGCGGCAGCTCAACGAGAACCTGGCAGCGCTCGGGTACGACGTCGCCGTCGACGATGCGTTCGGACCGCGGACGGAGCGCGCCGTACGGCAGTGGCAGGTGGACCGCGGGCACGAGACCACCGGGGTGCTGACGGCCGACGACGTCGTCTTCGTGGACGGCCCGGTTCGGGTGGCGGCGGTCGACGGACGGCTCGGGCAGACGGTCGGGGGCGGCGCGGGTGCGTCGGCCGGTGCGGTCGGGCAGCCGGCCGGCTCCGGCACGGGCGCAGCCGAGGACGTGCTGCAGGTCACGAGCACGAAGCGGATCGTGCGCGTCACGGTGTCCCAGCGCGACGCGGAACGACTGTCGGTCGGCACGGTGGTGGACGTGCGGGTCAACGGTGCGGGGGCATCGATGGCCGGCGAGGTCCTCGACGTGCAACCGGACACGGAGGACGACGGCGGCACGAAGGCCGACGTGTCGATCGGGTTCGAGGCGGGCGACCGGAGGCTGCCGGCGGCCGCGTCCGCGCAGGTGGACGCGAAGGGCGCCACCGAGCGGCACGTGCTCTCCGTCCCGGTCGCCGCACTCGTCGCCGGGGCCCGCGGGACCTACGCGGTCGACGTGGTGCAGCGCGACGGCACCACGAAGCGCGTTCGGGTCGAGCCCGGCTTCACGGCTGACGGCCGGGTGGCGATCACCGGTGCCGTCGCGGCGGGCGACCGGGTGGTGGTTCCCCGATGACCGAGGAGACCGGTGCCGATGCCGTGCTCTCGCTCCACGAGGTGACGAAGGTCCACGGCGACGTCCACGCCCTGCGCGGGGTGTCGCTCGAGGTCGGCGCCGGGGAACTCGTCGCCGTCGTCGGACCGTCGGGCTCGGGCAAGTCGACGATGCTCAACGTGATCGGCACGCTCGACCGGCCGACCTCGGGCACCGTCACGATCGCGGGCAACGACGTCGCCGCGATGTCGGACGACGCGCTCTCGCAGCTCCGGGCCGACCACATCGGCTTCGTCTTCCAGCACTTCCACCTGCAGGCCGGTGCGACCGCGGCCGAGAACGTCGCCGACGGCCTGCTGTACACGGGTGTGGCGCGACGCGAGCGGCACCGGCGCGCGGTCCGTGCGCTCACGAGCGTCGGGCTCGGTGAACGCGTCGACCACCGGCCGCACGAGCTGTCGGGCGGCGAGAAGCAACGGGTCGCCATCGCCCGAGCGATCGTCGGGGACCCCACGATCCTGCTCGCCGACGAGCCGACCGGGGCACTCGACACGGTGTCCGGCGCCGCGGTCGTGGAACTCCTGCGGGAGCGCAACGCAGCGGGCACGACGGTGGTCGTCATCACGCACGACCTGGACCTCGCCGCGTCGCTGCCCCGCCAGGTCCGTATGCGGGACGGCCGGATCGAGCACGAGGGCGCCCGGTGAGCCGGCGACGGTCCGTCGGCGCGGTCGACCTGCTCCGCCTCGGGGTGTTCGGGTTGCGGACCCGCCCGGGCCGCGTCGTGCTGTCGGCGCTGGGCATCGCGATCGGCATCGCCGCGATGATCGCGGTGGTCGGCATCTCGTCGTCCAGCAAGGCGAAGGTCGACCAGGTGCTCGACGCCCTCGGCACGAACGTGCTGACGGCGACCCCGGCGCAGGGCTTCGGGGAACCGGTCCCGTTGCCGTCCACCGCCCTCGAGTCGGTGCTGCGACAGGACGACGTCGAGTCGGCCGCTGCGGTCGGCACGGTGCCGGACACCGGGGTGTACCGGAACCCGTACGTCCCGGCGCCGCAGACGAAGGGCATCGGGGTGCTCGCCGCGTGGGGTGACCTCCCGGAGGTCCTCGGCGGTGAGCTCGCCGCTGGTCGGTGGATCGACGACGCGGTCGGGGCCCCGCCGCAGGTCGTGCTCGGGTCACAGGCTGCGGCGGTGCTCGGCACGGAGGACCTGCGGCCGGACAGCCGGGTCTGGATCGGTGGACAGTGGGTGCAGGTGGTCGGGGTGCTCGAGCCCGTCGCGCTCGCCGAGGACCTCGATTCGCGGGTCTTCGTCCCGCGCGGGTTCGCCGAGCGGCTCGGCTTCGACGGTGCGCCGACCGCGGTGTCCACCCGGGTCGACCCGGCGCACGTCGAACGGTCGCGGGACCGGCTCGCCGGGGCCATCCGTCCGGGTGCCCCGCAGGACGTCGGGGTGACGCGACCCTCGGACGCGTTGGCCGCGAAGAACGCGACCGACGACTCCTTCACCGGGCTGCTCGTCGGCATCGGTGGCGTGGCGCTGCTGGTCGGTGGGATCGGGGTGGCGAACACGATGGTGATCACCGTCCTGGAGCGTCGAGCCGAGGTCGGCGTCCGCCGTGCCCTCGGTGCCCGTCGTCGGAGCATCCGTGACCAGTTCCTGGTCGAGTCGTTGCTGCTGTCGTTCCTCGGCGGGGTGGCCGGCGTGGTGATCGGCGTCGGCGTGACGGTGGTGTTCGCGGTGACGCAGGGCTGGCCGGTCGCGTTGCCGGTGTGGGCCGTCCTCGGGGGACTCGGCGCGACGGTGGTGATCGGCGGGGTGTCCGGGCTCTACCCGGCGGCACGCGCGGCGCGGATCCCGCCGACGTCCGCCCTGGCGGCCGTCTGACGCGTGCGGTGAACGCGCGCACGGGAGGCCCGGTGCCGGCCCGGCGGACCGACACCGGGCCTCCAGGCGGTGGCTCGCATCCGCCGGACGCGAGTCGCAGATCATGCCTGGTCATGACCACCTGGTCAAGCATCTGCGTCGATCTGTTCGACATCCGTGATGCCCCGGAAACACGCGGATCGAAAGACGTCACAGGGACCGATCCAACGGTTGACAAGGTGCCCCCGAGGGTCTTCTATTGCCGAATACGCAACGTCCTTTCATAAAGGTCGGACCAAGGGAGTCATCGTGACACGCACGCGTTTCGCCGCACTCGGTGCGCTCGCCCTCGCAGGCGCGCTCACCCTCACTGGGTGCTCCGCCGGGAGCAACGCCGCTTCCGACGGCGGCACGAAGTCCATCGGCACGCCCGATGGCGAGGGCAAGACCATCACCGTCTGGATGATGAACGGCGACCTGAGCGACGAGGTGCTCGACGCCGCCGGCAAGCAGTTCACCGCCGACACCGGGGCGAAGGTGACGATCCAGACGCAGCAGTGGGACGGGATCACCACCAAGCTCACCACGGCGCTCGCGCAGAGCGACGCCCCCGACGTCGTCGACCTCGGCAACACGCAGGTGCCCGTCTACGCGGCCGCCGGTGGGCTGACCGACCTGACGCCGTACCGCGACGAGCTCAAGGACGGCCAGACCTGGCTCACCGGGCTCGAGGGGCCGGCCACCGTCGACGGCAAGCTCTACGGCGCACCGCTGTTCGCCGGCAACCGGGCCGTCATCTACGACAAGCAGGTCTGGAAGGACGCCGGTGTGACCGACGTGCCGACCACCTACGACGAGCTCACCGCCGACCTCGACAAGGTCAAGGCGGCCAACCCGGCGAGCGACTTCTCCGCCTTCTACATGCCCGGGCAGTACTGGTACGGCGGGCTGCAGTGGGTCTGGGACGCCGGCGGCGAGATCGCCACGGACAAGGGCGGCAAGTGGACCGGCACGCTCGACTCCGCGGACGCGGTGAAGGGGCTGACCGCTTGGAAGGACTTCCAGAACGCGTACTCGGCGAAGTCCACCCAGGACATCAACACCGACAAGCCCTCGCAGAGCGACGTCTTCGCGCAGGGGAACACCTCGGCGTTCCTCGGGTCTGCATGGGAGATCGGCTCGATCACCACGGCGAAGCCGGAGCTCGCCGACCGCATCGGCACGTTCCCGATGCCGTCGTCGACGGCGGGGAAGACGCAGCCGGTGTTCCTCGGCGGCTCGGACCTCGGCATCCCTGCGAAGGCGAAGAACCAGGAGCTCGCGCTCTACTACCTGAAGATCCTGACCTCGAAGGAGTTCCAGCAGGACCAGGTGTTCGGGGTCGACGGCTGGGAGCCGAACTCGACCGAGCTGCTCGATGCCGTTGCCGCCGACGTCGACGAGCTGCACAAGCCGTACTTCGAGGCGGCCGGCACGAGCCGACCGACCCCGGCCACCCCGGGCTGGGCCACCATCGAGGGCGATGCGTCGTTCCAGTCGATGTTCGCCGACGTCGCCACCGGTCGGAAGTCGCCGGAGCAGGCCGCCGAGGGCTTCTCGAAGCACCTCACGACCGCGCTGAACGCGCAGCCGTAGGCGATGACCTCGACTGCGGAGCCGGTGACCGACGCGGAGCAGTCCGCGCCGGTCACCGGCGGCCCGGTCCAGGGGCCGTCGCGGGGTTCCCGTCGGGGCGTTCGCGGCGCGGGTCGTCGGTCGCCGGTCGGGTCGCGGGCACCGCTCGTCCTGCTGGCGCCGGCGGCGCTGCTGCTCCTCGCCCTCGTCGTCTACCCGCTCGTCCGGCTCGTCGTCATCTCGTTCCAGGACTACGGGCTGCGGGCGATCTTCACCGGGGAGGCCGGGTTCACCGGGCTGACGAACTACACGGACGTGCTGACCGACGCGTCGTTCTGGCCGGTCATCCTGCGCACCGTGCTCGTGACGGGTGCGATGGTCCTCGGCACGATCGTGATCGGCATGGGGGTGGCGCAGCTGCTCACGCGACTCGGCGTCGCGATGCGCATGGTCGTCAGCGTCGTGCTCGTGTTGGCCTGGGCGATGCCGAACGTGGCCTCGAGCCTGGTCTGGCAGTGGCTCTTCCAGCCGTTCTACGGGGTGCTCAACTGGCTCATCACGCAGCTGCGGGTGTTCGGGGACCACACGCAGGACAACTGGGCGTCGCACCCGGGGCAGGCGTACACGATCGTGCTGACGCTCGTCATCTGGCAGGCCGTGCCGTTCGTGGCGCTGACGCTGTACGCGGCGCAGTCCCAGATCGCGCCGGAGTACTACGAGGCCGGTGCGCTCGACGGGGCGTCGGTGTGGACGATGTACCGCGCGATCACGCTGCCGGCCCTCGCGCCGACGCTGCTGCTCGTGTCGATCCTCTCGGTGATCTGGGACTTCAACGTCTTCAACCAGATCTGGCTGCTCACCCGCGGTGGGCCGGAAGAGGCCACGCTGACCCTCGGCATCTGGACCTTCGTGCAGTCGTTCGTGTCCAACGCCTACGGGCAGGGTGCCGCGATCGCCGTGATCTCGACCCTGATCCTCGGGGTGCTCACCAGCTACTACATCCGCCGGCTCGTCCGCAGCGGTGAGGAGGACCTGTGACGTCGACCACCACCCCCGGTGTGACCGGGGCGACCGCGTCCGGGAGGCGACCGGACGTGGCGGGCGCGAGCCGCGCCTCCAGGCCTGGTCGGCTCCGGACGCGCGGACGCAAGCCGCGTGTCGTCGCGAACACCATCGCCGTCGTGTTCTGCCTGGTCTGGGTGTTCCCGATCTACTGGATGGTGAACACGGCCTTCAAGCCCGCCGACGAGGTCACCACGATGACCCCGATCTGGGCGCCGCTGCACCCGACGCTCGACAACTTCACGCGGGCACTCACCCAGGAGGGTTTCCTGGTCTACCTGCGGAACTCCACGATCGTCGTGGTGGCGGCCGTGCTGCTGTCGATCGTCGTCGGGTTCCTCGCGTCGGCGGCGCTGTCGCGGTTCCGGTTCCGCGGGCGGCGGGCCGTCCTGGTCGCGATCCTGTTCGTGCAGATGATCCCGTCCGGTGCCCTGCTCATCCCGCTGTTCCTGTCGTTCCAGACCCTCGGGTTGCTCAACAGCTACGTGGGACTGATCCTGGCGTACGTCGCGAGTGTGCTGCCGTTCTCGATCTGGGTGATGCGCGGGTTCTTCGTGGCCGTCCCCGTCGAGATCGAGGAGGCGGCGAAGGTCGACGGTGCCGGCACGTTCCGGATCCTGTGGAGCGTCCTTTTCCCGCTCGTCATGCCCGGGGTGATCGCGACGAGCGTGTTCGCCTTCATCGCGGCGTGGAACGACTACCTGATCGCGTACGTGATGCTCAAGGACCAGGGGATGTACACGCTGCCGGTGTGGCTCGCCGGGTTCTCGACGAACAAGGGCACCGACTTCGGCGGGCTGATGGCGGCGAGCGTGCTGTTCTCGATCCCGGTCGTGGTGTTCTTCCTGATCGTGCAGCGCCGGCTGGTCAGCGGGATGACGGCGGGTGCCGTGAAGGGGTAGGACGCGGACGGCCGGCACCTGCGAGCGTGTTGGTTTCAGGGCGGAACGGTTGCGTTCCTGTGGGTTTCGGACGTACAGTGCTCGAAACCCAACGGAACGAAGGAGTTCGGGCATGTACGCAACCGAGCGGCACACCGCCATCGCCGCCGAGCTGCAGTCCGCCGGTCGCGTGTCGGTCGCCGGTCTGGCCGAGCACTTCGACGTCACCACCGAGACCGTGCGCCGTGACCTCGATGCGCTGGAGTCCGCCGGGGTCCTGCGCCGGGTGCACGGGGGAGCGGTCCCCGTCGGCAGGTCGAGCGTCGTCGAACTCAGCGTCGCCGAGCGCGAGGGTCAGCACGGCACCGCGAAGTCCTCGATCGCCCGTGCCGCGATGCGCCTCGTCCCGCCCACCTTCACCGGCTCCATCGCCCTCGACGCCGGCACCACCTGTGCCGCCGTCGCCTCCGAACTCGCCCGCTGGGAGCCCGAGACCACCGGCTCGACCATCACCGTCATCACGAACTCGGTGCCGATCGCCGCGACCCTGCAGCACAGCGACCACCTCGAGCTGCACCTGCTCGGCGGGCGGGTCCGCGGGGTCACGAGCGCCGCGGTCGGCACGGCCACCGTCGAGCAGATCGGCGCGCTCCGTCCCGACATCGCGTTCATCGGCACGAACGGCCTGTCCGCAGGCTTCGGTCTGAGCACCCCCGACGAGTACGAAGCCGCGGTGAAGGGCGCCTACGTCCTCGCCGCCCGCCGGGCCGTGGTGCTCGCCGACGCCGCCAAGCACGGCGTCGAGGCCCTGATGCGGTTCGCGCGCCTGGACGAGATCGACACGCTCGTCACGGACGAGCAGCCCCCGGCCGACCTCGCCGGTGCGCTCGCCGACGCCGACGTCGAGGTGGTCGTGGCATGACCCCCCGCACGGACCCCGGCGCCCGGATCGTCACCGTCACCCCGAACCCGTCGCTCGACCGCACCATCGAGCTCGCCGGCGAACTGCAGCGCGGCGCCGTCCAGCGCGCGACCCGGTCCACCGCGGAGCCCGGCGGCAAGGGCGTCAACGTCTCGCGCGTGGTGGTCGCGAGCGGCGGGGACACCGTCGCCGTCCTGCCCGGCGACGAGCTCGACCCCGTCCTCCTCGGCCTGGCCACGCGCGGCATCCCGACCGCCGCACTGCCCATCGGCGCCCCGCTCCGCTCGAACGTCACCGTGACCGAGCCGACCGGCACCACCACGAAGCTCAACGAACCCGGGCCCTCGCTCGCCGGCCGCCTCGACGACCTCGCCGCGCTGGTCGCGGACACCGCCGCCGCGACCGCCACCGGTCCCGCCGCCCGCTGGGTCGTGGTCGCCGGGTCGCTGCCGCCCGGTCTGCCCGACGACGCGCTCGCCGTGCTCGTCCGTGCCGTCCGTGCACGCCACGGTGCGGCCGTGCGGATCGCCGTGGACTCGTCGGGCGTGCCGTTCACCGCACTGCTGCAGTCCGGCGAACGGATCGACCTGGTCAAGCCGAACGCCGAGGAACTCGCCGAGGTCGTCGGCGGCGACCCCGAGGAGTACGAGCGCGACCTCGACGCCGCGGTGGCCGGGGCCCAACGACTCCGGCAGAAGAACGTCGGCACGGTCCTGCTCACCCTCGGCAGCGCCGGCGCCGTGCTGGTCTCGGACGAGGGGGCCTTCGTGGCCGCCGCGCCGACGATCGTGGCCCGCTCCACGGTCGGCGCGGGGGACTCCTCGCTCGCCGGCTACCTGCTCGCCGAGGTCGCGGGGGCATCGCCCGAGCAGCGCCTCGCCCAGGCCGTCGCCACCGGTGCCGCCGCCGCCGCACTCCCCGGCAGCGACGTCCCGGCACTCGACCACACCGACCCGACGGCGGTCTCCGTCCGGGTGCTCGCCACGCACCCGGCCCCGGGACCCGCCTGACCCACTCACCACACCCGATCACCCCACGAACACCTGCACCACCGCGCGATCAGCGCCATTGCGAAGGAGCAAGCACATGTCCGCAGACTCGAGTCCGCGCCTCATCAGCGCACAGCTCGTCGGCCTCGACGAGGACCTCGGTGCCACGTCCACCGACGTCATCCGGGTGCTCGCCGACCGCGTCGCCGCGACCGGCCGCGCCGCCGACGGTGCCGCGCTCGCCGACGACGCCATCAAGCGCGAGGCGAGCGTCGGTACCGGCGTCCCCGGCGGCATCGCGATCCCGCACGCCCGATCGGCGTCGGTGGCCGAGCCGACGCTGGCGTTCTCGCGTCTGGCCCGGAAGGTGCCGTTCGGTGCCCCGGACGGCGACGCCGACATCGTCTTCATGATCGCGGTGCCCGAGGGAGCGGACAAGGACCACCTGACGGTCCTCTCGACCCTGGCCCGGGCGCTCATCCGCGAGGACTTCACCGCCGCCCTCCGCGCTGCGGCCACCCCGGACGAGATCGTCCAGCTCGTCGACAACGAGGTGAGCGGCGAAGTGGCCGAGGCCGGCGTCGGGAAGGCGAGCAGTGCCTCCGCTTCGACGACGGCCGACGGCGCGACCGCCGCTGCCCCCGCACCCGACCGCAAGGTCTTCGTCGGCGTCACCGCCTGCCCGACCGGCATCGCGCACACGTACATGGCTGCCGACGCCCTCGTCGCCGCAGCCCAGCGCGCCGGTGCGGAGATGCACATCGAGACGCAGGGTTCCTCGCAGGTCGAGCCCCTCGACCCGGCACTCATCGCGCGCGCCGACGCCGTCGTGTTCGCGGTCGACGTCGACGTCCGCGACCGCGGTCGGTTCGCCGGCAAGCCGCTGGTGTCCGGGCCCGTCAAGCGCGGTGTCGACGAGCCCGACAAGATGATCGCCGAGGCCATCCGCGCCTCGGAGGACCCGCACGCCGCACGCGTGCAGGGTGGTGCCGCCGTCGAGGGCGAGTCCACGGCCAAGAACGAGCACTTCGGCCAGTCGCTCAAGCGCTGGCTCCTCACCGGCGTCAGCTACATGATCCCGTTCGTCGCCGGCGGCGGGCTCCTCATCGCGCTCGGCTTCCTGCTCTCCGGGTACGGCATCGCGCTGAACCACGGTGACTCGGGGATGAGCAACGCCGCCTACACGCTCACGAACTCCACGCTGCTGAACCTGCCGCCGGAGGGCCTCGGGTACTACCTCGGCGCCGCCGCGTTCCAGATCGGACAGGTGTCGCTCGGGTTCCTGGTCGCCGCACTGGCCGGGTACATCGCGTACGCCATCGCCGACCGGCCGGGCATCGCGCCGGGCTTCGTCGCCGGTTCCATCGCCGTCTTCATGAACGCCGGGTTCCTCGGTGGCCTGGTCGGCGGCCTCATCGCCGGTGCCGCCGCGTACTGGATCGGGCGCATCCCGACCTGGCGCTGGCTGCGCGGGCTGATGCCGGTCGTGATCATCCCGCTCTTCGCGTCGATCATCGCCTCGGGCCTCATGCTGCTCGTGCTCGGCGGTCCGATCGCCTGGCTGATGGTCCAGCTCACCGGGTTCCTCAACTCGCTGTCCGGCGCCTCCGCGGTGCTGCTCGGGATCATCCTCGGCCTGATGATGGCGTTCGACCTCGGCGGGCCGGTCAACAAGGTGGCGTACGCGTTCGCCGTCGCCGGGCTCGGTGCCGGGACCGCCACGAACGTGGTGCCGTTCGAGATCATGGCCGCCGTCATGGCGGCCGGCATGGTGCCGCCGCTCGCACTCGCGCTCGCCTCGACCGTGCTCTACCGCAAGGGCTTCACGAAGCCGGAGCGCGAGAACGGCAAGGCCGCCTGGCTCCTCGGTGCGTCCTTCATCTCCGAGGGTGCGATCCCGTTCGCCGCAGCCGACCCGCTGCGCGTCATCCCGGCGTCGATGGTCGGTGCCGCGATCACGGGTGCGATCTCGATGGCTGCCGGTGTGACCTCGCGAGCCCCGCACGGCGGGATCTTCGTCTTCTTCGCGATCGGTGACGTGCTGATGTTCGTCGTCGCGATCCTGGCGGGGACCGTGGTGTCCGCGCTGGTGCTCGTCGCCCTGAAGAAGTGGGTCCGTCGTCGCCCCGTCGACGAGGCCGCTGCGGGCAGCGAGGCTGCCGTGGCCGGCGACACGGTGGGCCAGCGCGCGCCGGTCGCCGCGTAGTCGACGCAGCACACGACGGACGGGAGGCCCGGTGCCAGCTGGCACCGGGCCTCCCGTCCGCTGTGTGGTCGCGACGCACCGCCGGCCGCGCGTCGGGCGGTCACGTCACGTCGCTGGCGTGGCGCCCACACGTCGGAACTGACCGCTCGGCGGAGCCGAGCGGGGTGTCGCGGACCGCTCGAGGTGCGCTACTCCGCGATGTTGGCGGTGACGGCGTCGATGTAGGCGGCACGCTCCTCGCGCGAGTGCGGGCGCCCCGGCACACCCGGTCGCTGCTCCCACGGGAACGGCCCGGCGTCGTGCCGGTACTCGATGCCCATCGCCTCGAGCCGCGCCGTGTGCTCGGCCAGGCGCCCGCGGAACTCGGCGAGGTCACGCGGCCCGGCCACGTCGGCCGACCACAGGGCCTCGGCGAGGGCGGCGACTCGGGGGAAGAGCTGGTAGTCGAGCCGCCGGGCGGTGTCGACGTGCTCCGTCCACATGTTGCCCTGGCCGCCGATGACGTGGGCGCGCTCGGCGTCGGTGAGCCCGGACGGCACCGGGTCGAAGGCGAAGACGTCGTCGACGGTGAGCACGATCGAGACCGGGATCGGCTCGGTCGGCAGGTCGCTCTGGCGGTAGTCGAGGTAGACCTGGTCGTCCGGCGACGAGATGACGTCGTGTCCGCGTCGGGCAGCGGTCCGCGCGCCGGTCAACCCGCGCCACGACACGACGGTGGCGGACGGGTCGAGCGTGCCGCCCTCGAGGACCTCGTCCCACCCGAACGCCCGCCGGCCGTGCGACTCGACGTGCGCGGCGAGCTGCCCGATGATCCAGCCCTGCAGCTGTTCCTCGTCCTGCAGCCCGAGCTCGCGGATGCGCTCCTGCGTGCGGGGGTCGGTCTCCCACTGCACCTTCGGGCACTCGTCACCGCCGATGCCGATGTAGGCGGAGGGGAACAGTGCGATCACCTCGTCGAGGACGTCCTTGAAGAAGTCGATCGTGGTGTCCTCGGCGTTGAGTACGTCGTCCGCGATGCCCCACTCCGTCCAGACCTCGACCGTGCGGTCCGGGTGCACGCCGAGTGCCGGGTACGCGGCCAGGGCTGCGCGGACGTGCCCCGGGGTCTCGATCTCGGGGACGACGGTCACGAACCGGTCGGCCGCGTACGCGACGATCTCGCGGATGTCGTCCTGCGTGTAGTACCCGCCGTGCGGGCGGCCGTCGAACCCGGCGACGACGAGCTCGCCGTCCGGCCCCGGGACGTGCGCCCCGACCTGGGACTCCCGGCGCCAGGACCCGACCTCGGTGAGGCGCGGGTACTTCCGGATCTCGATGCGCCACCCCTGGTCCTCGGTGAGGTGGAAGTGCAGGCGGTTGATCCGGTGCGCGGCGAGCTGATCCACCACCCGCATGACCTCGTGCTTGGTGCGGAAGTGGCGGGCGACGTCGAGCATCACGCCGCGCCAGGCGAAGGCGGGGGCGTCCTCGACGACCACGGCGGGGACGGACCACGGCCCGGTCCCGACGCGGCCGTGGCGGTACACGTCGGCGGGCAGCAGCTGCAGGAGCGCCTGCACGCCGTAGAACACCCCGGCGGGCGAGCCCCCGACGACGTCGATGCCGTCCGGGGTCACCGTGAGCCGGAAGGACTCGGCCCGGTCGCCCTTGGGCGTCGTCGGGCCCGCGGGCAGGGACGGGTCGTCGGCGACCCGCAGGGCGATCGCGCCGGTGCCCGGTGCCGTGTCGTCGAGGGCGTCGCGCACCGGCAGTCCGGTCGATCCCCGCAGGGTCTGCTGCAGGTACAGTCGGACCGGCTCGCTCGCCGGGTCGGCGGCGATCCGGGTCGACGGGGTGATCGCGAAGGCCCCGGCACCGGGAGCGGTGCGGCGCGGTCGTGGGACGAGCATGTCGGAGCCACCATTCCTCAATGATCTTTCGTAATGTGGAGGCTATGGCCGTGGAGCAGACCGTGTCAACGACGCCGAGTGGGATCGGGACGACCCCCGGGGTCCTGCGGCAGATGAACTCGCGGGCGATCCTCGACGAGCTCCTTCGCGACGACGTCTCCCGCACGGTCACCGAGCTCAGCCGCACGGTCGGACTCTCCCGCCCCACCGTCGAGGCGGCGCTGGCCGACCTCGTCGACGAGGGCTGGGTGGCCGAGGCCGAGGTGATCGCCACCCCGAACAAGGCCGGCCGACGGGCCAAGCGCTTCGCCGCCGACGCGTCGGCCGGGTCCGTGCTCGGCGTCGACCTCGGCCTGCACGGGATCGTCGGGGTGCGTGCGGACCTGCGCGGCGTCACGCTCGCCCGTGTCGAGGAGCGCTACGCCGACCTCGCCGACGCCGAACAGGCCTGGCTGAGCGTCCAGGACGTCGTCCGACGACTCACGTCGTCCGAGGGCGGCTCGGTCGGAGACGCAGTCGGTGGCACCGGCGGTCCTGCGGGTGGTGCGCCGGTGCTCGCTGCGACGTTCGGTGTCCCGGCGGTCGTGGACCGCGACGGCGCGATCGACTACACGGTCGCGGTGCCCGAGTGGGTCGAGCGCCGGGTACCCGGCCGCATCCAGGACCTCTTCCCCGGGATCGCGACCTTCTTCGACAACGACGCCAAGCTCGCCGCCACGGCCGAGGCCCGGTGGGGGTGGTTCCGCGGCGTGCAGGACGGCCTGTACCTCGTGATGGGCCGGCAGATCGGTGCCGCCATGGTGATCGACGGCTCGCTGGCGCGCGGGGCACACGGCGCGGCCGGCGAGATGGGCGGCATCGCCTCGACCGGCTGGCCCGCCGCGCCCGCCCGCCTGGAGGCCCGGATCCCGTCCGACACGGACCTCGAGTCCGTCCTCGCCGCGGCCGGGCACGGGTCGGAGCCGGCGGTCGAGACCGTCCGGGCGTTCGCGGCCGACGTGGCACCCGGCGTCGTCCAGCTCGTGACGACGATCGACCCCGAGGTCGTCGTCGTCGGTGGCGAGGTCCTGCCGGCCGCCGAGGTGTTCTGCGCCGCGCTCGACGAGATCGTGACGCCGCGGCTCCGGCACCCCGTGCGGTTCGTCCCGTCGACGGTCGGACGGGACGCCGTCGCCCGGGGTGCACTGGCCCGGTCGCTCGCCCACGTCCGGTCCGCCCACATGGGACTCGGCTGACACCCAGGTGGCGCGCCGGGTCCTGACAGGGCGTTCAGGGATGCTGGGGGGATGACGACTGCCGTGACCGCCCGTGCCATGACCGTCGCCAGTGGCGACTCCACCGCTCCGTCGGACCTCGGTGGGCTCTCCGGCCTGGTGCTGCAGCTGATCGACGCGCTGGGGGAGTGGGGCGTCGGGCTGATGCTCTTCGTCGAGACGGTGTTCCCGCCCATCCCGTCCGAGGTCATCCTGCCGCTGGCCGGGTTCCTGGCGGGAGCCGGTCAGATGAACCTCGTGCTGGTCCTGGTGCTGGCGACGATCGGTTCGTACCTCGGGGCGCTGGTGCTGTACTGGCTCGGCGCGAAGATCGGGTTCGAACGCACCACACGGTGGTTCGGCAAGCTGCCCCTCGTCGACGAGGACGACTTCCGCAAGGCGGCCGGCTGGTTCCACCGGCACGGCAAGAGCGCGGTGTTCTTCGGCCGGTTCGTCCCGATCGTCCGGAGCCTCATCTCGCTGCCGGCCGGCGCCGACCGTATGCACCTCGGCACGTTCTCGGTGTTCACGATCATCGCGAGCGGCATCTGGAACAGCGCACTCGTGCTGCTCGGTGCCGCGTTCGGCTCGCAGTACGACCAGGTCGAGGCGTACACGGAGTGGATCGACCGCGTGCTCTACGTCGCGATCGCGGTGGTCGTGGTGACCTTCGTCGTCCGCCGGATCCGTCGTGTCCGTGCCGAGCGGCGTGCTGGCGGCCGCGATGACCGCCGCGATGACCACGGCGACGACGCCGGCAGCCCTGCCGTGGGCGGTGCCCGGGGTCGTCGTCGCGCCGAGTCCGCCCGCGACTGACCCTCAGGCCTTCGTCAGTGCCGACTCCTTGTGAGCGGCCTGCTTGCCGCTCTTCTCCGACTCGACGATCCAGTACGGGTCGTCGTCGGTCGGCGTGAAGTGCTGCCCGTCGAACTCGAAGTCGCTCGTCCGCTTCCGCACGAGCCTGCCGGTCGTCTTCCCCTGCGAGGTGTTCCAGTGCACCTCGTCGCCCTTCGACAACGCCATGCTGTCCTCCTTGCGCGGTCTTCGTCCTGGTGGATGTCGGACTGTACCCCGCCGGATCCCCGGAAACTCAGGGAAGCAGGGCGGTCACGATGTCGTAACGACCATGCGGATCAACAGTCGGACGCGTACCGTTTCCCATGAGCCCCACACGCCGGCAGCGGCCGCGGAACCACGGAGCTCTGGACGGGACGACGGACACCATGACCCTGCTGGACAGCGCGCGGGCGGACACGGTCCTCTCTGCGCGGTACCGGCTCGTGAAGCTCATCGGCACCGGCGGCATGGGGTCCGTCTACGAAGCCCGTGACGAGCACACGTACCGGGCCGTGGCCGTGAAGCTCTTCGCGACCCCGGACAAGATGACCACGGCGGACCGCGTCCGTCAGGAGCGCGAGATCCGGTTGCTCAGCATGCTGTCGCACCCGGGCCTCATCCCGCTGTACGACGCCGGCACCCACGAGTTCGAGGACGGTCCGCACCGCTTCATCGTGATGGAGCTCATCGCCGACACGACGCTCCTCCGCCGTCTGTCCGAGGGGGCCCTGCACAACTACGAGGTGGCCGACCTCGGTGCGCAGCTCGCCGACGCCCTGGCGTACGTGCACTCGCGCGGCATCGTGCACCGCGACGTCAAGCCGGCCAACATCCTGATCAGCGACGAGGGCTCGTCCGGCTTCGCCCGCACGGTCAAGCTCACCGACTTCGGCGTCGCCCACTTCGTCGACGGCTCGCGCCTGACGAACGACGGCACGGTCATCGGCACCGCCGCCTACCTCAGCCCGGAGCAGGTCGCCGGTGAACCGATCAGCTTCGCGACGGACGTCTACTCGCTCGGCCTGGTGCTCCTCGAGGCGCTGACCGGCAAGCAGGAGTACTCGGGCACCCTGATCGAGGCCGCACTCGCCCGGCTCCGTCGCGACCCCGAGATCCCGGACGACGTCGCCGACGAGTGGCGCGAGCTGCTCAGCCGGATGACCGCCCGTGACCCGGAGCGCCGGCCCACCGCGGTGGCGATCGCCAACGCGCTGCGCGGCGGCTCCACCCAGATCACCGGCCCGGTGCCGCTCGGCCCGGAACGCGTGAAGCACCAGCGCGACCACCGCATGCACCGTGCCGCCCACCGGCACGCCCGCCGCGGCACGTTCTCGGCTGTCCGCCGCTGGCGTCGCCGGAACGTCCTGGTGGGCTCGTTCGCGGCCTTCGGGGTGACCGCAGCGTGCGTGGCGGCCTACGTCGCGGGCGCCCTGCACTGAGCCCGGAGCCCGGAGCCCGGAGCCCGGACGGCCCGCGTGTCCCGTTCGTCCGCGGTCCCTGGCAGGATGGACAGCATGACCGACCAGCGCTGGATCAAGATCTGCGGCCTGTCGACGCCCGACACCGTGGACGCCGCCATCGACGCGGGTGCCGACGCCGTCGGGTTCGTCTTCGCGGCCGGCAGCCCCCGGACCGTCACCGCCGACCTCGCGAAGGAACTGGTGGAGCGGGTGCCGGACGGCATCGACGCCGTCGGGGTCTTCCGTGACCAGAAGATCGACGAGATCGTCGGCATCGCGTCCGAGGTCGGGCTCACCACACTGCAGCTGCACGGCGGCGAGTCGGCGTCCGATTTCGCCCGCGCCCGCGACGCCGGCTTCTTCACGATCCGCGCCATCTCGGCCGAGGCCTACCTGCGCGAGACGCCCGAACAGCGCGCAGCGTTCGACCACGACCTGCTGCTGCTCGACGCCGCCGTGCCCGGCAGCGGCCGGCTCATCGACCCGGCCACGATCAGCGGCGTCGACGAGGCCTGGATCCTCGCCGGCGGCCTGACCCCCGCCAACGTGGTCGCCGCGGTCGAGGCACTCGACCCCGACGGCGTCGACGTCTCGAGCGGCGTCGAGTCGGAGCGTGGCGTCAAGGACCCCGCGAAGATCCGCGCCTTCGTCGAGGCCGTCCGCAGCCTGGGCTGACGCAGGCGGCTGCCGGACTGGAGGCGCGGTGCGGGCCCGCCACGGGCCTCCCGTCCGCCGTGCCGGCCGTCTCGGGCACGCAAGACGCTGGCGGGTTCGTTCGGCGCCGCCCTGCACGCGAGACGCCGCCGAATTCGGCGGCGTCTCGGCGTGACGCGGGCGTCTTGCCGCGGTCAGCGCAGGGTGGGGATGAGCTCCGTCAGGAACGCGTCGGTGTCCTCCCAGCCCTCGACCGCGTGGCAGGGCACGCCGAGCGCCTTCACCGGGTAGTCGTTGCCCTCGGGGTCGAGGCGGTCGCCGACGAAGAGCATGTCGTCGAGCGCGATGCCCGTGATCTCGGCGAGGCGCTGCATGCCGTACGCCTTGTCGATGCCCTTTCGGGTGATGTCGATGCTCGTGGAGCCGCCCGAACGGACCTCGAGGTCGGGGAGGTCGGCCTGCACCAGACGGCGCAGGTGGTCCTTCTTCTCGCCGGTCGGGTCCCACAGCTTCTTGACGTCGACCGGGGCCGACTGGCCGAGGGCCGAGAACGTGATCTGCGACCCGCGGTCCTCGAGGATGGCACCCCAGGTCTCGGGCTCCCAGTAGCCGGCTTCCTTCGCCCGGGCCTCGACCGCGGCGAGGGCGCGGTCCTTCTGCTCGTCGGTGAGGTCCTCGGCGTACTGCAGCGCCCAGTCCTGGTCTTCCCAGCGGTAGTACCGGGTGCCGCAGGTCGGCAGGAGGTGCAGGGCGTCGAGCGTCAGCCCGTCGCGCTGTCGCAGCGGGGTGACGAGCTGCTGCTCGAACTGCGCGAAGTTGCCGCCGGAGATGACCGCGACCGGCACGACCTCGAGCAGGGACGCGAAGGTCTCGAGCATGCGGGGGTCGAGGGAGGACTTCGACGGGGCGAGCGTGTCGTCCAGGTCGAAGGCGACGAGGCGGGGCGTGGTCATGCCCCTGATCCTGCCAGAGCCCGCCGATCACCTGCCGGGTGCGGGGATCTCCGAGCCACGGTGCTGCGCGATGTCTGCGGGGTCACGCGCGGTGCGTGGCGGGGACCCGGTCACGGGCGTAGGTGATGTCCGTGTAGCCGTGCGGGGCGGGGTTGCCGTCCTCGTCGAGGTTCACGAACACGACCTCGTCGATGGTCAGGATGCTGCGGTGTGTGAAGAGGTTGCGTGCCTCGGCCCGCATGGTGAGCGACGTCCGGCCGAACCGGGTGGCGACGAGGCCGATCTCGACGATGTCGCCCTCCTTCGCCGAGGACAGGAAGTTGATCTCCGACATGTACTTCGTGACGACCTTGCCGTTGCCGAGCTGGATGATCGCGTAGACGGCGGCTTCCTCGTCGATCCAGCGGAGCAGGCTGCCCCCGAACAGGGTGCCGTTGGCGTTGAGGTCCTCCGGCCGCACCCACTTGCGGGTGTAGAAGTTCATCTCCGGTGCGACGTCGTCCTGGTGCTGCTCCATGTCCCGTCATGGTACGCCGACGGCCGCGCCCCCGCAGGGACGCGGCCGTCGAACGATCGCGGGCGGCCCGGGGCCGGCGCGCCCCGGGGGCTGCGGTTGCTACTCCTTGACGAGGACGACCTCGTCGAGGGGGATGCGGGTACGCGGAGCGACCTCGCGCGCGGCGGCCTTGTCGTCGAGCTGCGACGGGTGCGCAACGGTGCCGATCGCGGTGACGGTGTACGGCACGAACCGCTCCGGCAGGTCGAACGCGGCACGGAGCCCGGCGGCGTCGATGCCCGCCATCTGGTGCACGTGGAGCCCCTCGGCGTGCGCCTGCACGGTCAGCGCGGCGAGCGACTGGCCGAGGTCGTACTGCGCGAAGGGGCGCTCGTCGCCGTCGGCGGTCACGGTCTCGAGCACGCCGACGACGAGGGCGCTGGCACGGAAGGCCCAGGCGGCGTTGAAGCCGAGCAGGTTCTCGTTGATCTTCCGGAACGTCTCGGTGCCGCGGCGGCCGGCGACGAAGCGGCGGGGCTGGAAGTTCATGGCCGACGGTGCCCAGCGCGCGGCCTCGAGGACGGCGTCGAGCTGCGCGTCCGAGATCGTCGCGGTCTCGTCGTAGGAACGGGGGCTCCACCGCTCCTCGAGCAGCGGCACCAGCGGCTGGCTGGAGTCGGTGGACCGGGTCAGGGTGTCGGCGTTCGTCGAGGTCATGGTGCCGTCAACGGTATTCGATGCGTACGCATTTCCGACCTGAGTGACGTCACATCCCGTCCCGCAGGTGCCAGGATGGACGCGATGGGTGGCGTGTTGACCGGCTTCGCGATCATCGGCGCGATCATCGCCGGTGGGTACGTCGTCGGGCGCATCGGACTACTGGGCCCGCACGCGCAGTTCGTGATGAGCCGGCTCGCGTTCTTCGTGCTGATGCCGTGCCTGCTGTTCCACACCATCGCCACCGCCGACATCGCGTCCCTGCTGTCATCGATGCTCTGGGTCTCCCTGCTGAGCGCCGCCGTGGTCGCTCTCGGTGCCGCCGCCGTGTTCCGCCTCGTGCTGCGCCGGCCAGTCGCCACGACGACCGTCGGGGCGCTGGCGTCGAGCTACGTCAACGCGAACAACATCGGGCTGCCGGTGGCCGTCTACGTGCTCGGCCAGGCGACCGCGGTCGTGCCGGTGATCCTGCTGCAGCTCGTCGTGATGGCGCCGATCGCGCTGACGATCCTGGACGCCGCGACCGCGGGTGGTGGCGGATGGGGCCGACGGATCGCCGGGCCGTTCCGGAACCCGATCATCATCGCCTCGCTCGTCGGGCTCGTGTGCTCGGCAACCGGGATCACGCTGCCCGACCCGGTGCTCGAGCCGTTCTCGCTCGTGGGTGCGGCCGCGGTACCCGTCGTGCTGCTGTCCTTCGGGATGAGCCTGCACGGTGCGACCCCGCTGCGGGACCCCGCGATCCGGACCGACGTCATCGTCGCGTCGTCGATCAAGCTCGTGGTGATGCCGGCCGTGGCGTTCGTCTTCGCTCGGTTCGCGTTCGGGCTCGGCGACCAGGAGGTCTTCGTGCTCACCACCCTCGGCGCCCTGCCGGCGGCGCAGAACGTCTTCAACTACGCGCAGCGGTACGGGGCAGCGGTGCCGGTGGCCCGCGACGTCGTGCTCATCTCGACGCTCGGCTCGGTGCCCGTGCTCGTCGCGATCGCCGCCCTGCTGCACCCGTAGCGCGCGCTGGACGCGCCGGCGTGTTGTCGAGACGCCTCGATGTCGCCGAGACGCCGCCGGATTCGGCGGCGTCTCGCGCGCGTGCGGGCGTCGTGCGGACACGCCGGCGTCTTCCGCGCCCTCGACGCGCGTCGGGACGGACGGGAGGCCCGTGGCGGGGGCGCACCGGGCCTCCCGTCCGGCTGTGGTGGCGGCCACCGCGGATGGTGAGCAGCAGGGGTCGGGTGGCGGTCGCGGACTCGACCATTCCTGCCTCACGGAGCGCGGACGGCGCGCGCGTACCCTGGCGGGCACGCGGGGCGGACCGCCCCGTGACCGATGACCACGACGAGGAGAGCTCCGATGGACACGATGGCGATGATGCAGAACATGTCGAAGACGGACATGCCCATGGAGATGGACATGGGCATGATGCAGGACACGATGATGGCGATGAACGCCGCGTCGATGGCCGCGACGATGTGCTCGGCTGCCGACATGCGCATGGGTGGCGAGATGGCCACGTGCGCCGCGATGTGCTCGAACACGGCGATGCTCGCCGACACCGGCATGCGGATGATGATGCGCCCGATGGGGATGGACATGCCCGCGATGCAGGCGATGCTCATGGCCGTCGTCGCGATGGGCACCGCCTGCGCTACCGAGTGCCGCAAGCACCAGGACATGGACGAGTCCTGCCGCTACTGCGCCATGGCCTGTGACGAGATGGTCGCGAAGTGCCAGGCGATGCTGGGCTCGATGACGGCCTGAACCGGTCCGCCCGCGTCACGCGACGCGCGCGGTGGTCTGCCGACCGCCGGCGCTGAGGATCTCCGCGACCGGGTGGTGGGCGACCGGCTCGCCGACCGACAGGACGCCGTCCGCGTCCGCCACCCGCAGCTGCGTGATGTCCCCGTCGAGGAACAGCACCACCGCGTCGGCGGTGCGGGTCTCGACGACGATGCCGTCGCGCCACGCGCCGGGGGCAGCGCTCGCCATGACGCGCTGGATGGGAAGGATCGTCGTGCGGGACATGGCTTCACCTGCTCTCGAAGGGGTTCGGTGCAGGAAACCTACGTCGGCGTGACGGACGGCTCAATCGCGGCGGACGCCGGGCGTAACAGAGCCGGACGGGTGCCGATCCGGGCCGGGCCGAGCCGGTGACCCGACTCCGATCAGAAGATCATCGGGCGGTCGTCGTCGAGCGACGTGTCCAGGTCGAGGTCGACCACCACGGGGACGTGGTCGCTCGGGGCGTCGCCCTTCCGCTCGTTCCGGTGGATCGAGGCGTCGGTGACGACGTCGGCGAAGGCCTGCGAGCCGAGCACGAAGTCGATGCGCATGCCCTCGTTGCGCGGGAACCGCAGCTGCTTGTAGTCCCAGTAGGTGTAGCCGTCGGGCACGATCGGGCGGACGACGTCCTGCAGGCCGCGGGCCTCGAACTCGCGGAACGCGGCGCGCTCGGGCTCGCTGACGTGGGTGGACCCCTCGAAGACCCGCATGTCCCAGACGTCCTGGTCGAGCGGTGCGACGTTCCAGTCGCCCATCAGCGCGAGCGGGGTCTCCGGGGACGCCTCGATCCACTCCGAGGTGCGGTCGGCCAGCTGGGCGAGCCAGTCGAGCTTGTACGTGTAGTGCGGGTCGCCGAGCTCGCGGCCGTTCGGGACGTAGAGGCTCCAGAGCCGCACACCGTCGACCGTGACGCCGATCGCGCGGGCCTCGACCGGCAGGTCCGGCCCCTCGTGACCCTTCAGGAACCCGGGCTGGCCGGGGAAGTCGCGGGTGACGTCCTCCATCGGCAGGCGGCTGGCGAACGCGACGCCGTTCCACTGGTTCAGGCCGTGCGCCTCGACGTGGTACCCCGCGGCCTCGAACTGCTCGACCGGGAACTGCTCCGGCTTGCACTTGATCTCCTGCATGCCGAGGACGTCGACGTCCTCACGCACCAGCCAGTCGACGATCCGACCCACTCGGGTGCGGACGGAGTTCACGTTCCAGGTCGCGACGCGCATGGAACAAGAACCTACCGGTGCCGACTGACGACCAGGTCGGCGTGGGCAGCGGTGCGAGCGAGCGGGACGTGTGCCGTCCGTGCGGCGTACGGGACGTGCGTCGTCCGGGACGTGCGTCGGCTGTGCGGCGTCCGGCACGATGGTGTTCGCTGGAGGCCAGCAATCGATCGCACGGAGGCAGCAATGGCATCGACGACGAACCGCGTCGACGGGACCACGACCGGGGCCACGCTCGGCACCGGGGCCGGGAGCACCCAGCCCGCCGGCACCACCACGACGCAGGTCACCGCCAAGGGCAGGACCATCATCGACGACACGGTCGTCGCGAAGGTCGCGGGCATCGCCGCCCGCGACGTCCCCGGCGTCTTCGCGCTCGGCGGCAACGCCTCCCGGGCGTTCGGCGCCATCCGCGACGCGATCGGGTCGAGCGCGCTCGGCCAGGGCGTCCGCGTCGAGGTCGGCGAAACCCAGGTCGCCGTCGACCTGACCATCGTCGTCGACTACCCGACGCCGATGATGGAGGTCGCCTCCGCGGTCCGTGCCGCCGTCACGAACGCCGTCACCGAACTCGTCGGCCTCGAGGTCACCGAGGTCAACATCGCCATCAACGACGTGAACATCCCGGCGCTCAACGGCGTCGCGGACGAGCTCGACACCCGGGACGGTCGGGTCCGGTGAACGCCACCGTCGTCGGGATGGGCACCGGGGCCCTGCTCGCCATCGTCGCCGTGACGCTCGGGTTCTGGGCGTTCGTCGTGGTCGCCGTCTGCATGGCCGTCGGCGCCCTGGTCGCCCGCATCGTCACGGGTGACGTCGACTTCCGTCGCCTGCTCGACGTGCTGCGCGGACGCCGGAGCTCGTCGTGAGCGACGCCGCCGTCGCCACGACCGGCGACAGCGGCGTCCGGCTCCGCGGCTCCGACCGCATCGGCACGTCGGCGTTGGTGCACACCGCCCAGGCGGTCGCCGCCGAAGCACTGCGCGTGGCCTTCCGGGAGGTCCGTGCCCGGGTCGCCGACGACGGTCGCGGCGCGCTGGCGGTCGAGATCACCGCCCCGCTCGCCCTGCCGGTGCTGGGCTCGCACGCACTGCCCGACGAACCCGTCGTCGCCACGGCGCACCGTGCCCGCGGCACGATCGCCGAGCGCTTCCGGACCATCACCGGCCGACAGGTCGCCCGGGTCACCGTGACCTTCGCGTCGTCGGTCGTGGAGACCCCGAGGAGGGTCCGGTGACCGCCTCACCCCTGGTCGGCGAGCCCGCTACCGACCACGTCGCCACGTACCGCCGACTGCTGCGCCGTGAGACCCACGTCTCCCGCTCGGCCGCTGTGGTCGTCGCGATGCTCATCGCCCTCGTGCTGGCCGCTGTCGCGATCTTCGCCGGTGCGCTCGTGCTGCTCGACCAGAACGTGCTCGGCGTCGACCCCCGTGCCGTCGTGGACGCCGTTCGTGCGGCACCGGACGGACTCGACACCACGATCGTCGTGGCCGCCGCCTCGCTCGTCGCGCTCGTCGGTCTCGTGCTCCTGCTGCAGGGGATCCTGCCCCAGCGCCGCCCGCGGCACGCGATGTCGTCGGACCGCCTCGCCGTGGTCGTCGACGACGAGGTCCTGGCCTCCGCTGCGGCCCGCGCCGCTCGATCCGCGACCCGACTCGGTGCCGACGCAGCGGTGGGCACCGTCGGCCGCCGCACGGTCGACGTCGTGCTCCGTCCGCCGGCGGGGGTGGACGTCCCCTCGGTCGCCGCCACCGAGGCCGTCGAGCGTGAGTTCGCCCACATCGACGCGCAGCCGCCGCTCACCGCCCGGGTGCGGGTGCAGCCGACCGGACGGGTGGACGGATGAACGCCACGAACCGTGGACTCGGCCGTGCGGCACTCGTCGTGCTCGGGCTCGTCCTGCTCGTCGCAGGGGTGGCCGCGATCCTGGTGCAGACCGCGCAGGGGCTGCCGGTCGTCGCGTCGTGGTGGCGCACGGCGGGCGGTGCGCTCGCCACACTCGGCACCGGGGCGCCACGTGACGACTCGGTGTTCGCGTGGACCTGCGTGCTCGGCGGTGGCGTCGTGCTCGGCGTGCTCGCACTCGTCGTGCTGACGACGCTCGGCGGTGGCCGCGAGGGCACCGTCGTGGACAGCGACGGTTCGGCCGACGGCGTCGCCGGCTCGGTGCGCATCGAGTCCACGGCCGTGCAGCACGCGCTCTCCTCGGCCATCGGCGACATGCCCCAGGTCGGCTCGCTCGCCGTCGACGTCTACCGGGTCCGTGGTGGTCGGGCGATCCGGGTGCGGGTCCGTCCGCGCCGGGGTGCCGCGCCGCGCGAGATCACCGAACGGGTCGAGGCCGTCGTCGCCGACCTCGACGCCCTGCTCGGTGAGCGCCTGCCCGTGCTGCTCGAGATCGCCCGTGGTGGGTCGGGATCGTCCCGGCCGGACCGCGTGCACTGAGCGTCGCCTGGTGCGCTCGATCGGTGGACTGCCCCGACCGGGCGAGACCGTCCCGGTGCCGCACGTCGTCGCCGAGGCCGCTCGGGGGCGTGAGGTCGCCCTCGTCTGGCACAACCAGATCGGCGGGACGACGTTCCGCATCGGGCCGGACGCGCACGCCGAGGAGTTCGTGAAGGTCCTGCCGCACGCCTACGGTTCGTGGATCGGCGGTGAGGTGGCACGGCTGACGTGGGCATCCCGGTACGCCCGGGTGCCGGAGGTCATCGGCCATGGCTCGGACGACGACGGCGTCTGGCTGCACACCCGCGCGGTGCCCGGCTGGAGCGCCGTCGACCCGCGCTGGCACGACGACCCCCGGACCGCCGTGGTCGCGGTGGGGGAGGGCCTGCGCGCACTGCACGACACCCTTCCTGTCGACGACTGCCCGTTCACGTGGTCGACCGCGGACCGGCTCGATCGAGCGCGCGGGGCTGCCGCCGACGCTGCCGCCGACGCGGTCCGCGGTCCGGGCGGTCTCGGTCCGGAGCCACCGGCTGACCGGAGCGTCGTCTGCCACGGTGACCCGTGCACGCCCAACACGCTCATCGGTGCGGACCGGCGGTGGAGCGGGCACGTCGACCTGGACGCGATGGGCGTCGCGGACCGGTGGGCGGACATCGCGGTGGCGACGATGGCCCTCGGATGGAACTACGGACCCGGGTGGGAGCCGCTGTTCCACCGGGCGTACGGGCTGCCGGACGACCCGGAGCGCACCGCCTGGTACCGGGCGCTCTGGAACGGGGACGTGGACGACCTGGGGCCTGCGGCGCGCTGAACCGGAGCCGTCGTGGTGCTCGATCCGATCAGATCTTCGGCGGGTTGATGATCGGGTCGTCCCACTGGGGGAAGTCCGGGTAGACGCCGGGGAGCGACCGGTCGGGGAACTTGACGGTCGAGCGTCCGTAGATGGCCGTCGAGAGAGCGCGTGCGTCGTTGGTCCAGAAGGGTTCGCTGTAGACCTCGAGCGTGTACCGGCCGTTCGTCTGCGCCGAGTAGATGAGCTGCCAGCCGTCACCGGTGGTGGCCCAGGCTTCGTGGTCGCCGGTGACCGTGCGTCGCTCGATGTCCCAGCCCTGTTCGGTGAAGTAGTCGATCATCGGTTGGAGGTCCCGCTGTTGGCCGGTGGCGCCAGGCGGGGACCAGAGCCGCCCGCTCCGCATGTCGTAGCTGTTCTTCGTGTCCGAACCCGGTAACGGGGCTACGCCGTCGCCGCCGATCTGCGGGATGTCGTCGCCGCTGTCCCATTCCCATTCGCCGTCGTGCACCTGGAGCTGCGCGTTCCGCAGGAGTTGCTGCATGTGTTCGTAGTGGTCGCGGTAGGCGTCGAACTCTTGGTGCAGGGACATCTCGGCGACGTCGTCCTGGGTCAGGCCGGCTGCGTCGGTGGGCATCTGGCTTCCTCCTGCCGCGCACCCCGACAGCAGCCCCAGGGTCAGGGCGGCAGTCGTGATGGCGCGAAGCATCGGGTCAGATCTTCGGCGGGTTGATGATCGGGTCGTCCCATTGGGGGAAGTCCGGATAGACGCCGGGGAGGGAACGATCAGGGAACTTCACGATCGAGCGTCCATAGACGGCCGTCGAGAGGGCGTTGGAGTCGTTGGTCCAGAAGGGTTCGCTGTACACGGTGAGGGGGTTGTCGCCGTTCTCCTGGGCGGTGTACTGGATCTGCCAGCCGTCGCCGGTGGTGGCCCAGACTTCTTCGTCGCCGGTGATGGTGCGATGTTCGATGGTCCAGCCCTGTTCGGTGAAGTAGTCGATCATCGGTTTGAGTGCGTGCTGTTGGTCGGTGCCGCTGGGCGGGGACCAGAGCCGGGTGGTGCTCATGTCGTAGCTGTTCTTCGTGTCGGAGCCGGGCAGGGGTGCGACGCCGTCTCCGCCGATGCCGGGGACGTCGTCGCCGCCGCCCCATTCCCATTCGCCGTCGTGGACGTGGAGTTGCGCGGCTTTCAGGAGTCGTTGCATGTGTTCGTAGTGGTCGCGGTAGGCGTCGAACTCTTGGTGCAGGGACATCTCGGCGACCTCGTCCTGGGTGAGGCCGGCTGCGTCGGTGGGCATCTGGCTTCCTCCTGCCGCGCACCCCGACAGCAGCCCCAGGGTCAGGGCAGCAGTGGTGATGGCACGGAGCATCAGATCTTGGGTGGGCTGACGATGGGGGATTCCCACGATGGGAACGCTGGGTAGACGCCCGGGAGCGATCGATCGGGGTAGGCCCCATCGTTCCGTCCTCCGACTGCCTCGGAGAGTGCATCTGCATCGTTCGTCCAGAAGGGTTCGCTGTAGACGGTGAGGGGGTTGTCGCCGTTCTCCTGGGCGGTGTACTGGATCTGCCAGCCGTCGCCGATGGTGGCCCAAATTTCTTCGTCGCCGGTGATGGTGCGGTGTTCGATGGTCCAGCCCTGTTCGGTGAAGTAGCCGATCATCGGTTGCAGGTCGCGTTCCTGGTCAAGGGCGCCGGGTGGGGACCAGAGCCGGGTGGTGCTCATGTCGTAGCTGTTCTTGGTGTCCGCGCCGGGCAGGGGTGCGACGCCGTCGCCTCCGATCAATGGGACACGGTCGCCACCGCCCCAATCCCATTCTCCGTCGTGGACCTGGAGTTGCGCGGCTTTCAGGAGCCGCTGCATTTGCTCGTAGTGGGCGCGGTAGGCGTCGAACTCTTGGTGCAGGGACATCTCGGCGACGTCGTCCTGGGTGAGGCCGGATGCGTCGGTGGGCGCTCGATTTCCTCCGGCGACGCAGCCGCTGAGGAGTCCCAACGCGAGGACCGCCGTGACGAGGGACCGGAGCATCGGTTCAGATTTTCGGAGGGTTGATGATGGGGTCGTCCCACTCGGGGAAGTCCGGGTAGACGCCGGGGAGGGACCGGTCGGGGAAGTCGGCGCGGGAGCGTCCTGCTACGGCTCGCCGGAGCTTGTGTGCGTCGTTGGTCCAGAAGGGTTCGCTGTAGACGGTGAGGGGGTTGTCGCCGTTCTCTTGGGCGGTGTACTGGATCTGCCAGCCGTCGCCGGTGGTGGCCCAGATTTCTTGGTCGCCGGTGATGGTGCGGTGTTCGATGGTCCAGCCCTGTTCGGTGAAGTAGTCGATCATCGGTTTGAGTGCGTGCTGTTGGTCGGTGCCGCTGGGCGGGGACCAGAGCCGGGTGGTGCTCATGTCGTAGCTGTTCTTCGTGTCGGAGCCGGGCAGGGGTGCGACGCCGTCTCCGCCGATGCCGGGGACGTCGTCGCCGCCGCCCCATTCCCATTCGCCGTCGTGGACGTGGAGTTGCGCGGCTTTCAGGAGTCGTTGCATGTGTTCGTAGTGGTCGCGGTAGGCGTCGAACTCTTGGTGCAGGGACATCTCGGCGACCTCGTCCTGGGTGAGGCCGGCTGCGTCGGTGGGCATCTGGGTTCCTCCTGCCGCGCACCCCGACAGCAGCCCGAGGGTCAGGGCGGCAGTCGTGATGGCACGGAGCATCGGTCGCATGGTCTTCATCATGGCTTCCCCGTCGCGATGATCTTCGCGATGGTCTGTTGTGCGGTGGCATCTCGGGACAGGTAGCCGACGCCGCTGTTCGGGAACATGTCGTGCCCGGTGACGGCGCTGCCGCCAGCAGAGTCGTCAGCGCCGAACGTGTCGACGTCCGGAAGGTCGCGTGGATCGGTGCGTCCGATCCGGCCGAGGATCGCTGTGTGGTCAGCGGACCCCTCGGTCGCGTACACATGGTCCACGTTGAGGTGCTCGGGAGTCGTGGTGTCGGTGAACCCGACGGACCCGTACGTGACGAGCGAGTCGACCCGGTACCGAGTCTGCGCGAGCGCTTCGGCCGCGGTGGTGGACCCGTAGGAGTGCCCGAGGACGGTCAGTGACCGCGGCGCGCTGCCCCGGCTGTCGTGGATGCCGTCGAGGAACGAGGCGAGGTTCGCCCCGCCCGCGGTCGCGCGCTCCTGGCGCGGGACCTCGAGGGGGCCGGGTGCGCGGTACCCGATCCAGGACACGACCGCGAACGATTCGGACCGGCGCTGTTTCCACGCCGTTGCCAGCAGGCCGTCCGCAGCACGGACCTTCTCGTCCATGCTGTCGACGGCAGACGTTGCACCGGGGACGTTGACCGTCACGTTCGACGCGGTGTCCAGATCGCCGAGGACGACTGCGGCGACGAGTGAGCCGTCCGACACGCCGAACCCGACGAGTTGTGCCACGGCCCTCGACGGTCGGGGGATGGTGCGCGCGAGATCGTCGGCGTCACGGAGGCCGTCCCGAAGTGCCACCACCTGCTTCCGGAACTCGTCGAGGCTGACCGCGCCGTAGGTGTACGGCAGCCCCATCAGCCGGTACAGCCGCTCCGGGTCTCGTACCGCGGCCGAGAGGACGGCCCGGGACGCGACGTCGCGCTGCGCTGCCGGAACGCCGTCGAGTCCTGCGAACTGCAGCTG
Source organism: Curtobacterium flaccumfaciens (assembly GCF_018598405.1). Taxonomy (NCBI): domain Bacteria; kingdom Bacillati; phylum Actinomycetota; class Actinomycetes; order Micrococcales; family Microbacteriaceae; genus Curtobacterium; species Curtobacterium flaccumfaciens. Next base: position 114,448 of record NZ_JAHEWS010000005.1, on the reverse strand, counting down.
CGTGGGCAGGGGCAACGCCCGGACGTCGGCGTCGGTGAAGCCGAGCGCGGCCCAGGCCGCTGCGACCTCCGCCGGGGTCAGGGACGGATCGAGCAGCCGCTGCAGCCCGAGTGGGAGTTTGGAGGTGCCGGCGACGTCGAGTGCAGCGTTCGCGAGGGAACCGCCTCCAGCGGCGCTGAACGCGCTGGCGATCCGATCGATCCACGATGCGTCGTCGGCGTTCTCGGCGAGGTAGTCGGCGAAACCACCTGGCAACGACGCCCCGTCGACCGGGACCCAGCTGCAACCGCTGCGGAACACGGTCCACGCGTTGCGCACCCGCACGAGGTCTTGCTCCGTCGAGGAGTCTTGCACCCGAGCCACGGCAGCGAACTTCCGCAGCCGAGCGGGATCTGCCCCGCTCCGTTCTCCGGACCGGCCGCCGGTGCGCTGCCGGGAGCGCGCGCTGAACACCGCGGACACCGGAGAAGGTCGCTGTGGCGTGCCCGATGGTTCAGGGTCGAACACCGAGCTGCTCCAGTCGAGCACGGGCTGCATCGGGAGCCCGCCGCCGGCGCGAACCAGGTCACGGTCGGCCTCGCGCTGCCGCCACGCGGCGACGTCCGCCAACCGCTTGCGTTCGGCGTCGGCCTGCCGCTGCACGGCCCGGAGCTGCTCGACCAGGGACTCGAGCGCCTTCGCCAGCCGGATCCGGTCTTGTGACTCCGTGAGCCGTGCGGCCTCGAACAACCTCGAGTACGCGCCGTCGAAGTCGAGCAACGCGGCGTCGGCGATGCTCTGACGCGGTGCTGCGCTGGCTCGCAGTGTCATTGCCACCTCCACACCGCAGTCGATCAACCGCGACGCCGCGGCGTCGTCGAACTCGATCCCCATCGTCCCCCCAATACCGACCGGCCCCTCATGGAACCGTAGCAGCCGAAGTGCGAACGGTGAAGTTTCACGCCGATGTGTTGAGAAGTTGCCGCGGCGATGGGCGGCGGTCCCCATCGGGACCGTTCGGGTTAGAAGGCGACTCCCCGCGCGGACATGAACGGCACCGGGTCGGTGGTGGCACCGTTGATGTGCACCTCGACGTGGCTGTGGCAGCCGGTCGAGGCCCCGGTGGAACCGACGAGCGCGATGAGCTGCCCCGCGGAGACCTGCTGTCCGGTGGCGACCCGGAAGCCGCCGTCGACGATGTGGCCGTACGCGGTCTGCACCCCGCCACCGTGGCTGATGCGGACGTAGTTGCCGTAGCCGCCGTACCAGCCGACGTAGTCGACGGTGCCGGACGACGCCGCGACGATGGGCGTGTAGCAACCGCTCGCCAGGTCGGTGCCCTCGTGCATGGTCACGGCGCCGGTGATCGGGTGCACGCGGTAGCCGTAGGGGCTGATCACGTAGCCGCTCGCCGGACGGACCCAGCCGGTGCCCGAGCCTGCGCCGACGGAACCGCCGCCGCCCGAACCGCTGCTGCCGGTCGAGCCGCCACCAGACGGAGCGCCCCCGCCGGAGTTCGCGGCGGCCTGTGCGGCGGCCGCGCGCTGTGCGGCGGCTGCGCGCTCTGCGGCTTCGCGCGCCGCCTTCTCCTCCGCCGCCTTGCGGACGCGCTCACCCTTGGCGAACTCGGCTTCGGTGCGGACACGGCCGGAGGTCAGGGTCGCGAGCTGGGCGTCGAGTCGTGCCTTGTTGGACTGCTGCTCGTCGTAGGCGGCCTGTGCTGCGTCGGAGGCCGACTGGGCTTCCTGCATGCGGTCCTGAGCTTCGGCGGCGAGGTCGCCCAGTGCTTCGGCGGCCCGGTCGGCCTGGGCCTCGAGCGAACGGGCGACGGCGGCGTCGGCACTCGCGGCGGCCTGGACGCGCTCGGCCTGCTCCGAGAGCTTGCTCAGCGCACCGAGGTTGTAGAGGAGGTCACTGGCGTCTTCGCCCTGGGTGATCACCGACGTGGTGACGTCGGCACCGCCGGAGCGGGACATCTGCGCGGCGAACTGCCCGGCCTGCGCGGCGCTCTGGTCGGCGACCTTCGCGTGGTCCTTCGCGTCGGCGCGGAGCTGCTGTTCCTTCTCGGCGGCGGTCTGGGCCTTGCGCTGCGCCTTGTAGAACACGTCACCGAGCTTCTTGGCCTTTGCCTCGGCAGCCTCGACCTTGGCGTCCAGCTCGCTGATGATGCCCCGGATCTCGGTGATCTGCCCCTGCTTCGCGGACTCCTTGCCGCGGGCGGACTTCACTTCGTCCCACGTGGGGTAGCTCACCGCCTGGGCTGCCGGGGCGTCGGCGATGACCGTGCCGACGAGGCCCGCGAGCGCGAGGCCGGTGACGGCGAGGCGCAGGCGCACGGGGACACGGGGGGCGCGGGGGCTGGTGGGGCGAGACATCGAGCACGAGCCTATACATCCGTACAGCGAGTATCGGACGGCGACGCGCCGCTGTGGACAACTTCAGCAGTGGGCGTCAGAAGCCACGGTCACGGCGGATGACCTCGGCGCTCCCGACGACCTCGCGCCGCAGGACCGCTTCGCCCGCGGTGCCGGCGTAGTCGTAGACGTCGAAACCCGTGCAGTGCGTGATGGTCGCCGGTGCGCCGAGGGAGTCCTCCACGGCCGTCGTCCAGAGGTCGTGCGAGCCGACCACCACGAAGGTCGGGTCGGCGTCGCGGTAGGCGCCGAGGTCGACGAGCCACGGGTACGTCTCGAAGGTGTCGCGGACCTGCAGGAGCTCGACGTTCGTCGCCGCGTAGGTGGCGAGGGGCCGCACGGTCCAGAACTGTCCGACGCCGGTGACCTCGCGTCCGTCCGCCCAGCGGTCGAGGCACGCAGCCGCCGGGTACCGCGCGGTCGCCACGGCGTGCGCGGTCCCCGGGGCCACCGCGATCCCGACCGCGAGCACGGCGGCCATCGCGACGGCGACGCCGGCGCGCACCCCGCGGCGCGGACGGTGCACGCGGGTGCGGCGGACCGCGGTGCGGGTGAGTTCGGCGACGGCGACGAGCGCGAGCAGCGGTGCGGTGACGATCGGCTGGAGGTAGCGGGGGGTCTCGGACCCGGCGACGACGACCCCGACGGAGACGGCGACCACGGTGACCAGGGGGAGCAGCGTGGCGACGAGCACGGTGCGGGCGGTGTGGACCCGCCAGGCCCAGACCGTGCCGCCGACGGTGACGAGCACCCCGGCGAACAGCAGCAGGAGCCCGAGGTCGCCCGCGGCGGAGCCCGCCCGATCGTCGGTCAGTGCCGCGAAGAACCGCACGGTGGCACCGGCCCGCGACGGCTGCACGTACGTCGCCGGGTCGAGCGAGACGAAGGGCCGCAGCGGGATGCGCACCAGGTACCCGATGACCGAGCCGACCGTGACGGTGCCGCCCAACAGCACCGCCGGGTGCCACGGCACCCGTCGCGCGAGCACCAGGAGCCCGAGCGTGACCACCACGGGAGCCGCCGACCACGGCACGTACAGCGGGTTCGACGCCGTCGTGCACGCGGCGACGAGTCCGAGCACCACGAGGAGCGGCACCGACGCCCGCCCGAGCCGCACCGCACGCAGCACGAGCACCGCGGTGCCGAGCATCGCCAGCACGGCGCCGTAGTAGTAGGTGGTCGTGAGCAGCAGGGACGCCAGCTCGAGCGAGGTCGCCGTCGCCGACGACTCGGTCAGCACCAGCAGCGTGACGATGCCGAGCGCCCCGGCGGACACCGCGATCCGGGCCGGGCGGCCGGCTGACGGCATCAGCTCGTTCGCGGCCGCCCGCACCAGCGCGTACACGGCGAGGAGCACGAGCACCCCGTTCAGCGCCAGGGCCTGCTGCGGCGTCGCGGTGACGAACGAACTGACCAGGTACGCGGGCAGCTCGGGGAAGAAGAACAGCGCGGGCGACATCGCCCACTCGAACGGCTGCCCGGCCTGCACCGAGCGCTCGACGAGCGGCAGCAGCACCGAGTCGCCGTCGTACCAGAGCAACGCCACCCGGTCCGTGGCGATGACGTGACGCAGGGCGATGACGGCCAGGGCCAGCGCGACCAGGCCGCCCAGGGCCTCCCGACCGATCGTGACGGCCACGGCGCCGGGCCGACGGCCGCCGGACGGAGCCGGCGCCACGGCGGGGCGGCGCGGTGCTCGGGACATGCCCCGGAGCGTACCGAGGCAGCCTCGGTGCCGGCGCTCGATGACCCCACAGGACGGGGGAGCGGGCTGCGAGCCCGACCGACTACCCTTGTGGGCTGTGACCGACGCGCGCGAACAGTTGATCCAGTACATCTCCTCCGAAGCGGTGTTCCACGGCGACTTCACCCTGACCAGCGGGAAGAAGGCGACGTACTACATCGACCTGCGGAAGGTCAGCCTGGACCACCGCGTCGCGCCCCTGATCGGGCAGGTCATGACCGAGCTCGTGCAGCAGGTGCCGGACGTCTCCGCCGTCGGTGGCCTCACCATGGGCGCCGACCCCATCGCCAGCGCCGTCCTGCACCAGGCCGCCGCGCAGGGCCTGACCTACGACGCCTTCGTCGTCCGCAAGGAGCCGAAGGACCACGGCCGCGGCAAGCAGGTCGAGGGACCGGACCTCAGGGGCAAGCGCGTCGTCGTGCTCGAGGACACCTCCACCACGGGCGGCTCGCCGCTCAAGGCGGCCGAGGCGCTCGAGCGCGAGGGTGCGATCGTCGCCGCCGTCGCGGTCGTCGTCGACCGGGACACCGGTGCGAAGGAGACGATCGAAGCGGCCGGGTACCCGTACTTCGCGGCCATCGGGCTGGCTGATCTGGGGCTGACCGCGTGACCGGGGAGCGTCCGGACGACGCACGCGAACCCGACGGCACCGCCGGCCCGGCAGACGGGGACGACGGCCTGGAGGCTCGGCGTGCGTCCGGATCGGACGCTCCGTTCCACGGTCTCCGCAGCGCTGCGGACATCTTCGGGGCCCCGCGTGGCGAGGAGGACTGGCCGTCGCGGCGGGAGCGCCGGGAGGCCGAGCGCACCGCTCGGGAGACCGGCGCACCGCTGCCCGAGCCCTTCGTGGCGGACGCGGACGCGGAGGCTGCCGATCCTGCTGCTGATGCTCCGGCTGCTGACGCTCCGGCTGCTCCGGTGCTCGACGACGGGGCGACCCAGGCCATCTCGATGCCCGCCGAGCTGCTCGCGCCGTCGGAGAACCCCGACGCCGCCGTCGAGCACGAGCGCTCCACGCTGCACGACCGGATCCCGGCCGCCGCCGACGTTCCACCGGACTCCACCGCACCGCACCCGTCCTCGATCGTGCTGCCCACCGCCCAGACCCACCGCGACGAACGGGCTGCCGCCTCGAAGGCCATCGAGGACGAGCGCAGACGGGTCGACCCGTTCGGCGAGGGCCGTGCCGACGTCGACTGGCTCGGCCGTGCGACCGGATCGCACCCGGAGCCCGTCGCCCCTGCTGCGCCGCAGCCCCTCGGCGTCGAGAACGTGCTCCCCCCGACCGAGGAGCCGCCGACCTTCACCGACCTGCTGCGCATCACGAGCACCGGGCCGGTCCCCACGCAGACCGGTGGGCACGACCGGCCGTTCGACTGGGCGATCCACGACGACCAGGCCGGCGAGGTCCCGGCGACGCTGACCACCGACTCGTTCGACACCACCGCGCTCGCCACTGGGTCCTGGTCGCTCGCCGACGAGTCCGACGACGAGGACGAGGTCGTCGCGGGCGAGGTCGACACCCCGGCAGACGGGCTGCCCCAGGCACCGCGCACGTACCCGGTGCCGCCGGCCGTCCCGGTGCCGCCGGTGGTGCCCCCGGCGGTCCCCGCTGCGGGTGCCGCTGCCGCCGTCGCTGCCGGCGCTGGTTCGTCGGACGCGAGCGAGGCCGCGGAACCGACCGAGGCCGTGGAAGCACCCCGTGGGCCCGCCGGAGACGACGTGCCGGACGCGACCGAGGGCCTCCAGTCCGATGCCCCGACCACCGCGTTGCCGGCTGCCGGGACGCCCTGGTGGTCCGAGCCCGACGCGACCGTGCCGCCGACCGCTGCGCCGCCGCTCGTCCAGCCGGCCGCCGACGAGCCGTCCTACCCGGCGCACCTGCCGCCCTCGGTGGGACAGGACCTCGACGCCGTGCTCGGGCTTCGCGGGAACGACACGGGCCCGCAGCCGGAGTCCCTTCCGGCCGCTGCGCCGGAGGACCTGGACCAGTCCGAGTGGGACGGTCGCGAGACCAGCGACACGAGCGCCATCAAGGACCTGTTCGGCACCGAGGCCGTCGGGCAACTCGGCGGCACCGGCTACGACCCGGAGGACACCGGGACGCGGATGATGCCCGCTGCCGCCGTTCCCGCAGCTGCTGCTCCTGCTCCTGCTCCTGTTGCTCCTGCTGCCTCCCGCTCGGCTGTTGGTGCTGCTGGCGGTCCGGACCGTGAGCCCGGCGAGCGCGACAACTTCATCAACGAGGGCTTCGCGCGGCTGCGGAACGAGGGCAAGCGCGGCAAGCAGCTGCTCATCTGGGGCTCGATCGCCCTGATCCTCGTGCTCATCGTCCTGGTGTTCCTGCTGTCGAAGTGGATCCTGGGGAACAACATCGCCGACCAGGCCGTGCCGACGAAGTCGCCTGCTGCGGCCTCCTCGGCACCGGCGACCCCGACCGCTGCGCCGTCGGAGTCCGCCTCGCAGCCGAGTGACGCCGCGGCACCGGGCACCACGCTGCAGTTCGCCACGACGCCGGCGTTGCCCGGTGAGCACGCCTGGACCGACCTCGCGGGCGGGGAGTGCCTGTCGCCGTTCACGAACGCGTGGTCGCAGACCTTCACCGTCGTCGACTGCGCGACGCCGCACATCGGGCAGCTGACCGCACGGCTTGCCGTCGAGGGGGACACCTACCCCGGCGCCGAGGCCCTGGCGACCCAGGCAGCCGACCAGTGCCAGTCCGACGCGGCGCTGAACGCCTCGGCCGCTGCGGCCGTGGGTGACGTGCAGGTGCAGGGCTCGTACGCGCCGGACCAGGCGACGTGGGACCAGGGCAACCGGTTCATCTCGTGCTTCGTGACGCGGTCGTCGGGGCAGCCGCTGACCGGGTCGCTGGCGCCAGGGGCGTAGGGGCGGGGCGGTCGGTGCGGGTCGGTTGGCGCGGTCGGTCGGCGCGGGTCCGACGCGGAACGACGATGTCGACGTCGTACGACAACGACATCGTCGTTCCTCGTGCGCCGGGACTGTCCGCGTGTGCAACGAACGACATCCCCGCTGTCGTACGACAGCGACATCGTCGTTCCTCGTGCGCCGGGGCTAACGACAGCCGACCGCACGGCTCCTGACGCTGTGCCCCGAGGCTTGACACGGCCCCGGCGCGAGGGGCTTCGATGGTGAGATGACCGTGCTCACCGATGCCCTCGCCGACCCGCGATCCTCCGTCCGCCTGCAGGCCGTGATGGCCGCGGGGACCACCCCGGACCCGGCAGACATCGACGTGCTCGTCGCGCAGTGCGCCGTCGAGCCGGACTTCTTTGTCCGCGACATGCTCACGTGGGCGCTCACCCGGCACCCCGCCGAGGACGTCGTCGCGCGCGTCCTGCCCGAACTCGAGCGCCCCGAGCCGCAGGCCCGCAGCCAGGCGCTGCACACCCTGTCGAAGATCGGCGACCCGGGCGCGTGGCCCGCGGTGCGCCCGCTGCTCGAGGACCGGGACGACGAGGTGCTCCGCGCGGCCTGGCGGACCGCCGTCGCGCTGGTGCCCGACGGCGAACGGGCGGCGCTCGCGCGGACCCTCGCGGTGCAGCTCGGCGTCGGCGACCGGGAGCGTCGGCTCAGTCTGTCGCGTGCCCTGGTGGGACTCGGCGAGGACACCGTCGCGCCGGTCCTCGCAGCGGCCGCCGACCGGGGGACCGACGCCGTCCTGGAGCACGTGCGCGAGACCGAACGACTCCTGCACGACCCGGACGCTGCGTCCGCGCTCGCTGTCGAGCGGGCCCGGCGCGAGGTTGCCCTCGGCCGGACCCGGTCCGTCAAGGGCTAGGGCCTGCGGGCGCGCCCGGCCGGGAGCGCCGGGTGGTCGCGAACCGTCGGCTGCGGGGCTCCCGGGCGACAGATGGTGACTTCTCGACGGACGTGAGCGGGGTGTCGTGACCGGTGGGGGCGCCGGACGGGAGGCCCGTGGCGGCCGCGCACCGGGCCTCCCGTCCGACGCCACGCGCGTTCGCGGGCCGCGGCGCGGTCATGACGCCCCGTGCGCTGGGCACCGAGTGGTCGCGAACCGTCGCCTGCGGGGCTCCCGGGCGACGGTTCATGACCCCTCGGCGGACGTGAGCGGGGTGTCTCGACCAGCCGACCAGCCGACCAGCCGGCCAGCCGACCAGCCGACCAGCCCGCGTGCGCAGCGCCGTCAGTCGCCGTCGGGTGCGAGCCAGATGGCCGACGCGGCCGCGGCCGGCAGGTCGACGAGTGACTCCGAGCCGTCGGTGGACCGCCGCGACACCGCGATGACGCCGGCGTAGTCCCGCACCCGCTCGACCCGCAGGTGTGTGCCGAGCCCGACCCCGAGCTCGTCGAAGTACCGCAGCAGCGAGGGGTCGTCGTCCGAGACACGGTCGACGGTGCCGCACGCTCCCGGCTCGATCGCGCCGAGGAGGGTGCCGGGGGAGTCCGGCACGATGCCGTCGGCGCCGGGGATCGGATCACCGTGGGGGTCGTGCGTCGGATGGCCGAGGTCGGCGTCCACCCGGTCGAGGAACTGCTCCGACACGGCGTGCTCGAGGGCCTCGGCCTCGGTGTGGACCTCGTCCCACGAGTAGCCGAGCCGCTCCACCAGGAACGTCTCGATCAGCCGGTGCCGCCGGACCATCGCCACCGCGACCTGCTGCCCGAGCGGGGTGAGCACGACGCCGTAGTACGGGGTGTGCTCGATCAGGCCGTCACGGTCGAGCTTCTTGAGGTTGCCCGACACCGTCGACGCCGACACCTTCAGGGACGCCGCGATGTCCCGCGTCGCCAGGCCGGGCCCGCCACGCTCGCTGGCCTTCCAGATGAGCTTGACGTAGTCCTCTGCCATCGTGGACAGGGAGGGCAGGCGCATACCGCCAATCGTACGTCCCGCCTGGTACAACCAGCAGATGACCACCACCGCCCCCGTCCGAGCTCGCCGCCGCCGCTGGCCGGTCCCGCCGTCGCTGCTGCTCGGGCTCGCGCCGCTCGTGGTGTTCGCGGCGATCAGCGCCTGGCGGTCGCGGCCGAGCGACGACTACGCGACCCTCGGGCAGACGGTCGACAGCGTCGTGCACGCCCTCGTCATCCCCGAGGGCATCGCCGTCGCGGCACTCGCCCTGTTCGTCACGGCGCTCGGCTGGTGGCGGATCGCCACGGTCGACCCCGTCCGGACGCGGCTGCGCTGGACGATGCTCGCGCCGATCCTCGTGCTCGTGGTGTGCGTCGTCCGGCTGCCCCTGATCGACTGGTCGGCGCTGCCCGCGCACTACTTCCTGCTGCTCGCCGTCGGGGTGCTGTTCGTCGGGGTGTTCGAGGAGCTGATGGCCCGCGGCACCCTGCTCGTCGGGCTGCGGCGGCGCCTGCCGGAGATCGGGGTCTGGGCCCTGTCGTGCGCGCTGTTCGGGCTGCTGCACCTGCTCAACGCGCTCGCGGGCGCCGGGATCGGTCCGACGGTGATCCAGGTGGTGTTCGCGGCGTCGTTCGGGTCGACGCTGTACGTCGCGCGTCGGCTGACCGGTTCGCTGCTCGCACCGGTGCTGCTGCACGCCTTCTGGGACTTCGGGTCGATCGGGTTCTCCGCGACCGTGGACACGAGCGACTCGGGGCGCGTGGTGCTGCTCGGGCTGATCGGGCTGTTCTCGTTCGGGGTGCTCGCGTTCGGCATCGTGGCGGGCGGGATCATCGCCTGGTACGACGACCGGCCCCGTCGGCTGGCGAAGCGGTGGCGTCCGGTGCCGCCGATGGCGGCGTTCGCCCTGGAGGCCCGTGGGTCGTTCCACGAGCCGGCTGCGGCGGGTGACGCGGTCGCGTCCGGTGTCGGGGTCGACGCGCGGTAGCGGTCGCGTCCGGTGTCCGGGTTGACGCGCGTCAGCGGTCGCGTCCGGCCGGGGCTAGAGCTCGACCTCGAACGGCTCGGTGCGCACGAGCTCGTGCACGCCGGAGATGACCTCGCTCGGACGGAACGGGTACCGGTCGATCTCCGCCTGGTCGCTGATGCCCGTCATGACGAGCACGGTGTGCAGTCCCGCCTCGATGCCGGCTTGCACGTCGGTGTCCATGCGGTCGCCGATCATGCCGGTGTTCTCGGAGTGCGCCCCGATCCGGTTCATCGCGGAGCGGAACATCATCGGGTTGGGCTTGCCCACCACGTAGGGCTGCTTGCCGGTGGCCTTCTCGATCATCGCCGCGATGGCGCCGGTCGCCGGCAGGACCCCCTCGGCGCTCGGGCCGGTGGCGTCGGGGTTCGTCACGATGAACCGGGCTCCGGCGCGGATGAGCCGGACGGCCTTGGTGATCGCCTCGAACGAGTAGTTGCGGGTCTCGCCGACGACGACGTAGTCGGGCGCCGTCTCGGTCATGATGAACCCGGCCTCGTGCAGGGCAGTCGTCATGCCCGCTTCACCGATGACGAACGCCGAGCCGCCGGGCATCTGTGACTTGCAGAAGTCGGCGGTCGCGAGCGCGCTCGTCCAGATCCGCTCCTCGGGCACGTGCAGGCCCGATCCCCGGAGCCGGGCGCTGAGGTCGCGCGGCGTGAAGATCGAGTTGTTCGTCAGCACGAGGAACTCGGTGCCGTCGTCGAGCCACTGCTGGATGAGCTCCGGGGCGCCGGGGAGCGCCTGGTTCTCGTGGACGAGCACGCCGTCCATGTCGGTCAGCCAGCACTCGACGTCGTCTCGGGTCGCCATGGGCCTCACCTTACTGCGCAGGGGTTCACGCCTTCCGTCCTGATGCTCGGCAATCACCATCGACGATATGCGGAACATGAATAATTGTTTTGAGATGCAATATGTGCGTACGCTGCCGGTCGGGGCGGTCCTCGTCCCCACGATCTGCGGGACATCAGCCTCGCGAGAACAAGGAGACCCATGCGATCTCGAAGTAGAGCGCGCATCGCCGTGTCGGCGCTGACCACCGCTGGCGTCGTCCTCTGCCTTGCCCTGCCGGCCGCCCCGGCGTCGGCGTCGGCGAGCGAGCCAGAAGGACCCGACAGCACAGCATCCGCCGCGACGCAGAGCACGGTCGCCGTCGCGATCGACGTCACGAAGGACGGCAACGGCCCCGTCACCCCGACGGACGGCGCTGGTGGCGACGCGAGCGAGAAGAACGGCATCGTCCGCACGATGGACGCGATCACGTACCGCGTCTCCCTCAACTCGAACGACGGCACCAGCACGAACGAACGCTTCAGCGCGACCGCCCCCGCCGGCACGTCGTGGGCAGGGGTGCCGACCATCTGCGTCGGTCCGGGTTCGGCGGTCTCGGGGGCCGTGCTGACCTGCAACATCGGCACGCTCCGAGAAGGCCGGACGGTCTCCGTGCCGATCGTCCTCGACGTCTCGGGCGAGTTGCAGAACGGCGACACGATCGCCGTCCCGGTTACCGCGACGGCGGACGAGGCCGAGAACGGGACCGCCACCGCGGTCGCTGACTCCGTCACGGTGTCCGCAGCCGCGCGCTACAACCTGAGCAAGAACGTCCACGCGTCATCGCTCCGGACCGACGTCACCGGTCCGGACGGAACGACGAAGGGGTTGCAGCTGATCTACCCGATCGCCGTGGACTGGCAGCCGCTCGTGCCCGGACAGGGGCTCCTCGGGTTCGAGAAGAGCGTCGGCCCGATGTCGTTCACGGACGACCTCTCCGAGATCCTCGGCGATGTGCCCTCCGACGCCGTGCTGTGGAACGGCGGCAACCCGGCCTGCGGCCCGAACGCCGACAACGGCTGGCGGATGGCCGGTCTCCCCGGCGGCCAGGGCGGCGGGGAGGCAGCCGTCACCGACTCCGGGACGTTCAGCTGCACCCAGACCGCTCCAGGGCAGGACGTCGACGTCACGATCACCGACACCGTCACCGACCCGACGCGCATCCCCTCGAAGAACGTCGCCGGCGGCCCGATCAGGGGTGGCAACAAGTCGTACTTCGTCAGCGGGTACATCAGCCTGTGGATGCCCAACCCCCCGGTCGGTACTTCGGTTGACTCGATCAACACGTTCACCCCGCTCCAGACCACCTCACTCAGCGGTGCATCGAACTTCCCGGGCGGCACCGAGCCCACCGGAGACAACTCCGCGAAGCGCAACATCATCGAGTACGCACCCGGCGGAACGCAGAAGCAGTTCCACCGGGTCATCGACAACGGCAGGGTCGTCGAAGACGGATCCGCAAAGCACGGCGACCCGTGGACCACGCCCGGAACACTGCTCCGGAGCGACGTCGGCGCATGGAACAACGGCCTCTCCCCGTACGAGAACGTGATCCTCTGCGACACGTTCGACCGTGACACCCAGCGTGCCACCCGCGTCGGAGGCAGCAGGACCGTGGCATGGACCAGCGGTCTCACCGGCGCTGAGGTGCAGTACGCCGCGTACGACATGACCTCTCCGGCCGCCGGTCAGAAGGCGACGTGCGACGACGGCGACGGCCCCTGGTACGACCAGCCGGAAGACGTCCCCGGCGGCCTCGACGCCGTCGGCGCGGTCCGCGCAACCGGCGACATCCGGGGCGGCAACACCGGCACGCTCTACAGCTACGTCACCACCGAGGACGCCGCCGACGGCACACGGGCCCACGACTTCGGTCACGCGTGGTTCGGCGACCGCTCAGAGCGCTGGGTGCACGACGTCTGGTCCGACGCGGACCTCGGTGCCGGCCCCCTTTCCGACAGCGTCATCCTCACCGAGAACCTCGCCCGGATCCAGAAGAAGATCGTCGACCCCGGCCACGACGCGGCCGACACCCCCGACGAGACCACCTTCGCCGTCGCCGGTGGCACCGTCGACTACGCGCTGTACCCGTCGCTCACGAACGGCAACACCACCGGGAAGGAGACCTCCGTGGCGGTGCGGGACGTCCTGCCGAACCACGTGACCTACGTCGCCGGCAGTGCCTCCGAGGTGCCGGAGATCGACACCACGAAGGACGACGAGGGCAACGAGGTCCAGCGCCTCACCTGGACGATGCAGGTCAAGCCGAACGAGGCGATCGACCCGATCACGTACACCGCCGCGGTCTCGAAGCTCGCGCCGGCGGGGGCGATCACCAACACGACGGACATCGCCTCGCCGACGGACAAGTCGCCGCAGGCGCTCCGCAACGCCGAGCGCGCCGTCCAGGTCGTCGCAGCCGGCGGCGTCGGCGTCGAGAAGACCGCCGTCGAACCGGTCGTCGTCTCGGGGGACCACCTGGCGTGGGACCTCGGGTACACGAACATCGACGCCACCCCGATCGACGGCCTGGACGTCATCGACGTCCTTCCGTACCGGGGCGACACCCGCAACTCCACCTTCCACGGCACGGTCGGACTCGCCGCGCCCATCGCGGTCGCCGCCGCCGCCGGTGAGCGCGTCCGCTACACGAACCGCAACCCGCACGACGTCGTGCTCGACGCCGCTGACCCGTCGAACCAGGGCGGTGGCGCCACCACCTGGTGCTCGGCGTCGGCGTTCGGTACCGAGGGGTGCCCCGCCCGGCTCGCGGACGTCACGGCTGCGCGCATCCTGCGGACCGCCCCCGTGGGAGTGGCCGAGACCGTCACGCACCGGGTCGTGGTCGCGACGGCGGGCCAGCGGGACGGTGACGCGTACACGAACCGGTTCGGCCTCCGTGCCTCGAACCTCGCTCTGCCGGTCCAGTCCAACCCGGCGACGGTCACCGTCGTCGCCGGTTCGATCGGCGACCGCGTGTGGTCCGACGAGGACGGCGACGGTCTGCAGGACGACGACGAAGTCGGCATCGCCGACGTCTCGGTCCGCCTCACCGGCTCGGACGACCGCGGCGAGGCCGTGCGCCGGACCACCACCACGGACGGCGACGGCGAGTACACCTTCGACGACCTGCGCCCCGGCTCGTACACCGTCCAATGGACGGCACCGGACGGTCGGGAGTTCACGAAGGAGCTCGTCGGCGACGACCGCGCGATCGACTCCGACGCCGACGCCTCCGGCGTGACCGCAACCGTCGATCTCGCCGCGATCCGTTCCGACGAGGGCCAGCTCGAGCACATCGAACAGGACCGCACCGTCGACGCGGGGCTCCTGCCCGCAACGGAGACGCCGACCGGACCGCCGGTGACGCCCGGTGGCCCGGGAGTGCCCGGGACGCCCGGACATCCCGGGAACGCCGGGAGCGCCGGGTCTTTGGGAACACCCGGCACCCGCGACGACGCGGAGGCCTCGGCGGGTACCGGCGACGGATCCCGCGGCTCGGCACGCGGCGGACTGGCGTTCACCGGAGCCGACGGACTGGGACTGGCGGCGGTGACGGCGGTGTTGCTCCTGGCCCTGGGGGGCCTCCTCGCGGCGCGCAGACGTCGCACCCGCGGATCGAGCCAGCGCTGAGCAGTGGGGCCGCGGCGAGGCAGTCGCCGCGGCCCCACTGACGGTCCGCTCAGAAAGGGCCGGGAGGCCCGGAGCGGCTCTTGCGCGCTGCTCTGAGACCCGAGATGGTCGAGACACCGAACCGCGGTCGGCTTTTGCCCTACGCTTTTCGGGACACGTACCGAATCAAGGAGGCCCCCTCGTGCTCGTCGAACCCGGAACCCCGTCCACCGCGCCCCGACCCACCCCGGTGTCGGAGACGGAGCTCGAGGTGACGCCGCGACGACGCCGAGGCCGCCCGAACGTGTTGTCCCGTGAGCAGGTGATCGACGCCGCCACGACCATCGCGAACGAGGACGGCCTCGACCGCCTGTCCTTCCGGGCACTGGGCGTGCGGCTCGGCGTCGCCCCGATGACCGTGCACCGGACCATCGGCGGCCTGGACGACCTGCACGCCGAACTCGTCCGCCGCACCGTCGACGAGTTCACCGCGACGTTCGTCTGGCCGGACGAGTGGCACGCCGTCGTCCGCACCTTCGCCACGACGTTCCGCGACCTGATGCGCACGCACCCCCTCGTGCTCGAGTCGCACAGCCAGCGTGCGCCGCTCGCGTCGACCGAGTCCGACGCCGTCGTGGCGAAGGTCGTCGGGGCCTTGCAGGACGCGGGTCTGCCGCCGGCCGAGGCGATGTACACCTTCTTCGTCGTCTACGACTTCGTGGTCGGGCACGCCGGGGTGCAGGTCGGACGCGGGGACTCCGAGGCCGGACGCCCGGAACGGCACCGGCTGGTGGGCGAGATCCTCGGCGAGCACTCCTACGACGACCGGTTCGCGCTCGGCCTCGACATCCTGATCGCCGGCATCGAGGCCCGCATCGCTCGCACCGCCTGACGAGGCCGCGCGCGGCCCTACGCTGGTCGGGTGACCACTGCGCCCGAACCGTCGCACGAGCTGACGACCAACGGGGTGGGGCCGCACCCGGAACCCTGGCCCGACGACCCGAGGCTCGACCCGGAGCTGCTGGCAGCGGGGGACTCCCGGAACGTGCTCGACCGCTACCGGTACTGGTCGATGGACGCGATCGTCGCCGAGCTCGACACCCGCCGGCACGCGTTCGACGTGGCGATCGAGAACTGGCAGCACGACCTGAACATCGGCTCGATCGTGCGGAGCGCCAACGCGTTCCTGGCCGGCACGGTGCACATCATCGGGCGACGGCGGTGGAACAAGCGCGGGGCGATGGTCACCGACCGGTACCAGCACGTCCGGTACCACCCCGACGTCGAGGCGTTCCTCGCCGCGATGGCCGAGGAACAGCGTCCCGTCGTGGCGATCGACAACACCCCCGGTGCCGAGCGCATCGAGACCGCGACGATCCCGGAGCGCTGCGTGTTCCTGTTCGGGCAGGAGGGCCCCGGCCTCACCGAGCAGGCGGTGGCCGGAGCGGACGCGCACCTCGAGATCACCCAGTTCGGGTCGACCCGGAGCATCAACGCGTCGGCCGCTGCGGCGATCGTCATGCACAGCTGGGTCGTCCAGCACGCGGAGTTGCCTGACGCGACTTCGTGAGCAGAAATGGGCGGGTACGGGCCCTGAACCCGACCATTTCTGCTCACGAAGCGGGCGGGGCGGAGGCGGGCCGGGCCTCCCGGCCGGGGTGCCGTCAGCGCGCGGCGGTGGTGCGGCGCGCGACCAGGCGGGGTTCGACGAGGAGTTCCGTGGCGGCGATCCGCGGATCGGCGATGCGGGCCAGCAGGCGCTCGCCGGCGCCGCGGCCGATCTCGACACTGCGGTCGTCGATGCTCGTCAGGCCGACGTACCGCATCGCGGCGACGGGGGTGTCGTCGTAGCCGATGACGGAGACGTCCTCGGGGACGCGCAACCCGCGTTCGGCGAGCTCGGACAGGGCACCGAGGGCCATCACGTCGTTCGCGGCGAAGACGGCCGTGACGTCCGGGTGCTCGTCGAGCAGGATGCCCAGGGCGCGGGAACCGGCCTCTTCGGTGGGTTCGCCCGGCAGCACCGTCGTGACGACGGACGCGCCTGGCACAGCGGACTGCTCGAACCCCGCCTGGCGTTCGGCCGAGGCCGCCGAGCTCGCACCGACGAACCCGAGGCGGGTGTGGCCGAGGTCGAGCAGGTGCTGCGCCGCGATGCCGCCACCGGCGTGGTCGTCGTTCGCCACGGTGTCGGCGCGGGGGATCGCGACGCGGCCGCCCGCGATGACGAGCGGCATCGAGGCCGGGATCGCGAGGTCGGTGGTGGGCTCACCGGCGATGACGATGCCCTCGACGCGCATGGAGAGGAAGCCCTCGACCGGAGAGGCATCGAGCCCCGTGTTGAGGAACCGGTCGGCGACCACGAGCCGGTGCCCCTGGTCCTGCAGGCTCTCGCGCAGGCCGGTGAGCAGGTCCACGAACCACTGGTTGCGGAAGTCGTCGAGCACCACGCCGATGGTGCGGCTGCGGGTGCCCGCGAGGGACACGGCAGCAGTGGAGGGGCGGTAGTCGAGCTCCTGGATCGCCTTGAGCACGGCGGCCCGGCGCTGGTCGCTGACCCGGGGGGAGCGCTGCAGCACGAGGGAGACGAGGGACTTCGAGACCCCGGCGCGTGCGGCGACGTCGTAGATGGTCGCGGGCTTGCCGTCTCCCATGATGCGCTTCGACCTCCGTTGGCTCGTCCGTCGATCGTAGCGGGCGCGGGCCGGTTCGCTTCTTGAGCAGAAATGGTCGGGTGCGGGGCGGCGACCCGACCATTTCTGCTCACGATCGACGCGTGGCTGGTCCTCCACACGGGAGGCCCGGGGTGCGTTGTGCACAGAAGTCGCGTTCGGCGCACGGGTAGTGGGCGCGGGGCGCGAACGTGGTGGTCATGCGAGCGCGACCACTTCCGACACCGCTGCGCGGGCGCGCGTTCGACGTCGGTGCCGCCGACCGCGCGGGCGTCTCCCGACAACGACTCCGACGGCGTGACCTGATCCGGCCGACCCGGTCCATCCGGTGGGCACGTGACCGTCCGCCCGACCCGGCCCATCGGATCCGGGCGTTCCGGCCGGTTCTGGTTCCCGGGCAGTTCATCAGTCACGTCTCGGCTGCGGTCCTCTGGCAGCTCCCGGTCCCGGTCGCCGACGACGGCCCCGTGCACGTCACGAGTCCCGTGCCGATCGCGCAACCGCGCCGCCACGGGGTCGTCGGGCACCGCATCACACCGGACCGTGCCCGGGTGACGGAGCGGTGGGGGATGCCGACGAGCACGCCCGCGGCGCTGTGGGTGGACTGCGGTGCGATGCTCTCGGTCGACCAGCTCGTCGTGCTCGGGGACGCCATCGTCACGGAACGGCGGTGCGGGACGACGATCGAGGACCTCGCTGCCGCCGTCGCCCTGGCCGGAGCGCGATCGGGTGTCCGACGACTGCGTGTGGCGCTCGAGCTCGTGCGGGTGGGTGCCGGGTCGCCGCAGGAGACCAGAGCGCGGCTGGCGATCGTCCGCGCGGGGCTGCCCGAGCCCGAGCTGCAGGTCCACGTGCTGGACGAAGCCGGTCGGTTCGTCGGCCGGGTCGACCTGGCCTACCCGGAGCATCACATCGTCATCGAGTACGAGGGCGACCACCACCGGACCGACGCCGAGCAGTGGAGCCGTGACCTCCGCCGCTACCGTGAGATGGAACGACTCGGCTGGGCGGTCGTCCGGTGGACGAAGTCCGACCTCGACACCCCGGCGTTCGGCGCGGTCGCACAGCTGAGGTCGCTGCTCGCGCGCCGGGGGTAGCGTCCGCGGCATGGCGACGCTGCTCATCACCGGAGCCGCGGGCCGGATCGGGAGCGCCCTGCGTCCTCGACTGCGGTCCGCGGGACACGACCTCGTGCTGCTCGACGAACAGCGGCCCCACGATCCGATCGTCGCCGGGGAACGGTTCGTGCCCGGATCGGTGAACGACCCCGCGGTGCTGGACGACGCGCTCGCCGGGGTCGACACCGTGGTCCACCTGGCGGGCATCCCGACCGAGGCCGGTTGGGACGACCTGATTGCGGCGAACCTGACCGGCACGAAGAACGTGCTCGAACGGGCGGCCGCCACCGGGGTGCTCCGGGTGGTGCAGGCCAGCTCGATCCACGCGGTGGGGATGGTGCCCGAACCCCTCGACCAGCCGGGGAGCGTTCCCGGCGACCGGCTGCCCCGTCCGGACACGTACTACGGCGTGACGAAGGCCGCGATGGAACTGCTCGGCAACCTGTTCGCCGACCGGTACGAGATGTCGATCGTGTCCGCGCGGATCGGTGCGTTCGGTGCGCTGCCGCCGACGACCCGGGGGCTGCTCATGTGGACCTCGCCCGATGACCTGACACGCCTGGTGCTCGCCACCGTGGCACTCCGCGACCCCGGGCACCACGTGGTCTGGGCCCTGTCGCGGAACACCGGGTCGCCGGCTGACCTGTCCGCCGGGGAGCGCATCGGGTTCCACCCTGTCGACGACGCGTCCGCCGTGCTCGATGCGGACGCCCGTGCGGCCCTGCCGACCGACGACCTGCGCACCCTCGGCGGCGGGATGGTGCACCAGCCGCTCGGCGAACGCGCTTCGTGAGCAGAAATGGTCGGGTGACCTGACGTCACCCGACCATTTCTGCTCACGAAGCGTGCCGCGCCGCGCGCGCCCCGCTACCCGATCAGGCTCGGGCGCAGGTCGCGCAGCGTGCGGGAGCGGGTCTGCCGCGCCGTGACCACGAAGGACACCAGGAGCGCCCCGAGCAGCCAGCAGAGCAGCACGCCCGCGTCGGACCACGCGGCGCCGAGGTTCCCGCCGTACATCGTCTGCCGGATCGCGTCGACCGAGTACGTCATCGGCAGCGCGAAGTGCAGCGCCGCCAACGGCCCCGGCAGCGTCTGCCACGGGAACGTGCCTCCGGCGGTGACGAGCTGCACGAGCATGAGCACCAGGCCGAGGAACTGCCCGACCGATCCGAGCAGCACGTTGAGCGCCATGATGATCGCCGCGAAGGTCGCCGAGGCCAGCACCATGATCCCGATCGTGCCGCCGACGTGCACCACGTTGAGGTCGAGGGCGAAGCGCACGATGAAGAACAGCGCCACCATCTGCACCAGGCCGAGGAGCGCCGGGGTCAGCCAGCCGCCGAACACCACGGCGAGGGGCTTCCGCACCGCCGTGATGGCCCGCTTCGAGATCGGCTTGAGGATGAGGAACAGCGCGTACATGCCGATCCAGGCCGCGAGTGAGATGAAGAACGGTGCGAGGCCGGCTCCGTAGTTCGACGCGGCGGCGACGTTGTCGTCCCCGACCTTGACCGGGTCGGAGATGACCGAGGCCTGCGACTCACGCTCGGAGGCGTCCGACGCGGGGATCTTCGTGCGGCCCTCGTCGAGCGACGACGCGAGCTTCGACGAGCCGGTCGTGAGCTTGTCGAGCCCGGCGGCGAGCGACGATGCGCCCTCGTCCGCGGATGCTGCGCCCGACGCGAGCGAAGCAGCACCGGACGACAGGGTCGGAGCCGCCGACGCCAGCTTCGACGTGCCGTCGGCGACCTGAGAAGCACCCGACGAGAGCGTCGAGGCGCCCGTGGCCGCGTCCGCGATGCCGGAGGACAGTTCCGGAGCCTTCGCGGCGAGCTTGCCGGTGCCGGCGGCGAGCGTGTCCGAGCCGTCGGAGAGCTGCTGGATGCCGCTCGTCAGCGCCGGGGCCTGCTCGGCGAGCTGGGAGGCGCCCGCGGACACCTGCGCGCTGCCGGTCTTGAGCTTCTGCAGGTTGCCGGACAGGTCTCCGGCACCGGTACCGAGCTTGGTGCTGCCGGCCTGCAGGTTGTCGAGCCCGGCGAGCAGCCGGGTCTTCTGTTCCGCGGTGAGCACCGTGGAAGCTTGGACGACGGGCTTCAGCGACGCGACGAGTTCCGGCGACTGCGCAGAGAGCTGCTGGACGCCCGCGATGAACGGTTCGGCCTTGTCGGCGAGCTCGGCGTTCCCGGTGGCGACCTGCGACGCACCACTGGACAGGCGCGCAGAGTCGGAGGGAAGCGAAGCCGTCTGGTCACGGAGCTGGTGCAGCCCGGTCTGGAGCTGCTGCGCCCCCGCGTTCAACTGCTGCGTCTGCGACGGCAGCGCCGCCGTCTGCTGCTGCGCACTCGCCAGCCCGGACGCCAGGGTCGACGCCCCCGACGCCACCTGCTGTGCCCCGCTGTCCAGCTGCTGGGTCTGCGACGGCAGCGACGCCGTGCCGGACGCGAGCTCCGCTGCCCCGGAGGACAGCTTGCCGGTACCGTCCGCCAGCGTGTGCGCACCCCGGTCCGCCTTCTTGGTCCCGGATGCGAGTTCATCGGCCCCGTCGACGGCGTCGCCGAGGCTGTCCCGCACATCGGCGAGCCCGACGAGCAGGGTCTTCGCCGCCTGCTTGCCGACGCGCTCGGCGACGGCGGTGCGCATGGTCTTGCCCGCCTGTTCGGCGATGGTGGAGGCCAGGTACGAGTTCGTGTCGGCCGTCGTCATGACGAGCTTCGCCTGCGTCGGGTCGTCGGACTGCGCGGACACCAGGTGCTCGGAGAAGTCGTGCGGGATGGTGACGACGAAGTCGTAGGTGCCGTTCCGGACGCCGGAGCGGGCGTCGGCGGCGCTCGTCGTCGTCCACTTGAAGTCGGCGCCGTCGATGGCCTCCTTCGTGACGTCCTCGCCGTAGTCGACGTGGTCGCCGTCCAGGGTGGCGCCGGCGTCGAGGTTCACGATCGCGGCGGGGATCTGGTCGAGCTTCGCGTACGGGTCGCGGTTCGCCCACAGGTAGGCGCCGCCGTACAGCAGCGGCACGATCATCAGCGCGATGAACGCCAGGCGTGCGAGCGGGGTCGCGGTGAGCCGCGCGAGTTCTGCGCGGACGAGCGAGGTGGTGGTCACTTCTGTGCCTCCGTCGGGACGGTTGCGGATGCTTGGGTGACGGGGGGAGCGGTCGGGAGGCCCGGCTCGGTTCCGTCGGTTCGGGCCACGTCCTCGGGGTTCTCGGTCTGGGGCGTCGCGAGCGTCGCGATGTCGTGCGTGTCGATCGTGTCGAGCAGGTGCTCGACGGTCGTGGCGGCGGCCTTCGAGGTCACGAGGACCACGGTCACGCCGCGCCGTGCGACGTCGCGGACCACCTGGAACCAGTCCTCGACGGCGCCGCCGTGCCGCTCGGGCGAGGTGACCACGATGCCGGTCACACCGTCGCGGAGCAGGGCGAGCTCGACGAGCAGTCGGACGCGCACGGCCGTCGGAACCCGCTGGACGTGGGTGTCGCCGTACTCGCGCAGCCCGAGTTCGTCGAGCACGGTGTCGACGTGCTCGCGGTTCGGCCGCTGCCCGGCGAACGCGAGCTCCTCGCGCACGATCTGCTTGAGGCTCATGACCGGGAAGGGCTCGGCGACCCCCGGGGTGTCGACGAGGGCGAAGGAGCGGCGCACGGCGGCTGCGTCCTCGTGGCCGTCGAGGAGCAGGCGGCCGGTGTCGGGCTGCATGCGGCCTCCGGCGACGAGCGAGGCGAGCACGGGGGCCTGCTCGGTCTCGACGGCGATGACACCCGGGCGTCCGGGTGCGGCGACGGCGGAGACGACGGGCAGGGGTGCGCCGGGCTCCTCGCCGATGCCGACGTGGTCGAGTTCGAGCGTCATGCGTGGTCCTTCGGGGCTGGAGCGGAAGCGGGAGCAGCGGGTTCGGACAGCAGCGCGGTGCGCCAGTCGATGCCGGCCATGCCGAGCGCCGACACCACCACCATGCGCCGCCCGTCCTCGTCGCTCGTGCCGGAACGGGTGGCCTCGTCGAGGACGGCGATGCACGCGCCCTCGACCAGTCGGCCGAGGGTTCCGGGGTCGACGTCGTCCCGCATGGCACCCTCGGCGATCCCGAGCGCGCACGCCTGGCGGACCTGCGCGCGCAACGGCGCGAACACCTCGGCGACGGGTTCGGCGAACGGGCTTCGCACGGCGACCCGGGCCATCGAGCGGACGTGCGACACCTCGGTCCAGAGCGTCACCGCGATGGCGGCGAGGCGTGCGGCCGGCGGGAGCTCCTGCAGGTCCGAGGTGGTCGGCATCGCGGCGGCGATCCGGGCGGCCCCGGCGGTCACGACCTCACGCACCAGGTCGTCGCGCGAGGGGAAGTGTCCGTAGACCGCACGGCGGGAGAGTCCTGCCGAGGCGGCGATCGTCTCGATCGAGGCGTCCGGGTCCTGTTGCAGGCAGGTCTTCGCCGCGTCGAGGAGTGCTGCCCGGTTCTCCGTGGCGTCGCGGCGGGGCGCGCGGGAGGGCTGCTCGGTGGTGGTCACGCTGCCCATCGTAATAACGTGCACACAGGTGTGCAACTTAACAGGAAGCGACCCCCGGACGAGGGGTGTCCCCCGAAGTGCGGACTGTCCCGCCTGAGAACGAACGCATAGCTTCACAGGAATCTCATGCGAACCACGGACTGAGCCAGGAGTGTCCTCTTTGAACCGTGCAACACCGAACACCGACCCGAAACCCACCCCCCATCGCTTCACCCGCGTCCTGACCGCCGGCATCGCCGCCGCGGCCCTCGCGTGTGGCGGTCTCGCAGTCGGGGGCGCGGCCTCCGCAGCCCCGGCCGGGATCTCGGTGGCCGACCTCAAGCTCTCCGCCCCGCTCCGTGACGCCAAGCCGACGAAGACCGTCGCGGCGTTCGTCCGCACGACCGGCCAGGGCGCCCTCGAAGTGGACGCCAAGGCCAAGGGTGGCGACCTGACGCAGTCGCGCACCCAGTCCTCCGCCGCGAAGAACCGCGTCGAGGCGATCCAGTCCACCGTCGCTGCGGTGCGGTCGGCGGTCAAGCGTGCCGACGCCGACGCGACCGAGCTCTACTCGACCGAGTACACCGTCCCCGGCGTCGCGGTCGTCGCGGACGTGGACGCGTTCCGGCAGATCGCGGAGCGCTCCGACGTCGAGAGCATCATCCCGCTCACGCCGAAGAAGATCGTCGAGCCGACCGTCAACGAGAACGCGGACGCCGCCCCCTCGGGCGTCGACCCGAGCCTCGTCGAGCCTGGCGTCGACGGCGTCTCGCCGAAGAACTCGGCGAGTGACATCTACACGCGCTCGCTCAACGCCTGGCAGCAGACCGGGCACACCGGCAAGGACGTCAACGTCGCCGTCCTCGACACCGGTCTCGACTACACGCAGGCCGACTTCGGCGGCCCCGGCACCACCGAGGCGTACCAGCAGGCCCTGGCGGACGCGAGCGGTGGCGCTCCGGATCCCAGCCTGTACGACGCGTCGAAGTTCCTCGGCGGGTACGACTTCGCCGGTGCGACCTACAACGCCGACCCGACGGACCCGAACACCTACGACCCGGTGCCGGCTCCCGACGACAACCCGATCGACGGCAAGGGCGGCGACCACGGCACGCACGTGTCCGGCTCGATCGCCGGCTACGGCCTGACCGCCGACAAGCAGCAGTTCGACGGCGACTACACCAAGCTCACCACGCAGCAGGTGCAGGACATGTGGATCGGTCCGGGCACCGCGCCCGAAGCCGGCCTGTACGCCCTGAAGGTCTTCGGTGACAACGGCGGCTCGACCGACGTCACCGGTGCCGCGCTCGACTGGGTCGGCCAGGCGCTCACCGAGGGCAAGGACATCAACGTCCTGAACCTGTCGCTCGGCTCCGACTACGGCGCGCCGGACGACCCCGACAACGCCAAGATCGACGCACTGACCGCTCGCGGCGTGCTCCCCGTGATCGCCTCGGGCAACGCCGACGACTTCACCGACATCGGTGGATCGCCGGGCAACGCCGAGGGTGCGCTCACGGTCGCCGCGAGCGCCACCGGCCAGTCGCTGTACGACGGTGTCGAGGTCACGGCCCCGGCCGACGTCGCGAAGACCTACCGCTCGCAGTACTCGCAGAACTTCCAGGGCACGCTGCCGGTCGAGGGTGACGTCGTCGTCCCGACCGCGAACATCGACGGCTGTGCGGCGTTCAGCGCCGCCGACGCCGCGAAGATCGCGGGCAAGGTCGTCTGGCTGAAGTGGACGGACGCCGCGCTCGAGTGCGGTTCCGGCGTGCGCTTCAACAACGTCGAGGCCGCCGGCGGCGTCGGCGTGCTCCTCGCGGGGACGCTCGACACCTTCGAATCGGGCGTCGGTGGCAACGCGACCATCCCGGGTGCCGAGCTGACCGCGAAGAGCGTGGCGAGCCTCCAGGCCACCGCCACGGCGGGGACGCTGCACGTGCGCTTCGCGGACGAGCTCACGGGCTTCGAGGTCGCCACCGAGGCGGACGCCGTGAACACGCTCGCGTCGTTCACCAGCCGTGGCGTGCACGGGTCGTTCGACGACATCGTCAAGCCGGACATCGCCGGCCCCGGGGTCAACGTGATCTCCGCGGCCAACGGCACCGGTGACGGTCGCATGTCGATGAGCGGCACCTCGATGGCCACGCCGGACGTCGCGGGCATCGCAGCGCTGACGTTCCAGTCGCACCCGACGTGGTCCGCCCCGCAGGTCAAGGCGGCGCTGATGAACACGGCGACCCACGACGTGAAGGACGGCGACCGTTCGGCGACCCTGCTCCGCCAGGGCACCGGTCGTGTGGACGCGCTGCAGGCGGTCACCGCCGGCACCACGGTCCGCAGCGCCGACAACGACCAGCTCGTCACCGCGTCGTTCGGTGTCGTCGAGGTCGCCGGCGCGACGAGCGAGACCCGGACCCTGCGGATCGACAACACCGACAGCACGGCGCACACGTACGACGTGTCGTACCAGCCGCAGGTGACGCAGCCGGGCGTGACGTTCGCGCTCAGCTCGAAGCAGGTCACGGTGCCCGCCAACGGCACCGCGTCGGTCACGCTGACCTTCTCGGTCGCCGACCCGACGCAGCTCCGCCGGGTCATCGACCCCACGCAGGAAGCCGTCCAGCAGGGCTACCAGCGCGAGTTCGTGGCAGCAGCCTCCGGCATCGTGGCGTTCGCGCCGACCGACAGCACGCTCAACCCGATGCGTCTCGGTGTCTACGTGGCACCGAAGCCCGTCAGCGCGGTGCGTGCCCGGACCACGGTCTCGTTCACGGGACCGGGCAAGTCGGCCGAGCTCACGCTCAAGGGCCGCACGCTCGACCAGGGCGGACTGACGACCGGCTACCACGCCGCCGTCGCTCCGTTCGTGCTCGGCGGCACCGACCCGGCCGAGGCGTTCCCCGAGGGTTCGGCGACGCGCTCGCTGCAGGCGGCCGACGTCCGTTCCTACGGTGCGTCGTACGACAAGGCCTCGGGCACCCTCGCGTTCGGCGTGCAGACCGCTGGTCCGGACACCAACCCCGGTGCCGTGACCAACGTCGAGGTCCTCATCGACACGGACCGTGACGGCGAGCCCGACTACCTGGTGTACGACGCGAAGTCAGCGACCGTGGACGCCACGCTCGCCACGACGGTCAACCTGGCGACGGGCAAGACGGTCGACGCGCAGCCGCTCAACGGCGGTGCGCCCGGACAGGACGTGAACACGTTCGACAGCTCCGTGAAGGTGCTGACCGTCGCTGCGAAGGCGATCGGTTCGTCGAAGAAGTTCGACTACACCGTGCTGACGGAGTCGGCCTACGCCCCGGGTGCCGCCACCAGCGGTTCCTCGGTCGTGGACGAGACGAAGGCGGCCACGTTCGACCCGTCGAAGCCGAAGCTGTCGTTCTCGCAGGACGGTGCGACCGGCGTGCTGTTCGCCGACGCCGACTCCCTCACGGTCACCCGTGCGTCGGGTGTCACCAAGGCGACGGTGCTGCTGCTCCACCTCGACAACGCGGCGGGCAAGCAGGCCGACACGTCGACGATCACCGTGATCCCGCCGACGCTGGCGCTGGCCGAGGGCAGCAAGGTGACCGTGAGCGGGACGGCGAAGGTCGGCTCGACCCTCGCCGCGAAGCACGGCGCCTGGAGCACGACGAAGGCGACGTACAAGTACCAGTGGCTGCGTGACGGCAAGGCCGTCGGGTCCGCCACGGGCACGAAGTACAAGCTCGGCTCGTCCGACGTCGGGCACCGCATCAGCGTGCGGGTGACGGCCCACGCCTCCGGGTACGAGGACGGCACCGCCAAGTCCGGGGCGACCGCGAAGGTCACGCGCCGCTAGCCAGGCGCTCGGCGCGGTTCGCGCGTCACATGGTGAGCAGAAGAGGTCGGGTCCCGAGTGGGGATCCGACCTCTTCTGCTCGCGAAGCGCATGCGACGTGCACCCCACGCACCACGAGAACGCGCGTTCGGGACAGGTAGTTAGACAAACTAGTGAAGCGGTGCCAGTGTTGCTCACATGCAGAACACGCTGAACCAGCTCCGGTCCAACCCGGTCGAATGGCGCCGTCGTGGACTCACCCCGCCGGACGTCATCCAGGCCATGATCGAGCAGCGCCTGGCCGAGCCGGGGCACTCCCAGCCCGTCGGTGACCCGTCGTACCAGGACTTCTTCCGCAGCTGACGCGGGGCCGGTCGGGCGGTTCGTGACGTTCCGACCGACGGACAGGAGGCGCGGTGCCAGCTGGCACCGCGCCTCCTGTCCGTCGGTCCGTGACGTCTCGGACGTCACTTGCCGATCTTGCCGTCCGCCGCGTTCTGCGCCTTGTCGACCTGGTCGCCGTGCCCGCCGCCGGTCGCCTTGTCCGCGGCGTCGCCCGCCTTGTCGAGGCCGGCGTCCGTGGCCTTCTCGCCCTTGTCGCTGTCGGCGAAGTCCTTCGCCTTGTCTCCGAGGCCGCTCATGTCGTGCTCCTTCGTGTCGTGGATCTGGACGCGTCCGACCGTGCTCCGACCGATCCGGACGGGCACCCAGGTGCGCAGGTTGTGGACAGATGACCGACCGTCCACCGCTGTCGTGCCGGGTGACGCGGAGGTGACCAGCCGATAGACTCGGGTGGACCACCGGCCCGGACGGCCGTGTGCGGTCCTCCGCCAACGTGAGGAGAACCAGATGCCCGCAGCAGTCATCATCGGCGCCCAGTGGGGCGACGAGGGCAAGGGGAAGGCCACCGACCTCCTCGGCTCCCGCATCGACTACGTCGTGAAGTTCAACGGCGGCAACAACGCCGGACACACCGTCGTCGTCGGCGGCGAGAAGTACGCCCTGCACCTGCTGCCCTCCGGCATCCTGACGCCCGGCGTGACCCCGATCATCGGCAACGGCGTCGTCGTCGACCTCGAGGTGCTGTTCCAGGAGCTCGACGCCCTGCGCGCCCGCGGTGTGGACGTCTCGAAGCTCCTCGTGTCGGCGAACGCCCACGTCATCACGCACTACCACCGCACCGTCGACAAGGTGACCGAGCGGTTCCTCGGCAAGCGCCAGATCGGCACCACCGGTCGCGGCATCGGGCCGACCTACGCCGACAAGATCAACCGCGTCGGCATCCGCATCCAGGACATCTTCGACGAGAACATCCTGCGCCAGAAGGTCGAGGCCGCGCTCGACCAGAAGAACCACCTGCTGGTCAAGGTCTTCAACCGCCGTGCGATCGACCCGGAAGAAGTGGTCGAGTCGCTCCTCTCCTTCGCCGAGCGCCTGCGCCCGATGGTCGCCGACACCGCCCTCGAGATCCACCGCGCCCTGGAGCGCGGCGAGACCGTCCTGTTCGAAGCCGGTCAGGCCACCATGCTCGACGTCGACCACGGCACCTACCCGTTCGTCACCTCGTCGTCCGCGACCGCCGGTGGCGCCGCGACCGGTTCCGGCATCGGCCCGGGCAAGCTCGAGCGGATCATCGGCATCGTCAAGGCGTACACGACCCGCGTCGGCGCCGGTCCGTTCCCGACCGAGCTGTTCGACGAATCGGGCGAGTTCCTGCGCGCCAACGGCTTCGAGTTCGGCACCACCACGGGTCGCCCCCGTCGCTGTGGTTGGTACGACGCCCCGATCGCCCGCTACACCGCGCGGATCAACGGCGTGACCGACTTCGTGCTCACCAAGCTCGACGTGCTGACCGGACTCGAGACGATCCCGGTGTGCGTCGCGTACGAGGTCGACGGCGTCCGCGTCGACGAGGTCCCGGTCAACCAGTCCGACTTCCACCACGCGAAGCCCGTGTACCAGGAGTTCCCCGGCTGGACCGAGGACATCACCGGCGCCCGCACCTTCGACGACCTGCCGAAGAACGCGCAGGACTACGTCCTCGCGATCGAGGCGATGTCCGGTGCCCGGATCTCGGCGATCGGCGTCGGCCCCGGCCGTGACGCCATCGTCGTGCGGCACGACCTGCTCGGTGCCGACGAACGTGCCGACGAGCGCACCGGCCAGCGAGCCGGCGCACACACCGACGCAGCGTGACGATGCGGATCCTGTTCGTCTGCAGCGGCAACATCTGCCGGTCCCCGCTCGGCGCGCAGGTCCTGACGGCGCGGCTCGGCCCGGACGCCCCGGCGTTCGTCGTCGAGTCGGCCGGCACCATCGCCGACGACGGCGCCCCGATGGACGCCGCCGCGGCCGAACAGTCCGTACGGCTCGGGGGCGACCCGACGACGCACCGGTCGCGGTACCTGACGGCGGACATCGTCGAGCGTGCCGACCTGGTGCTGACCGCCGAGCGATCGCACCGTGCAGCCGCCGTCTCCCTGGCGCCCCGGGCGTCCAAGCGGACGTTCACGATCAAGCAGTTCGCGCGGGTGCTCGCCGGCCTCGAGCCCGGTGACCTGGCCGACGTCACGTCGCCGCAGGAGCTCGTGGAGCGCGTCGCTCGGCTGCGCGGCACCGTCCCGCCGCCCGCCGACCCGGCCGACGACGACGTGGACGACCCGTACCGCCGCTCGACGGCGACCCACCAGCGCGTCGCCGACGAACTCGACGTGGCCCTGACGGGCATCGCGGACGCCTTGCGCGCCGTGGTCTGATCCCTCGACGGTCAGGAGGCCCGGTGCCAGCTGGCACCGGGCCTCCCGTCCGTCCTCGTCCTAGCGACCGGTGCCGGCGTCCGTTCCGGGGCCGGTCACGCGAGGCAGGCCGGCGAAGCGGCGCCGCAGCAGCACCGCTGCGCCGGTCACGAGCAGCAGCAGCGCGGTGACGCCGAGGAGTCCGAGGCCGTGTGCGCCGGTGTAGGCGAGTTCGCCGTCGGCGACCGGACGGTCGTCCGCGCCACCGTCCTCACCTGGGACGACCACGGGGACCGCCGGAGCGACGGCGTCGCCGTCTCCCGCGCCGCCGTCACCGGCACCGGGCGTGCCGTCACCAGGGGTACCGGGCGTGGGAGCGTCCGGTTCCTCCGGCTCGGCCGCGGCGGGCACCGCGACCGCGAACGCGACGGGCGTCCCGCTGCGTGTGCCGATCGACTGGACGGCCTCGGCCGCGCCGGTCTCGACCGCGCGGGCGGCGGCGACCCGTCGGGTGTCGTCGCCGGTCAGCTCGACCGTCCAGCTGCCGTCGGAGGCGACCTCGGTGCGGCCGTCGACCGCGCCGGAGAGCGTGACGGTGGCACCGGGGTGTCCGTCACCGGAGATCGCGGTCGGGACGACCTCGGTGCCCGGCTCGTCGACGGTGAGCGCGTCGAGGTCGGCGCGGGCCGTCAGCCAGGACTCGGCGCCGATCGGGTGGTCGACCACGCGGGTCTCACCGATGCAGCCGTTCCAGCCGTTCGTGGCGGCGTCGTCGACCCAGTCGCTGCCGAACAGCCACGGCATGCCGTCCTGCACGGTCTGCCCGCCGGTGTCGGTGGCGTTGCGGAGGACCGGAGCACCGTCGATGTACATCGTCGTGGTGCGGGCGTCGGCGTCGTTCACGAGGGCGACGTGCAGCCAGCGGCCGGGGATGATCTCACCGGACCACGCGGTGCGGTCACCCTTCGCGGCGTCCGCGGTGATCTCGGTCCACTGGAACTCCTTGAGGTTCGAGATCCCGAGGGCGACCGGCGACGCGGTCCAGTCCCAGCGGGTCTGCGGGACACCGATCTGCGAGCGGTTGCCGCTCCGGACGATGGCCTTCGACCACGAGTTCGCGCCGTCGGTCCAGGACGGGTCGACCTCGAGGAACGTCTCGATCGTGTAGCCGTCCGGGAACGTCGCACGGTCGACGGTGGTGTCACCGGGCGAGGTCAGTGCGCTGAAGCGCTTCGCGGCCTTGTCAGCGTTCGCGAAGCAGAGCCCGGCGCCGTCGGACGACAGCGGGTGAGCCTCGTCGACGATCGTCACGTCGGCGTCCTGCGCGGTCGGGGAGCCCGACTCGGCGTGGGTCATGCGCGTGAGGTCGGCGTCGCCGACGACGTCGTCCACGGTGGCACCGGGGGCGAGGGTGCCGGGCTCCTGTGCACCGGGGCGCCACCACGCCAGGGTGCCGTCGACCTCGGTGTGGTCGGCGCGGCCACCGGGCAGCTCGGTGGTGACGGGCGGAGCGCCCTCGAACCCGTCGAGCAGCATCTGGCGGGCGCGGTCGATGAGCGGCTGCTCGTCGGCGGAACCGGCACGGAAGTCCGGTGCGAACCCGGAGAAGCGCGTACGGAAGTCGACCGGCACCGTGTAGCGCTGGTTGGCGGCGTCGAGCAGCGGCTGGTCGTAGGAGGTCAGGGTCTCGGACGGCTTCCACGTCACCCACGGCGACGCGGTCTGCATCGCGAGGGTGCCGTTCGTCAGGTCGAACTCCATCAGGCCGAGGTAGCCGTTGCCGCCCTCGTAGTCCATCTGGTGGTCGATGAGGACCTGGGTGACCGCGTGGCCCGCGGTGTTCGTGCGGCTCTTCCACGTGGACCCGTGGAAGTGCCCGTTGAGCGTCAGGAACACCTGGTCGTTCGGGGCGATGACGTTCTTCCACAGGCGTTCGCCGTAGGCCGTGTCGACCGCGGTGAGGCCGTCGGTGGCGATGTTGATGACCTCGTGCGAGGTGAGGATCGTCGGCAGGGTGGGGTGGGCCGCGATGACCTGGTTCGCCCAGGCGAGGGTCTCGTCCGAGGCCCGCCACGGCAGCGCGAGCGAGAGGAACCGCTGCCCTTCGGCCTCGAACACGTGGAACTGGCTCAGCCCGGTGCGGTCGGTGCCGGACTCGACGGTCGGCTGGCCGGTGGCGCGGGACGCCGGGAAGGTGCGCAGGTACGGCTCGGCGGCCAGGTCGTACGAGGTGTCGAACACGGTGTCCGCGGAGTTCCGGACGTCGTGGTTGCCCGTCGTGATGCTGTACGGCAGGTCGGCGTCGTCGAGCACCGACATCGCCCGGTCCGCTGCCTGCCACTCGCCGGCCTGTCCGACCTGGTCGACGACGTCGCCGACGTGCGTGGTGAAGGGGATGTGCAGCTCGTCGGCGTGCTCGGCGAGCCACTGCGTCTGCACGTGGAACGGGTCGTCGCCGTAGCGGGGGACGAACTGTGAGGCCGAGTAGCGCGAGTAGAACTGCGTGTCCGGCAGCACCGCGAGGGTGAAGCGGGAGGCGAGGTCGGCGGCGGGGGCGGCGGCCGCGGCGGCCGGTGCCGGAACGGCGGCGAGGAGGGGGACACCGACGGCGGCGGCGAGGGCGAGGGCGGTGGCGGCCACTGCGGGGGATCTGCGGCGGGAGCGGGGTGGGGTCACGCGACGATGCTGGTGGCGACGTCTGTCCCACTGGTTTCCTGAGTGTGACCACAGCGTGAGCGGCAGGCGGCGACCACCCCTGCCACGATGAGCGTATGCCCGTCGTCGAGTCCCGCTGCGTCGTCCCGGTCGAGCCCGACGTGGCGTTCGCCGTCTCGCAGACGCAGGGGACGATCCGGAAGCGGTGGGACCCCTTCATCCGCCGCCAGCACCTGATGGACGGTGCGACCGTGCCGGCGAAGGGCGTCCGGACGTACACGGTGCAGCGGTTCGGGCTCGCGATGGAGAGCGAGTACGTCTCGTACCACCCGCCGTCGAACGTCGGGATGAAGATGACGACGGGCTCCTGGTTCTTCGAGCGGATGGGCGGCGGCTGGCGCTTCACGGCGGCCGACGGCCAGCCCGGGCACACCCTGGCCGTCTGGCGCTACAACTTCACGTGCCGGCCGAAGTGGCTCGCGCCGGTCGCCGAGCGGATCGGCGCACTGGTGCTGCAGCGGGACATCGACCGCCGCATCGCCGGGTTCGCCCGCGGCTGCGAGGACCCGGTCGTCCTGGCCCACGTGGCCGCCCAGCGCGCCGCCTGAACGGGCCCACCAGACGCCGGCGTCGTGCGGGCCGAGTCGGTTCGGAAGACGCCGTCGTCGTACTGAGGCGCCGCCGAATGCTCGAGACGCCTCCGGATTCGGCGGCGTCTCGAGCACGACGGGGCGTCGAGCGATGACGACGGCGTGTTCATCCCCCCCCCGGTGAACCACGGAACGAAGCGCAGCTTGCATCCTTCGATGGAACTCCCGCAGGTGCGTCCCGAAGCCGGTCGTCCCCGGGCGCGATCGTTCCTAGCGTCGTAGTCATGACGAACACCACCGAAGCCCGGCCCGCCGCCGGCACCGCACCCCGCGACCGAGGGGGTGTCGGCGGCCTCATCGCCCGGCACCCGCTCTCGTCCTTCTTCACCATGGCACTCGGCCTGAGCTGGCTCGCGTGGGTGCCGTACATCCTGTCGCCGCACGGCATGGGCGTGTGGGACATCCACTTCCCCGAGGTGCTGGGCAGCGGACAGTTCACGGGCGTCCTGCCCGGTGCGCTCCTCGGCCCGCTGGGCAGTGCGTTCATCGTCACGGCGGTCGCCGACGGTCGCGCGGGGCTCCGCCGCTGGGTGGGACGGCTGTTCCGCTGGCGGGTCGCCTGGTACTGGTACGCACTGGCGCTCGTCGTCGTGCCGGCCCTGATCGTCGTGTCCGCGCTGCCGTTCGCCGGTGGTGACGTGCGGGCCCCCTCGGCCCTGGCCTTCGCGATGCTCGTTCCCGGACTCATCATCCAGCTGTTCTCGACCGGCCTGAGCGAGGAGCCCGGCTGGCGCGACTTCGCCCTGCCCCGCCTGCAGCACCGCTTCGGGGGCCTCGGCGCCGCCGCGATCCTCGGTCCGATCTGGGCGCTCTGGCACATGCCGCTGTACTTCAGCGACTGGGGTGGCTGGCCGAACGCGCACTGGAGCGAGCCCGTCGTGTTCGCCCTGTTCACCATCACCTTCAACGTCGTGATGATCCAGGTCTTCAACAAGACCCGCGAGAGCCTGCCCCTGGCACTGCTGCTGCACGTCGGCGTGAACAACACGATCTCGACGCTGTTCCCCGAGATGTACCCGAGCATGACCGCCGGCACGCTCATGATCGGCCTGACCATCATGTCGACGATCGCCGCCGTGGTGCTGCTCGTCGCGACCCGTGGCCGCCTGGGCTACGACCCCGCCCGACGCGCCCTGCCCCTCGACGCGCCGGTCCCCACCCGCGCCCGCCTCGTAGGATCCAACGATGGCACCCGCTGAGCACGACGCGCTGCGCGCACCAGCCGAGCCGACCGCGCAGTCCGCGCAGTCCGCGCGCCCGGCCGCGCCGGCCGAGCAGCCCGCCGCGCAGCGCGCCCGCCGCGTCGACGTCTTCGTCGCGCTCGGCACGGCCGTCGTCGCCCTCGGGCTGCTGCTCGGGCTCCCACCGCTCGACGCCGCCGAGCCGGACGGCGCCGCGCTCGCCCTGCGGGCACCCGCCCCGTTCACGGCGGCATGGAGCGTCCTGGCCCTCGGCCTGCTGGCCCAGTCCGCCGCGCTGCTCGCCGCCCGTCGGGCTCCCCGCGGCGTGCTCGTCGTGGTCGCCGCCCTGCCGGTGCTCGTCGCGGCGCTCGCTCCGCAGGCGTCCGACCTGTTCGGCCTCACCGCCCTGCCGGTGGTGGTCGCCGTCGTCCTCGCCGCGCTCCGTGTCCCACTGGCCCGACTGTGGCCGACGCTCCTGGTCACCGGTGCGCTCGTCGCGACCGGCAGCGCGGTGCTGTTCGCGGTCGCCGCGCCGTCTGGTCCCGACGTCACCGAGGGCCTGACCGGCTCGCTCGGGCAGGGCGTGCTGCAGGCGATCGGCGCGGTCGGCCTGCCGCTGCTGGTCACCCTGCTCGTGCAGTCCCGCCGCGAGGTGCGCGTCGCCCGCACCGCCGAGGCCAGCGCCGTCGGCCGCGAGCAGGACGCCCTGGTCGACGCCGCGGTGTCGCGGGAGCGTGCCGCGATGGCCCGTGAGCTCCACGACATCGCCGCGCACCACCTGTCCGGCATCGCCCTGATGGCCGCGGTCATCGACCGGCAGATCGACGCCGACCCGGAGCGTGCCCACGAGGGCGCTCGCCAGGTGCGGGAGCAGAGCACCGCCGTGCTCGACGACCTCCGTCGCCTGGTCTGCCTGCTCCGCGACGACACCCCCGCAGAGCGCGCCGTCGAGACCGTCGCCGGGATCGTCGACCTGACCGAACGCGCCCGGTTCCGCAGCGATGTCCGGCTGGACGTGCTGCCGGGGGACCACCCGCTCGCCGACGGCGTCGGCCCGCTCGCGCAGCTCGCCGCCTACCGCACCGTCCAGGAGGCGCTGGCCAACGCCGCCCTGCACGCCCCGTCCGCCCCGTGCACCGTCACCATCGACGACCGTGACGCGCCCCGTCTGGTGATCCGGGTGGAGAACGCACCGGCCGCCGTGCCGGCAGCGGAGACCTCTCCGTCGGGTGGCAACGGTCTGCGGGGGATGCGCGAGCGGGCGGACCTGGTCGGGGCGCGCCTCCAGACCGGCCCGACCGCCACCGGCGGATGGCTGGTGGAGCTGGCGCTCGGCCGGGAGGCACCTGCCGCACCCGCACAGGACGCCGACGGTTCCGGGGTGGTCGCGTGATCCGCGTGCTGGTCGCGGACGACCAGCCCCTGGTCCGTGCCGGGGTGTCCGCGCTCCTCGGCGCGGAGCCGGACATCGAGGTGGTCGGCGTGGCCGCGGACGGCGGCGAGGCGCTCGCACTGGCGCGCGCCACGCGACCCGACGTCGCCTGCCTGGACATCCGGATGCCGGTGATGAACGGGATCGAGCTCGCGCGGATCTTCTGCGCTCCAGACGCCGATCCGGCGATCCCCGCGCTCATGCTGACGACGTTCGACCTGGACGACTACGTGTTCGGGGCGCTCGAGGCCGGGGCCTCGGGCTTCCTGCTCAAGGATGCCGAGCCGGACACCATCATCGACGCCGTGCGCCAGGTCGCTGCCGGCAACGGCACGCTCGACCAGGCCCTGACCCGGCGGGTGCTGCGGGAGTTCGTGTCACGCCGGAGCCTGCAGCCGGTCTCCGGCGACCGGGCCGACGGCGTGCTGACGGCCCGCGAACGCGAGGTCCTCCTGCTGCTGGCGCAGGGGATGTCGAACGAGGAGATCGCGGCCGCGCTCGTGCTCGAGGTGTCGACCGTCAAGTCGCACCTGGCGCGGATGCTGCCGAAGCTCGGGGTGCGGTCGCGGCTGCAGGCCGTGGTGTGGGCGTACCAGAACCGGATCGTGACGGTGCCGGAGCAGCCGTAGGGGCCCCGGTGTCAGCCGCCTGCGGCGTCAGCCGGCGGGCTGTGGCTCCGCGGCGCCGGGGACGACGAGCCGCCAGACGACGTCGTCGCCGTCGTCGTCGGCGGGGGAGAGGTACAGGCGGAAGGTGCCCTCGTCGGCGAGCGGGTCGCCCTCGAGGTACTCGACCGGTTCGCCGCTCGTCTCGCACTCGTCCGAGGTGCTGATCACCTGGATCGTGTCGCCCGGCTTCGGACCCGAGGCGGCGTCGTCGCCCTTCGGGACGTCGGCGACCGTCGCCTCGTACACGTCGTAGATGCCCTGGAGTTCGACGGTGCGCTCGGTCTTGGTGACGTCGGCGTCGATGACCAGGTCGGCGGCGTCGCGGCGTTCGGCCGAGGTCTTCAGCGGGACGTAGTCGGCGCAGAACCCGGACTGCAGCGGCCCGGCCTGGGTGCTCGGGTCCGTGGGGCCGGCATCGCCGCTCGTCTCGGTGGCACAGCCCGCCAGGGTGCTGCCGAGCACCACGACGAGTGCCGCGACCGGTGCGATCCGTCCCCACTGCATGGGGCGAGTATGACCCACGCCGACCGCCGACACCAGGGCGGTCGCGCCCTGTCCGGGGAACGCGCGTTCCCGTTCGGGGGACTGTGCAGGGCTGCGGGACCCTGCTGGAGTGTGTGCATGCACATGGGAGCGCCGCCGGTCACCTCGCACGACGACCCCTCCCTCCGGGGCGAGGTCATCCACGGGATGATCACCGCGCTGCGTTCCCGTCCGCTGCACGAGGTGACCCCCGAGGTCGTCGCGGCTGCGGCCGGGGTGGACACCGCCGTCGTCGGCCGGACGTTCCCGAGCTGGGACGGCCTGCTGCTCGCGACCATCGACCGGTGGAACGAGGACCGCACCACGCCGCTCATGCCCCTGGCCGAGCAGCACGGGACCATCCGGTTCCTCCGCGCGATCGTGACCGCGAACGTGGCCGACCCGTCGCTCATGCGCTTCCTGACGGCGACGCTCAACATCGCGGCGTCGCCCGAGCACCCGCTCGCGCCCATGCTGCACGCCCGGTGGCGTCGGTTCCACGCCTTCGTGCAGCACGCGCTCGAGCGTGACGTCATGCTCGGGCGGGAGCCCAGCACGATGGAGCCGGCACGTGGATCCGAGCAGCTGCTCGCGACCTACGAGGGGCTGCAGCTGCAGTCCATGGTGCGACCGGAGATGGACCTGCTCGAGGCCTTCGACCGCGCCGTGACGCGCCTGCGCGAGGGCTGGTCCCGCGCGTACGTCCCGCCGCTCTGGGACCTCGACCGGGTCGGTTGACCCTCCGAGCGGCTCGTCGAGCCGCCCCCACAGACCGAGGACGCTAGGGCGTTCCGAGGGCAGACGCTCGTCGTCTGCACGCGTCGCCGCACGATTCGGGTTCGAGCGGCGGCGCGTACCAACCGCTCCGGCCCGGGCCCGGCGCTCGGCCGTGCCGTCAGTCGGCGTGCATCGCGAGCGGTCGCTCCGTGTCCACCTCGACCGGCTGCCGGCGGATCGCGATCACCGTGACGTCGTCGTCGTGCGGCACCTCGTCGGCGCGGGCCGACAGTGCGAGGACGACGGCGTGCGGGTCGCGGCCGGCGCGGGCGATCGCGGCGACGGAATCGATCGTGTCGTCCAGGTCGTCGTACAGGTCGAGCACGCCGTCGCTGAACGAGACGAGCAGGTCGCCCGGTTCGAGGGTGCCCTCGGCCGTCGCCCACTCCTCGCGGATGCCGAGCCCCAGCGGCATGTCGCCGGATCGCAGTCGGTCGACGTGTCCGTCGGCGCGCAACACGAAGCTCAGCCCGTGCCCGGCGTCCGACCACCGGAGGGTGCCGTCGTCGGAGATCCGGGCGTGGAACAGGGTGGTGAAGGCGAGGTCCGGTCCGACGCCCTCGGCGGTCAGGCCGTCCGACGCGCGCCGCAGAGCATCGGCAGGGTCCTCGACCGTGCGGGCGCTCCGCAGGGTCGCGCGCACCGCGGCGGCGATCAGGCCCGCGCCGACGCCCTTGCCCATCACGTCGCCGAGGCTCACCGCCACGCCGGTCGGCGTCGGGTACCAGTCGAAGAAGTCGCCGCCGACGCTGCGTGCCGGCAGACATGCTCCGGCCACGACGACGTCGTCGGTGATGCGGCCCGTGGTGGTCGGTAGCAGTGAGCGTTGCACGGCGGCGGCGCGGTCGATCTCCGCGCGGACCTTGCCCTCGCGCGCTTCAGCCGAGCGCAGGCTCAGTCGGGCCCGGCGGGAGAGTTCGTGCACGACGACGGCGACCGTGACGAACACGACGACGAGGATGGCCAGGCGGACCAGTTCACTCGCGCCGGGCGCGTCGGACGGGGTCAGGACGTAGGGCGCGAGGATCACGAGCACGACGCCCGTGATCGCGAACACCACGGTCCGACGGTTCTCGAGCGACGCCCACCAGACCACCGGGAGCACCACGATCGCTGTGAACAGCGAGGAGCCGGCACCCGTCCCGGTGCGCAGCAGGGCGATCGTCAGGAAGTCGACGGTCAGCAGGATCGGTACCACCCAGGCCGCGCGGCGCACGAGCGTCGGGATCGCGCTCAGCAGCGTCGCGACGGTCATGCCGATCACGCTCGCGACGAACAGGTCATGCTGGGTGATCGCCAGCGACGGCATCACGACGCTCAGGAACGCCGAAAGCGCCAACAGGCCGCTGATCGGAGCCTGACGGACGAGAGGGTTGTCGACGATGCTGGTTGGGCGAGTCATGCTCAGTGCAGGTTAGTGGTCAGCGATGGTCCATGACCGGTCCTGCCCCCATCTGGGGACGCGGCCTTGGCCGCTCAGCGCGGCCAGGTGGCGACGACGGCGACCGCGTTGAAGAGCACGTGCGCCAGGATCGCGCCGCCGATGCGGTCGGTCATCGCGACGAGCGTGCCGGTGAGGAGCCCGAGCACGAACGTCGTCACGAACACCTGGAACCCGCCGAGCGTCGTGCCACCCGCACCGAGCAGCAGGTGGAGCAGCGCGAACAGGACCGCGGTGACCAGCACGGCGAGGAACCGCGTGCGGGGCGTGAGCTCGGCGGCCAGCCGGCGCTGGAACAGCCCGCGGAACACCACCTCTTCGAGCACCGGGCTGACGATGACGATGCCGATCGCCGACACGAGCAGCAGCCCGACGTCCGGTGTGCCGAGCGTCGGAGCGGGGACGAGCCCGGTCGTGCCGGTGAACGCGATGGACAGGAACACGTCGAGCACGCGGCAGATGATGACGATGCCGATCGCGAAGACCACGATCCCGAGGTCCAGCCGCAACCGTGACAGCATCGCCGAGCGCGAGGTCCGACGGAGCACCACCGCGGCGCCGACCGCGAGGGGCAGCCACACGGCCGCATCGGCGGCGAGCACCTGCAGGACCGGCGACGGGATGCCCCCAGTCCGGGTGACCTGTCCGACGATGCGGGTGAGGATCACGGCGACGCCGAGTGCGACGAGGATGACGATGAGGTCCCGCTGCCGCCGCTCGCCGGGGTCGGTGGAGATCGGGGCCGGCTCGGAGCTCATGGGGCCACCGTAGAGGACACCGCGCGGCGGATGGCGACTTGCCCCGAGCAGCGCTCGTTCCTGTGGCACTATTTGTATGCCGTGCGCTGGGAATACCCCGGGGCGCCTGTGTCGGGACCACGGGGACGGCCATGATCGGGGAAGGCAAAGGCGTGGAACTCCGCGACTACATCACGGTGCTCCGCAAGGGATGGGTACTCATCGTCGTACTCGCCCTGGTGGGAGTGGCCGCGGCCGCAGGGTTCTCCCTGCTGAAGAAGCCGGTCTACTCGGCATCGGCGCAGGTCTTCGTCTCCACGGAGACGTCCGGCAGCGCGAGTGACCTGGCACAGGGCAACACGTTCACCCAGCAGCGGGTGCTGACGTACTCGAACCTGGTGTCGACGCCGATCGTGCTGCTGCCCGTCATCTCGACGCTCAAGCTCGACATGAACGCCGACCAGCTCGCGACGATGGTGTCGGCGACGGCGCCGACGAGCACCACCCTCATCGCCATCTCGGTCGAGGGCACCGACCCGGTGCAGGCCGCGAACATCGCCAACGCGACATCGCAGAGCCTGACCAACGTCGTGCAGGACATCGAGGCCACCGACGCGAGCGGCAAGAGCACCGTCAAGCTCACCCGCGTCAAGCAGGCCGACGTGCCGAGCACGCCGGTCAGCCCGAACGTCCCCGTCAACGTCGCGCTCGGGCTGCTCGTCGGGCTCGCGCTGGGTGTCGGCATCGCCGTCCTGCGCCAGACCCTGGACAACCGGATCCGCACCGAACTCGACGTCGAGAAGATCAGCGACAAGCCGGTCGTCGGTGGCATCGCCTACGACGCCAAGGCCGCCGAACGGCCCCTGATCGTGCAGGTCGACCCGCGCAGTCCCCGCGCCGAGTCGTTCCGCACGCTCCGCACCAACCTGCAGTTCCTGGACATCGGCACCGGTGCCCGCACCTTCGTCATGACGTCGTCGATGCAGTCCGAGGGCAAGAGCACCACGGTCGCGAACCTCGCCATCGCACTGGACAGCGCCGGGTTCCGCGTCATCCTGATCGACGCCGACCTGCGTCGCCCCCGTGTCGCCGAGTACATGGACGTCGAGAGCAACGCCGGTCTGACCGACGTCCTGATCGGCCGCGCCGACCTGGAGGACGTCGCCCACCCGTGGGGTCGCGGCAAGCTCGTCGTCCTGCCCGCCGGCCAGATCCCGCCGAACCCGTCCGAGCTGCTCGGCTCCCGGGCGATGCAGGACCTGATCGAACGGCTCGAGCAGCAGTTCGACTACGTCCTGTTCGACGCCCCGCCGCTGCTGCCCGTCACCGACGCGGCGATCCTGGCCAAGAAGGCCTCCGGCGCGATCCTCGCGGTCGCCTCGGGGCAGACCCTCAAGGGCCAGCTCGCCGCAGCCGTCGCGTCGCTCGAGAACGTCGGCGCCCCGATCTCCGGCTTCGTCTTGACGAAGATGCCGCTGAAGGGCCCGGGAGCCTACGGTCACGGCCGCTACGGCTACGGCTACAGCTACGGCCACGACGAGGACGACAACACCGTGACCACGTCGACGCACCCACCGAAGCGGGTCGGCAAGAAGCTCGGCGTGCTCCGCCGCGCCGGACGCTGAACGGGGCCGCGAACGATGAAGAACCGCCGAGGGACCCGAAGCCTCGGCCGCGCACTGCCCCGGACCACGTTCATCCTGGTGGCGGTCGTGGTGGTGGCGCTGATCGTCATCGACGTCGTGCTCGTCGCGCTCGCCCTGGGCCGAACGGCACCCGAGGAGAACGGACCCGCCGGTCCGATCCCCACCTTCACGCGGACGCCGGATCCGAGCGAGACGCCACGGGCAGGTGCATCTGCTGACGCAGACGCCGCTGCGACCAAGCAGCAGGGCCGCCGCCTGTTGGCAGCGGTCGACGGCCAGGAGGCGTGGCGCGCATCCGGCGGGTCGTGTGCCGGCCCCCGGCCGGTGCTGGAACACACCGTGGACGGCGGGGCGACGTGGGTTCCGGTGGGACTCGGGACGGATGTCGGATCGCTCATGGCGATCCGGGCCTCCAGTGCGGAGCTCTCGATCCTGGCGGGGGTCGGCGACGACTGCACCACGACGGCACGCACCAGCACCGACGCGGGCGTGACGTGGAAGGCCGGCAATGCCGGCGCCGCCGGCGCCGGCATCACCACCGACGGCGTCGTGCTCGCCAGCGGCACCGTCCAGGCGCCGTGCTCCGACCCGATCGAGGCGTTCCAGGGGGAGCAGACCTCCGTCGTGATCTGCGACGGCCAGCTCGAGTGGCGGACCGGCACCGACGCCTGGGTCGACGTGCCGATGGGCGGCGTGCGCTCCATCGCCGTCGACGGCGGCGAGTACACGCTGGCCCGCGTGGGCGTCTCGTCGTGCGACGGCGTGCAGCTCGTGACCATGTCCGCTGCCGGGGTGACGCCCACCACCCCCGTCACGCCGGTCGGTTGCGCCGACGGCACGGACACCGACGGCACCGTCACGATCGACCGCGCCGGGCAGGACGTGTGGTTGTGGGACGGTGAGACGGTCCGGGTCTCGAGTGATGGTGGCGCGTCGTGGTGACCGGGCGGCGATCGTGACGGCCGACGCGCTGCGCGCACCGCGAGCGATCGGGTCCACGGACGAGTGGAGCCGCACGTACTCGCGCCGCGTGCTCTTCACCGACCTGTTGGCCCTGATCTGGGTCGTCTTCGGCGTGCAGATCGCCTGGCTCGGGCTCGAGTCGAACCTCGCCACGAACACCGCCGACCTGCGCCTGAGCTACTCCGCCATCTCGATCGTCGTGATCGTCGTGTGGATGAGCGCACTCGCCCTGTACGACACCCGCGGTGCGCGCGTGATCGGCGTCGGCAGCACCGAGTACCGGCTGGTCGCGGACTCCAGCGTCCGCGTCTTCGGTCTGCTCGCGATCGCGGCGTTCCTGCTGCACGTCGACCTCGCCCGCGGCTACGTGCTCATCGCGTTCCCGATCGGGATCCTCGTGCTCCTGCTGTCGCGGTGGATCTGGCGCCAGTGGCTCGTCGCGCAGCGCCAGCAGGGCGCCTACTCGGCGACGGTGCTGCTGGTCGGTTCGCCGGCCAGCGTCCTGCACATCGGCCGCGAACTCGCCCGGTCGCCCGAAGCGGGCTACCGCGTCGTCGGGGCGGTCGTGTCGACCAACCTCCGGGGGCAGCTACCGGGTTCGGCGATCCAGTGCCACGGCGGGTTCGACGACGTCGGCTCCGCGCTGCGGGAGACCGGGGCCGACACCGTCGTGATCACGAGCTCCGACGACCTGCCGCCGGAGCGCGTCCGTGAACTCAGCTGGTCGCTCGAGCCCGGACGGCAGCACCTGGTCGTCGCCCCGAGCCTCACCGACATCGGTGGTCCGCGCATCCACACCCGTCCCGTGCAGGGCCTGCCGCTCATCCACGTCGAGACGCCGACCTACTCGGGCCGGAAGCTCTACACGAAGCGCGCCTTCGACCTGGTCGGAGCAGCGCTGCTCGTCGTCGTCCTGTCGCCGCTGCTGCTCGTGCTGACCGTGCTGGTGAAGACCACCTCGCCCGGTCCGGTCCTGTTCCGCCAGGAGCGCGTGGGCCTGAACGGCGGCACGTTCCGGATGATCAAGTTCCGCTCGATGGTCGTCGACGCCGAGGAGCGCCTGCAGGAGCTCAGCGCACTCGACCGGGCCGAGGGCAACGACGTCCTGTTCAAGATGCGGAACGACCCCCGGGTCACCCGAGTCGGCGCGTTCATGCGCCGCTACAGCCTCGACGAGGTGCCGCAGCTGTTCAACGTGCTGGCCGGCAGCATGTCGCTCGTGGGGCCGCGGCCGCCGCTCGCTCGCGAGGTCGCCCGCTACGACACGCACGTCCACCGTCGGTTCCTGGTGAAGCCCGGGATGACGGGGCTGTGGCAGGTCAGCGGTCGGTCCGACCTGTCGTGGGAGGACTCGGTGCGGCTCGATCTGTACTACGTGGAGAACTGGTCGATCGTGGCTGACCTCCTCATCCTCTGGAAGACTTTCAAGGCAATCGCCAACAGCCGGGGTGCGTACTAGATGGCTACTCACAGCGACGTCCTGCCCGACGGCGGGGACGAAGCAACTCCCCGCGACACCCTGCTGGCCCTTCCCACGGTGCGAGCAGCGGGCGTGCCACTGGTCGCGATACCCGG
Organism: Curtobacterium flaccumfaciens; assembly: GCF_018598405.1. Classification (NCBI taxonomy): domain Bacteria; kingdom Bacillati; phylum Actinomycetota; class Actinomycetes; order Micrococcales; family Microbacteriaceae; genus Curtobacterium; species Curtobacterium flaccumfaciens. Next base: position 70,944 of record NZ_JAHEWS010000005.1, on the reverse strand, counting down.
CGCGAAGATCCTCGACGAGCTCCGGCTCATCGCCGATCACCTGGACGGCGCTGGAGTGCCGGTCCATTTCGTCAACGCCTACACCGTCTCGTTGACCGCTGATGAGCGCTACTTGCGCTTGTTCCAGTCGGACGGGCTGAACATCGCCGATGGGACGCCCCTCGCTTGGATCGCCCGTCGGGCGGGTGGTCAGGTGGCGCATCTGCGTGGTCCAGATGCGTTCCGTGAGCTGCTCTCGTCGAACCCGTCGCACGGCATCCGACACTTCCTCCTCGGCGGAAGCGATGCCTCGCTGGCCCGTCTCGAGAGGGCGATCGCGCGGGACTACCCCGACGCAGTGGTGGTGGGGTCGTTCAGCCCGCCGTTCACCGACTTCGAACCGAGCGATCGAGAACTGATCGACTCGTTGATCCGGGAGTCGGGGGCGAACATGCTGTGGGTCGGTATCGGGACTCCCAAGCAGGACTACGAGGTCCAGCGACTCGCCGAGCGGCACCCCGCAGTCGTGTTGGCGGTCGGAGCCGCCTTCAACTTCGTGTCCGGAGATGTGGTCGAGGCTCCGAAACTGTGGCGCCGGACGGGCCTGGAATGGTTGTACCGGCTCTTCCGGGAGCCACGACGGCTCTGGCGACGGTACTTGCTGGGCAACGTGAAGTTCCTGCTCCTCGTCCTTCGGAGACGACATGGCTGAGGCAGGCGCGGACGTCGTGGTGATCAGCCAGCTTCCTCCACCGGTGCACGGATCGACCATCATGACGAGGACGTTCCTGGAAGCACTTCACCGTTCCGGCCTGCGGGCGGTTCTCGTGGATCGGCGTTTCAGCAAGTCAGTCGACGAGATCGGCGGTACGAGCCTCAAGAAGGTCCTCAGCGCTTTCTCGCTCCTGTTCCGACTCGGGAACGCACTCCGACGCAACCGAGGTGCGGCGGTGGTGTTCTTCACCACCAACCGGCCGCCATCGTTCTGGGTCGACGTGATGATGAGCGCAACCCTCCGGGTGCTGCGCCGTCCCTACATCGCGTACGTGCACACGTCGGGGTACCAGGAACTCGCTGACCGAGGCGCAGGACAACGCCGCGGCGTCGCTCTCCTCCTCGGCGGTGCTGCGTCCGTGGTCGTCCTCGGGGAGTCGATGGTGCCAGACGTACGGCGGTTCAACGACGCGATCCGCACGATCCCCAACGCTGTGCCGGAGCCGGAGCCGGAGCCGGAGCCGGAGCCGGAGCCGGAGGGGAAAGCCACACCTGTGACCAACGCATCGTCAATCGTCTTTCTGTCCAACCTCATCCCCGGCAAGGGTGCGGAGGACTTCATGCGCATCGCGAACCGATGCCTGGGCAGCACGCCGGAATCGCGCGCGGTCGTGATCGGTCGTGCTTCGTCGGACGAGTACCTCGACGGTCTCCGCGCGCTCCTCGACCCGCTCGTTCGCGATCGAGTCGAATTCACGGGTGCCCTGTTCGATGAGGACCGCGACGATGTGCTCTCGACAGCAGCCGTGCTCGTCTTTCCCAGCACCTACCGCTACGAGGCACAGCCGTTGACCGTGTTGGAAGCGATGCGGTTGGGTGTTCCGGTCGTCGCCTACGACGTCGGAGGCCTCCGCGATGTCATCGAAGACGGCGAGAACGGGTTCCTCGTCGACTCGAGTGATTGGGAGGCGGCGTCCGGACGTTGTCGGGAGATCCTGTCCTCGCAGCGTGATCGCGAACGCCTCGCAGCCGGAGCCCTCGCAACCTCGCGTGAGCGCTTCGGACTCGCCCAGTACAGCGCCGCTTGGGTCGCGCTCCTCGAGCGAGGTGTGTGACGTGGCAGGCCGAAGATTCGCGATCGTGCAGGAGTACGTTCCGGCATACCGTGCGCCACTCTTCGACAGGTTGGCGGAGGCGCTGTCGGCGGAGGGCGATGAACTCACCGTCTTCGCGGGAGAACCAGCGGGCACTCTCGCACAACGACGAGACGGCGTTCGAACCCGCCCGTGGTTGCGAAAGATCCGGCAGCGAGAGCTGAGGTTGCTCGGGAAGCGACTGACCTTCCGCGCTCTGCCTCGCGACGTCTGGCGAGCGGACCTCATCGTCGTGGAACAGGCCCGACGGAACCTCGACACTCCACTGTTGCTCCTCTGGCCCCGCACCGCGCGGAAGACAGCGCTGTGGGGTCACGGTGCTGACGTCGTGAAGGTGCCGTCCCGCCTCGAACGCCTGTACAGCCGCCTGATCACCCGGAAGGCCGCCTGGTTCTTTGCGTACACGCCTTCCGGTGCCGAGTGGGCAGCAGAGATCGGTAGGGATCCTCGGCGTACCACGATCTTGTACAACAGCATCGACGTGCGGCAGCTGCAGGAGGACCTTCGATCCGTCCAGACGACGACGTCGGCGCACCAGGTGTGCTTCATCGGCGGCCTCGACGTCAGCAAGAAGATATCCGAGCTGATCGCGATCGGAGAGGCCGCACACCGTGCGGATCCTGCCTTCCGCCTGGCGGTCGGGGGCGACGGACGCCTTCGGAGTGTGGTCCAGTCCGCCGCTGACCGACTTTCGTGGCTCGACTATCGCGGCCCCGTGTCAGGACGCGCGAAAGCGTCGATGCTCCGCGAAAGCGAGTTGCTCCTGCTTCCCGGTCGAGTCGGCTTGACAGCCATCGACAGCCTTGCAGCGGGCCGGCCGATCGTCACGCTCGCCTCCTCCCTGCACGGACCGGAGTTCGGGTACCTCGAGCCCGGCAGGACCTGCGTCGTGTCTGATGGTGTCGAGGACGCCGCCCGGTCCGTCGTGACGCTCCTTCGCGATCGGCAGGCACTTGCGAGAATGCAAGACAGCTGCCGCCGGGCATCTCAGAAGTACTCCATCGAGAACATGGCGCAGTATTTCCACAGCGGTCTGAAGGAAGCGATCAAGGACGACGATGAGTAGGTTGCACGTGATCGTGGCCAGCCACAACCGCGCTGACACCACCGGAAACGCGTTGCGGTCGCTCCACGAGGCGGCTTCCGGTGCGGGTGTCGAGTACGACGTGACGCTGTTCGACGACGGTTCATCAGACGACACCATCGCGCAAGCTACCGCCGCCGCGGATCGGCTGACGGTCCTGCGAGGTGACGGTTCGGCTTTCTGGGCGCTGTCCATGGCCACTGCTGAGGCAGCGGTACTGGCACGGGATGACGTCCGGGACGACGACTGGTTGCTCTGGTTCAACGACGATGTCCAGCTCGAGCGCTCGGGGCTCCGGGCACTGTTCGAAGCGGCATCTCGCCTGCCTGGGGGCATCCTCATCGGGAGTACCGTCGACGCGGTTTCGGGCGAGTTGACGTACGGAGGTCTCCGGCGCACGGGGATCCATCCGCTCTCGTTCGCTCTCGTCGAGCCGTCAGGACTCGTCGAGGAAGCGAAGCGAGTCGACGCGTTCAACGGCAACGTCGTACTCCTACCGGTCCACATCGCTCGGGCAGTCGGATCGATCGACGGAGGATTCAGTCACGCGTACGCAGATGTGGATTACGGGATGCGGGCGACCTCGGCAGGTGTGCCGATCTGGGTGACCGGGGGCACGGTCGGTTACTGCAGCCGGAACCCGACCGTCTCGCACCGATCCCTCATCAGCGCCTGGCGCTCGTTCGTCAGTCAGAAAGGGGCGGGCAATCCGCGCTCGCTGCGGCGTTACCTGCGCCGGCACAGTGCACGCTCGTGGTGGTTCTTCTACACAGCGTCCTACGCGCTCTGGTGGATTCGGACCCTCCGTCGGACAGCGCGCGGCGAAGGAGCAAGCCGGTGACGACCTTGCTCTTCCTCGCAGTGGCGATCATCTTTATGGTCCTCGCGATCGGTCTGGTGCGGATGCAGCCGCGCGTCGTCTACTGGGTGGCGTCCTTGTACGCCGTGACGGCATGGGAGTACCCGAACTTCGGAACGATCGGTACTTTCGGTGGCACGACCATCACCCTTGGCGACGGGCTTGCAGTGAGCCTGATCGTCGCGGGACTCCTGGACGCTCGTGCGGTGGTCCGGCGTTTCCCACCTGTTGCGGTCATCGCTGGTGCGGTGCTCGTCGCACTGCTCGCGATCTCGCTCGTTCAGGGGATCGCGACCTTCGGCCTCGGCGTCGCCGTGAACGAGGCACGTGGTTTCTTGTACGTCCTCGGCATCTTGTTCTGGGCGGTGACGCGTCCCTGGCCGCAATCCGAGGTCGTCTACGCGGAGAAGTTCCTCGTCATCGTGCAAGGTGTCGGACTGTGCATCGTGGGCCTGTACCACGTTGCGCGGTACGGGTTGGGCGGGACCGCAGACTTCGTTCTCGTCAGCGGAGAACTCAGCCAGACCGGCCGACCTCTGGTCTCGGGGCAAGCCCTGCTCCTCACGCTCTGTGCGGTTCTTGCTCTCCGGCTCTGGCAGCGGAATGCGCAAACGCGCTGGGTCTGGTTGTTCGGATTGTTCATGGTGTTCGTGATCGTCAGTCAGCAGCGGACTGTCTGGTTGACAGCCCTTGCAGTCGCACTCGTTCTCCTGGTCCGCGGACCTCGTGCGCTTCGCCAGAAGCTCGTGCTGCTCTTCGGGGCGCTCCTCGTCGGGGGCGTCCTGGTGTCGGCGGTTCAGTCGTCGACGAGCAGCATCGTGGCTGAGTTCGCCGGCTCAGCATCGAACACCGGAACGTATTCCGCGCGACTCACGAGCTGGATCGGGCTCATCGTGCAATCGGTGGGCGAGGGCGTGCTGACCGTCCTGTTCGGAGCACCCTTCGGTCACGGCTTCGGCAGGTTCGAGGGCGTCGGCCGATGGGTGGTTTTCGCTCCACACAATTGGTACGTCACCGTGTACCTGCGGGAGGGGCTGATCGGACTCGGCGCGATGTTGGTCATCTTCCTGCCTCGGTTCTTCGCCGGGTTCAGGGCCAACCGCGACGTGTTCCTGACTGCCGTGCTCGTGTGCTTCCTCGTCTACGGATGGACGTATTCGTGGCAGTGGTGGACGTGTCTGCCCCTCGCCCTGGCGTTCCTCGACCGAGACTTCCCCGAGGCGATCTCCCCACAGACGCCCGCGCTGCGTGGCTCCCCGCGGCTTGAGGTGCACAGGTGACGCCCGGGATTCGGGTCCTGCACGTCCTCGGGGAACTCAAACCGAGTGGCATGGAGCGAATGCTCGTCTCCGGAGCACAGGAGTTCGGAGCGGCGGGTGTCGACGGTCATGTCCTCGGTGTGGGTCAGCAGCATCCGTTCGGGAGCGCGATCCGGGACGCTGGCTACTCGGTGACCACCACTGACCGCGCATTGCACACAGCCGCTGGGCGCGAGGTACTGCGGCGCCTCCTCGCCGACGTCGAACCGGATGTCGTGCACATCCACACCGAGGGCCGGTACTTGCAGACAGTGCTCGCTATCCGGAGGCTGAACCGGAGACTGCCCGTCGTGAGGACCATCCACAACGTGTTCGACGCGCGCGGTCGATGGTTTGCACGTCGTGCCGTGCAGGCGATCGTCGCTGACCGGTTGATCAGCGCTCTGATCGCTCCGAGCCCTGACGTGGCAGCGAACGAGATGCGCTTCGGCCGTCGGCCCCAGGTGATCTACAACTGGGTGGAGGACCGGTTCTTCGACCTGGCGAGGCAGCGTGCCGAAGCGGTGGTGGCGCCCTCGGCCCCGATCGTCATCGTCGGGAACTGCTCGGGGATCAAGAACCACGAAGTGGCACTCGAGGCAGCGCTCCTCGGGAACCTCCGCGTTGCCCACATCGGTTCCGAAGACGATGCCGGGCCCGTCGAAGGGGAACTCCTCGAACGACTCGAGCGAGCAGGACTCCTCGTCGCTCGCGGGGTTGCTGATCCGGGAGCAGCGCTCGTCGCTGGGCGCGTGTTCGCGATGCCCAGCCGTCACGAGGGCATGCCTGTTGCGCTTGCTGAGGCGTTGGTCGTCGGCCTGCCCGCGATCGTTTCGGACGTTCCGGGGCTCCGGTGGGCCGTGGGGCAGAGTGGTGTCGTCGCACTCGCAGAACGGGAACCGGCGAAGTGGAGCGAACGTCTCCGAGCGGGAGCCGTGGCGAGTAGCGGTCCGACGATCGACTTCCATGCCGCCAGGGGAGTCGCCGAGTACACGGCGGTGTACCGAGCCACCATCACCAAACGACGAAGAAGGGTTGCCCCGTGATCCGAGGAGTGCTGACAGGCATCCGGCGGCGGCGGTGGTTCCGGTCGCTGCCGACGACCGTGTCGTGCGAGCGCGGCCTGCGCTTCGGCGCACGCGTCCGTCTCTGGGCGCCGACGTCGCTGACCATCGGCTCGGATGTCCATCTCGGGTCCGACGTCCGTGTCGAAGTCGACGGCAGCATCGGCGACGCGGTCCTCATCGCCAATCGGGCGGCCATCATCGGTCGACGCGATCACGACATGACTGTCGTGGGGGTCCCCATCACCGCGAGTCCTTGGGTGGGTGACACTCCGACCCTCAGCGCCGTCACGACGATCGGAAGTGACGTCTGGATCGGGTTCGGAGCGATCATCTTGTCCGGCGTCACGGTCGGGGACAGCTCCGTCATCGCGGCTGGCTCAGTCGTCACGCAGGACGTCCAGGCGAACACGGTCGTCGCCGGCAACCCGGCGAAGGTGCTCAGGCCTCGGTTCCGCGAAGGAGAACTGAGCGCCCACTGGGACGCATTGCGAGAGCAGGGTGTCCGGCTCGCCGTTGACAAGGCGGCGGGAGCACCCGATGTCTGAATCGTCGCCACGGATCTTCTACGTGCCGAACGAGTTCGGCGGTTTCCGCCAACTCGGCTTCCGTGATCCGCTGGAAGCGCTGGTCAGGGCCGGCCGCGTCGCTTCACTCGCGACCTTCAGCGTCCTGGACGCGATCCGCAACGGTGGAGACGCCGAGCGTCACCGTGAGGAGCTCGTGCGACGGGTGTCGGATTTCCGCCCGGACATCCTGTTCATGCAGCACCTCGGACACACCGGACTGCGTCGGCAGCACTTCGCGGCTCTGCGCGCAGCCTGTCCCGGCGATTTCATCTACCACGAGGCTGATCCCTACTCGAGGTACCTGCATCCGATCCCTCCCGAAGCGAAGGCGGCAGGCAGGGCCGCGGACGTCGTCTTCACCGTGGGGAGCAGCGGGTTCAGCGAGAACTTCCGCCGGGCGGGGAGCGCAGACGTCCGCTGGATCCCCTCGGCCTACGAACCGACGAGAAGCGCCAACTTCGACCGACCGATCCGGAAGGACCGTCCATTCGACGTCGTCATCGTCGCCAACCGGAATCGCCCTCGGCTCCGAGGTCTGCCCGACTGGCGGGAACGCATTCGATTCGTCGAGTTGATGCAGCAGCACTTCGGAGACCGGCTCGCGGTCTTCGGGAGAGGTTGGGACGGAACGACGGCCAAGGGGCCCGTGCCCTTCGAAGCGCAAGACGAGGCGATCACCTCAGGCTGGGTCAGCGCCAACTGGGACCACTTCGCGGGCGAAGCGTCCTACTTCTCGAACCGGCTGCCCATCTCGTTGGCTGCAGGGTCGATCCATGCGACGACCGATCACCCCGGGTACGACGAGATCTTCCCGGCGAGCAGCAGCCGATTCCTGTTGCGCGGACGGTCGCCGGAGGCCCTCATCGGTTCCATCGAGCGGGTGCTGGCCGAGACCACCAGGAATGATCGCCTCGACGCTATCGCCGCGGGCCGTCGCTTCGCTGACGAGTACTTTCGACAGGACGATCTCATGGTCCACATGCTGAACTGGCGCACCCGGTGGATCGACCCAGCGGACGCCCGCGCCGTCTGGGGCCGGACGACGGGAGGACGGCCGTGAGGATCGGACCGATCAGTACGCTCCCCCTTCGTGCTTCGCTTCGCATCGAGCGGGGCAAGAACGCCAAAGAGCTCCGCAGGAGGAGCGATGGCGGAACTGCGCCGGGGGCCTGGACACCTCCACGAAACCTGCTGGGACTCCGTGTGCGCATCGATCCGTACCCCGATCTCGGCCATCAGCTGTCGACGTGGATCGCGGGTTACCTCTGGTCCGCCGATCTCGGGGTGCCGTACCTCGGTGGGGAAGTGACGAAGGACACGAAAGGGCTCTTCGACCTGGCGCAGCTGACCGCTGCCGCACCGTCCGGGAAAGTGCGCGAGCATCGCCTCGCCGCGACTGGATTCGAGACCGACGACTGGTCGCTTCACGCTCTCCAGGAAACGACGAGCCGTGCAGCACCTCGTTCGAGCCGTCCGTGGATCGGGCGCCTGGCCTTGGACCAGCGTCGCTGGGACCAAACGCCGGCCGCAGAACCGCTCCGACGCGCAGTCCTCGGAGGCTACCTCGGCGATCAATTCCGCAGCCTCGAGTCGAACGCGGACTACATCGCTGTCCATGCTCGGCGCGGCGACATCGGTCCTCAGTCACATCCCGACCGCTGGATCGGTCTCGACTACTACCAAGGCCTGATCAACGAGATCAGGGGCGTGTCAGCTCTCAGCAGCATGCCGATCAGGCTCTTCACGTCGGGCGACGCTGCGGACCTGCGCGACCTGGAGCACGTCGGAGTGTCGATCAGCGACGGAGGCGAGCGCGATCAGGACTTCATCGAGATCGCGGCAGCTCGGGTGGTCGTAGCGGCACCGAGTTCCTTCGGTTTCCTCGCCGCGCTCGTGTCGCGGGCGCCCGTCATCGCCCGGACCCCCTGGTGGCACCATGTGCCCGACTCCGGCCGCTGGCTTGCCTACCAGGCTGACAAGGGCCTCGACACCACTCGTCTCGGCCGCCTGGTCGCGGGTGCCCCTTCGTGACGTCGCACGGGCGACGCCTCATGGCGGGGGCGTCATGGGTCTACGGGCTGCAACTCCTCACCGTCGTCGTGCAACTCGGCTACGCGGCCCTCACGTCGAGGCTCGCCGCTCCGGGCGTCTTCGGTGCGTACAGCGTTGCGCTTTCCATCGCGGCGCTCGTCAACCTCCTGGGTTCCGGTGGACTGTCGCAGACGGCCGCTCGTGCACCTGATGCGGAACGTTCGTCGACACGGCCCCTCGCGACCTACGCGCTGCTCCTCGGAGTGGCGGCGGCGCTCTTCACCCTGGTCACAGCCGATCTCTGGAGCGCATTCTGGGGCGCCCCGCAGGCCGCCGGCGCTGTTCGTCTCCTCGCCGTGAGCGCGCTGGTGATGCCGTTCCTCAGCTTGAGTACGGGCCTCCTGCGCCGCCAGGGCGCTTTTCGTGAGATGGCGATCGCCACCTTCTGTTCCAACGTCGCCGGGATGGTCGCGGGTGCCGGAGCCGTGCTCCTCTTCCGAAGCCCGGAGTCACTCGCCGTGTCGGCGATCATCGGACAGTGGGGGACGTTGCTCTGGGCGGCCACCCGGCTCCGCGGTGATCTCGTACCGGGCCGACTCGCCCTTCGGTCCGACAACGTCAGCTTCAGCACCAAACTGGTCGCGGTCTCGGTCTTCCAGTACATCTCCGGCAACGCCCCTCGATGGAGCGTCAGTCAGTTCGTCGGAGCAAGTGTGCTCGGGGCGTGGAATCGCGCTGACGTCCTCTCGACGATCCCGTTCTCGCAACTCCAGAACGCGTTGATGCAGGTGATCTACCCGGAATTCCGTCGTTACCAGATCGGCTCGTCAGCCGCGCGAGCCGCATGGCTCGACATGCTGAGCCTCGTTGCCTGGTTCACGTTGCCGTTGGGGGCCGTCATCGCTGGAGTGGGACCAGAACTCGTTCACGTGGCACTCGGGCCGGGGTGGGGACTCGCAGCTCAGATCCTTCCGCTGCTCGCCGTTCTCGGAGCTGTCCAGCCCTTGATGGTGCTCCTGGCCGGTGCGCTCGAATCGGCTGCGCTGTTCCGGTCCATCTGGATGTCCGAGGCCATCGCATTCGTCCTGAGCGCCGTCGGGGTGGCGATGGTCGCAGTCCACCAGCAGTACGTCTTCGCCCTCGTGGCGCTCATCGCAGCGATGGTCGGGAGGCACGTGGTCCACATCCTCGCGGCCCGGCGCGTCCGAGCGATCCGTCTCCGGCGACTCGTGCTCGGATATGCGCAGCCCGCCGCATTCGCGCTCGTGCTCTACTTCTCGCTCCTGGCGCTCCTGGCGCTCTTCCGCGACTCAGCAGTCTCAGTCGCAAACGTCGCCGGTGGGAGTGTCGGGCTCATCCTCCTTGCCGGGTGGGTCCTCGTTGCGCGTCGAGCTTTTCCACCACTGGAGATCCTTCGGCGCCGGGGGATCTTGGGGCGTCGCGGCGAGGCCACCTAGTGGGCCGCCGAAGCCCTGTTCGACGGCTGACCGAGCGTCACCCTCGTGCGGTAGATTCGGCCCCTCAGGAGACGGGTCGCGCTGTGGCGTGGACCGGGTTTCCCTCCACCATGAAGGGTCGACAGTGAAACCCATATTCCTCGTCTACACCTTCCAGGACGCGGAACACCTCCGGGAGCTCGTCGACGCCTTGTCGCCGCACGAAGTGATCGTCCATGTCGATGCAAAGGTCGACCTGCCGGCATTCACGCGCGCTGTTGCGGGCAGGTCCAACGTCCGAATGATCGAGGACAGGGTTCAGGTCAACTGGGGCGGCTACTCGCAAGTGCAGGCCATCCGGAAACTCGTGCAGCGAGGACTCGAATTCGCTGCCGACGATGACTACCTGATCCTGCTCTCTGGGTCCGACTATCCCCTTCGCGCAATGGACGAGCTGATCGCGCAGCTGGAGAGCCATCCGGGTCGGCAGTACCTCCGTGCTTTCGAGATATCGAAGAGCGAGCAGAAGTACCGCAGCCAGATCGACCGCCGTCATCACCGCGACCTGCGTCTCCTGTCGACCCGGACGAACAACAGGGTCCTCCGGAAGATCCGGAACGGATTCATACGGGTCATCGACGGCCCCTTGAGCATGCGGCGGGCTCCGCTCGTGCCTGACGGGCTGCGAGTCGGCCACGGTGGGACACATTTCGCGGTGACTGCGTCCTGCCTTCGCGAGATGGAGGCGCTGGTGACGCCGGAGGTCGAGCGTTACTTCGCGTCGATCTTCTGTCCTGAGGAGAAGTTCTACCATTCGTTGGTCATGCAGACGCGGTTCGCGTCGGCGACCCCAGCGGGTGGCTTCGAGGACTACGTCGGGCCAGGGAACTGGCGGTACGCCAATCTGCATCTGATCGATCCGACTCTCATCCGGGTGTTCACTGCGGAGGATTGGCCACTGGTTGCTTCCAACGACGCGTTCTTCATCCGCAAGATCGTGTCGGGCCCGAGTACGGCTCTGCGAGACAGAATCAAGGCGGAGCGGCTCTGAGCCGCGCGTTCACATCGACAACGTGAAGTAGAGGACCAAGTTGCGCAAGAAGGCCTTGATCACAGGCATCACCGGACAGGACGGGTCATACCTGGCCGAGCTGCTGCTCCGGAAGGGGTACGAGGTGCACGGACTCATCCGTCGCGCCTCGACGTTCAACACGTCGCGGATCGACCACCTGTACGTGGACCCGCACAACCCCGACGCCAAGCTGTTCCTGCACTACGGCGACCTCGGCGACGGAGCGCGACTCGTCAGTCTCCTCAGTGAGCTGAAGCCCGACGAGGTCTACAACCTCGCCGCGCAGTCACACGTGCGGGTCTCGTTCGACGAGCCGGAGCACACCGGCGACGTGACCGGTGTGGGCACGATGCGCATGCTCGAGGCCGTCCGCGTGTCCGGCATCCACACGCGCTTCTACCAGGCGTCGTCATCCGAGATGTTCGGTGCCACCCCGCCACCGCAGAACGAGGAGACGCCGTTCTGGCCGCGTTCTCCGTACGGCGCGGCGAAGGTCTACAGCTACTGGGTGACCCGGAACTACCGCGAGGCCTACGGGATGTTCGCGGTCAACGGCATCCTCTTCAACCACGAGTCGCCGCGTCGTGGTGAGACGTTCGTCACCCGGAAGATCACCCGCGCGGTCGCTCGGATCAAGGCCGGCCTCGAGGACCACGTGTACCTCGGCAACCTCGACTCGGTGCGCGACTGGGGCTACGCAGCCGAGTACGTCGAGGGCATGTGGCGGATGCTGCAGGTCGACGAGCCGGACGACTTCGTCCTCGCGACCGGCGGGGACTTCACCGTCAAGGACTTCCTGACCACCGCGTTCTCGCACGCAGGGTTGAACTGGGAAGACCACGTGCGGTTCGACGAGCGCTACCTGCGGCCCAGCGAGGTGGACGCGCTCGTCGGCGACGCCTCGAAGGCCAAGGAGAAGCTCGGCTGGGAAGCGACGGTCGACACCGCCGAGCTGGCGAGGATCATGGTCGACGCCGACATCTCCGCCCTCGAGCACGAGGGCCGTCCCTGGATCGACACCGTCCGTCTCGAGAGCTGGGGTTCCTGATGACCACGACCGACTTCGCCCCCGGTCCGATCGATCGAGCTGACCGCGTCTACGTCGCGGGACACCGCGGCCTGGTGGGCTCGGCGGTCTGGCGCAAGCTCGAGTCGGAGGGCTTCACGGACCTGGTCGGGCGGACCTCGTCCGAGCTCGACCTCAAGGACCGCGGCGCCGTCTTCGCCTTCTTCACGGAGCAGCAGCCGAAGCACGTCGTGCTCGCCGCCGCCAAGGTGGGCGGGATCATGGCGAACAACACGTACCCGCACGACTTCCTGAGCGAGAACCTGCAGATCCAGGTCAACGTGATGGACGCCGCTGTGGAGCACGGTGTCGAGCGGCTCGTGTTCCTCGGCTCGTCGTGCATCTACCCGAAGATGGCCGAGCAGCCGATCCACGAGGACGCGTTGCTCACGGGTCACCTCGAGCCGACGAACGACGCGTACGCCATCGCCAAGATCGCGGGCATCCTGCAGGTGCAGGCCGTTCGCCGGCAGTTCGGCCGTCCGTGGATCTCCGCCATGCCGACCAACCTCTATGGTCCCGGCGACAACTTCTCGCCGACCGGTTCCCACGTCTTGCCGGCACTCATCCGTCGGTACGACGAAGCGGCTCGCAGCGGCGCACGGACCGTCGAGAACTGGGGGACCGGTTCGCCCCGTCGCGAGTTCCTGCACGTCGACGACATGGCAGCTGCCGTCTTCCACCTCATGGAGCACTACGACGGCCCGGATCAGGTCAACGTGGGCACCGGGTCGGACGTCACGATCAAGGAGATCGCCGAGACGATCGGCAAGATCGTCGGGTTCGAGGGCGAGACGGTCTGGGACACGACGAAGCCGGACGGGACCCCGCAGAAGCTGCTCGACGTGTCGAAGCTGGCGGACGCCGGTTGGACGGCGCAGATCGGCCTCGAGGACGGGCTCCGCTCCACCATCGACTGGTACCGGGAACACGCGGACTCCGTCCGTCAGTGACGGGTGTGGGACGCACGGAACCGTAGGATCGCCTCATGTCCGACCAGCCCGAGTCGCGACGCACTGCAGTACGCCGGGGGTCCAGGGCCCGGATCGTCCTGTGGGTCGTCCTCGCCCTTGTCCTGCTGCTGATCCTCGCCGTCGCGTGGGTGGGCGTCCGCGGCGTACTCGCCAAGGGGCACCTGGAGCGGGCCGTCGCCGACGTCGACACCCTCCGGTCACAACTGACCGGTGGTGACACCGGGGCCGCGCAGAAGACCGCGAGGCACCTCGAGGACGAAGCCGCGTCGGCTCGGTCACTGACCGGCGATCCGGTGTGGGGCGCGGCGCAGTCCGTGCCGTTCTTCGGGACTAACCTGCGGGCCGTGCGGGACGTGTCGGTGATCGTCGACGACGTGGCCAGTGACGCCGTCAGTCCGGTCGCCGGGGTCCTCGGGAAGCTCGGTTCGGACTCGTTCGCGCCGAAGGACGGCAAGATCGATCTCCAGCCGATCGAGGACGCGCAGCCCGCGGTCGACAAGGCCACGAAGACCCTCGAGCAGGCGCGTTCCGACGCGGCGCGGATCGACACCAGTGGGACCCTCTCGCCGGTCACCACCGCCGTGGGGCAGCTGCGGAACGCGCTGTCGTCGGCGTCCGAGCAGGCGGTCGCAGCGAACCGCATCGTGCAGCTCGCGCCGGCCATGCTCGGGCACGACGGGCAGCGGCGGTATCTGCTGCTCTTCCAGAACAACGCCGAACTGCGAGCCGGGGGAGGTATCCCCGGTGCGGTGGCGGCGCTCGACGCGAAGGACGGTTCGCTCCGTCTGTCAGCCCAGGCCTCGAGCGGGGACTTCGGGCCCTACGACCAACCAGTCCTGCCACTGGCGGCCGACACGCGCGGGCTCTACGGGGAGATCACCGGGGAGTACATGCAGGACGTCACCCTCACGCCACGCTTCGACGTGTCGGCGAAGCTCGCGCGGGAGATGTGGAAGCAGAAGTTCGGCCAGCAGGTGGACGGTGTGCTCGCCATGGACCCGGTGACGCTCAGTTTCATCCTCAAGGCGACCGGCCCCGTGCAGCTGCCGACCGGAGACACTCTGACCGCCGACAACGCGGTGCAGCTGCTGCTCAGCGACGTCTACGCCAAGTACCCGGACCCGACAGTGCAGGACGCCTTCTTCGCGTCCGCCGCCAGCGCGGTGTTCGCCAAGGTCTCGTCGGGCGGGTTCGACGCGAAGGCCTTCGTGTCGGCGCTGACGCAGAGCTCGGACGAGGGGCGACTGCGACTGTGGAGCGCCGACGAAGCCGAGCAGCGCCGCATCAGCGGGACTCCGGTCTCCGGCGAGCTGCCGACGGCGAGCGTCGACTCGAACCAGTTCGCCGTCTACCTGAACGACGGAACCGGCGCGAAGATGGACTACTACCTCGACAAGAGCGTCTCGGTCGGCAGTTCGGTGTGCCGGAAGGACGGCCGCCCGACGTCCGTCGTCGAGATCACCCTGAAGAACACGGCTCCAGCCGATGCCGCGACCAGGCTGCCGCGGTACGTCACCGGCGGTGGGGACTTCGGCGTCGAACCGGGCAAGATCAAGACCCTGCTTGCCGCGTACGCGCCGCGGGACGCGATCTTCCTCGGCGCCACGAAGGACGGCAAGACCACTCCGGTGCAGACAGCGACCGACGGCGGTCACCCGGTGGCCCAGCTGCAGACGCTGCTCGCACCGGGCGAGAGCTTGACCTACCGCGTGGCCTTCCTCGGTGAGGCGCAGTTCGCGAAGTCGCCCGTGCAGGCGACCTCCACGCCTGGCGTCCGTCAGACCAAGACGGAGCCGCTCACGTTCGACTGCGAGCAGCCGCTCGCCGCAGGGTGACGCCGGAACCTCCACAATGCGAACCGGATCGCGCCCCCACTCCGGGGGGCAGCAGGCAAACCTGTCCGAGGCCAAAGGCTCTTGACCTGACGCACAGCCGGCTCCATCGCCGCGATTGAGCGGCTCTCATCTGGGGTTTCCGATTCCGAGGGTCAGGGCTGGCCGGAGACGGTGCTTCGTGGCGGGACGGTCACGGTGGTGAACACACGTCGACCAATGACCAAAATCCACGCGATCTGGTACCAAGCTGTGAAAGTCCGCTAGATTGAGACAACTTCGCCATAACAACCGCCATTTCCATGGCTGGGGTCAACCACCGGCGGACAGCGGGCTCTGGGTGTCAGGGTCTGGATATTCAGATCTTTAGGGGAACCATTCATGAAGAAGCTCATCGCAGCGGTGGTGCTGGCTGGCGCCGCACTGCTCGCCACCCCGGCCGTCGCCAACGCCGCCGGTTACACGCCTGACTCCGACGTCTCCGTCTCCGGCACCGCCGTGGCCGGTGGCACCGCTTCCGTGAACTTCACGGCCGGCGCCTTCCAGGACAACGAGACCGTCAACGTCCAGGTCACCGGTGCCGGTGCGGTCACGCTCGGCGCGCTGCCGACCACGACCGTCTCGAAGACCTACACGGCCGCCTCGGATGGCTCGCTCGACGTCAACGTCACGTTCCCCCAGGGTGCCTCGGGCACCTACAACCTGACCGCCACCGGCGCCACCTCGGGCGTCGTCGGCTTCGCGGCCTTCACCGTCGCCCCGGCTGACGCTGCTGCCGTGCCGGTCGCCGGTGCTGGCGACGGCACCGACGGCACGCTGGCCTTCACGGGTTCGACCGTCTCCGCCCTGGCCCTGTGGGTCGCCGGCGGCGCAGTCGTCCTCGGTGGTGGCCTCCTGCTGGTCCGCGGCTCCGTCCGCCGCCAGCGCGAGTCCGTCTGAGTCTCGACGAACTGAACGAAGCCCCCGGAGCATCTGCTCCGGGGGCTTCGTCGTGCTCGGCGTCCGCCCGCCAGATCTGACGTCAGGCAGCGGGCGGGGTCGGCCGGTCCCACACTGCGGCGTACCGGTCACGCACCAGCGGCCAGACTTCCGTCAGGGCGTCGTCCATCGAGCGAACGCGCTCGCTCAGCGGCGGGAAGAGCACGAACTCGTGGGGGATCGGACGACCGGCACGATCGCGCCGACCCTCGGGGTCGGTGAACCGCAGGGCCGCGGACCCGTCCTGGTGTCGAAGGACCTCGGCCGCGTCACCCACGCCGTCGAACGCCTCGTCGTAGGCCCGGAGCGGGTCGTCCCCGCTCCCGTCGGGCATCAGGAAACGGAAGCCCCAGGTCCGGCCACGCGTGGCCCAGATCAACGTCACGCGTCGCCCCGACGGAGGATACGTTGCGCGACACCCCGGTCGAGGTCGTCGGCGAAGCGTTCGAGCACGGCGGTCACGAAGTCCGCCTCGGCCGTCGTCTCCTTCTTCAGCTTGGCCACGCGCGCGGCAGCGAACTTCGTTCCGCGTCGACCGGCCTCGCCCGCGACGAGCCCGACCAGGGCACCGACCGGTCCGGGGAGCTTGAGGCGCTTGCTCCCGAGGAACCCCAGGACCGGCCCGGCGAACCGCAGGAGCTGTTCGGCGACGGCGACGGCGCGCTGCTTGTTCGTGGCCCACTTGGCGAACCGCTCGAAGGGGAGCATGGCGGTGATCGGCATGAGCAGGTCGACCCCGGTGCGTGTCCCGACGTCGATCCTGCCGGGCTCGAAGCGCGCCGACGACAACAGGAGGAAGTCCTCACCGACGTCGAGCGCGTCCGGGTCCTCGACGTAGCTCCGCAGGACCGACCGCAGTTCCTCGAGCTCCCCGCCCGCCTTGCCGAGCACCAGCTCGCGGAACCGCTCGACGTCGACGTCCGGCAGCAGGTCGGACTTCGACAGCCCGATCGCCCAGATCCGCGGGAACCGGGCGAGTCGTCGCCCGCCGTTCAGCACGTCGTCGCGGAGCTCGGACAGCCCGGTGTGGAAGTCCGTCAGCAACGCCTTCAGGTACCGTTCCTCCTCGCCCGGGTGCTCCGCCACGCGCTGTCCGTCCACCATCAGGATCGCCACGTCGGCGCTGAGCAGCGAACGGAACGTCTCGACCCGCCGCTCCGCCTCCTCCGCGGAGCTCGGGTCCTGCTCGAACCACTCGCCGGGGTAGTCGTGCCACACGACCCGGAGCGTCTTCGCGGCCTTCGGCTTCCCCCGGACCTTCGACTTCGACGTCGCATCGGCAGTCGGTTCGATCGTGAACGCGTACTCGGTCGACGCGAAGCGGTTCGCCGTCGGGGCCGACGCTGAATCGCGCATGCCGAGGTAGTTCTGGTGCAGCTTCCGACCCTGCGCCTTGTCCACGGCTCGGACGGCGTACCCCTTGGTTCGGCGGAAGCGCGGTTCCTGTGCGCCGCCGTAGAACGACGACAGCAGCACGGTCTTCCCGCTGCCGCTCCCTCCGAACACGGCGACGTGTTGCTCCAACGGATCCGTCTGTGTGCTCATGCGGTGAACGGTAGTCACCGTCGGCGATGAGCCGCACGGCTGAGCAGCAGCACCCCCACCACCGCTCCGAGGAGCGCACCCACGCCGTTCGCGACGACGTCGTCGATGGTCGCGGTGCGGGCGGGCAGGAACAGCGCTTGGCCGGTCTCGATGCACGCGCTGACGACGAGCCCCGCGGCGATGGCGGCCCACCACCACCTGGCGCCGGCGAGCAGCACGACGAGCAGGCCGAGCGGTACGAAGTAGGCCACGTTCGCCAGCGACTCGACGGTGGCGTAGTCGATGCGCTGTGGCAGGCCGTGTCGATGCGCGGCTGCGAGGGTGCGGGTGAGCCACGGGCCTCCTGCAGCGTCGACGGGGGAGCCCCAGAACCCGACGAGTACCAGGGCGACGCCGTAGGCGATCGCCAGCCCCGTCGCGAACCGACGGCTGCGCCAGGTGGCCGGAGCGCGGTCGTCGACGCGGGGCTTGTCGGAGGTCACGTGCCGACGCTAGCGAGTCGCGCCTCCAGGCAGGTGTCCGCACCATCTCGTCCCCTGATCGCGGCGATCCGGAAAACGAGTACCCCGATCCTGGCGCTGTACCCCGGAAGTGCGTCACACCACCCCGGAAATCCGGGGCAGCCCGATGAAGGGCATTGACGGAACCCGTGAATCCACGGGCCTCGCTGGCGATCCCCTCGGCGCTTCTCGTAGCGTTCTCGTGTCAGCAGATGTACCCCGGATCGTGAAGGAGAGCGACATGAGCATCACCGTGAACAACGCGACGCAGGCCGAGGTCACCCTCGACACCGACACCGTGGACACCATCGCGATCCTCGAAGCCGACGCAGCGCTCTCGTCGCGTCCGAAGCGGGCCAAGGTCACCTGGGTGCAGGAAGACCAGGGCGAGTGGATCGCCGGCTACGGCGGGTACTTCGGCGGCAGCGTCGACAAGCGTGACGACCGGTACGTCGCCTCCGACACCTTCGGGCTCGTCGTCGGCGAGTTCGCCTCCCTCGAAGAGGCGCAGACGAAGCTCGAGGACCAGCTGCACGTGATGCTCCCGCCGGTCATCCGGCCGGTCGAGTGACGACAGCTCCCACCAGGACCACCGGCGTCGACCGCGACGCCCGCACCACCCGGAACCACCGGCACCACCCAGTACGCAGCACAGCACGAAGGAGCAGCACCATGAGCACGACCGTCGCCCACCGCCAGCAGGCCGAGGTGACCCTGGACACCCAGACGATCGAGGTCATCGCCGAGATCGAGGCCGAGGTCCTGGCTCCCGTGCAGGCAGCCCCCGTCCGGATCTCGTGGGCGCAGGCTGACACCGGTCTGTGGGTCGCGAACTACGGCGGCTACTACGGCGGCACCGTCGACCGGCAGGGCACCCACTTCTTCGTCGCCGACACGTTCGGCGAGTACGTCGGGGACTTCCGCTCCCTCGACGAAGCCAAGTCGCGGCTGGCCGAGCGTCTGCACGTGCTGCTGCCGGACGTGATCCGTCCGACCGCCTGATCCACTGCTGATCGCTCGCTGATCCTCGAACCCCCGCCGGCATGCCGGCGGGGGTTCGTCGTGTGCGCACGAGGTGGCGCGCCGCTGTTCCGGCCGTACCCCCAGAACGAGTGGTCCCCCCGATTGGGGACCGGAATTGTCCCCGATGCGACTCGGGGAACTGCCAGGATCAACCTGGCGCCGTCCACCGTTCTCCCTGATCCTCCGGCCGGTTCGGCGCCCGCATCGTCTCGACCCGAAAGTGATCATGCAGCGTACGAACCCGGGCACCGCTGTGCCCACCGACGGTCCCGACCGTCCTGCCGGCACCCGTCGACCCGGCCTGCGCGCCGTCGCCGTGCTCGGAGCCGCACTCCTGGTGGGCACCGGTCTCACCGCGACCTCGGCCGTCGTCGCGGCTGCGCCGGCCTCGGCGGTCAGCGCCACCAAGGACGGCGCCCTGGTCTGCACCCCGCAGGAGACGCTCTACGCGATCGACGGCACCGGCAAGGTCGTCGCGGTCGACATCAGCACGGGAGCCTCGCGGGGCACGACCGCCGACGTCACCAACCTCGGCACCGGCGCGAACAACGGTCTCGGCATCTCGCGCGAGGGTGTCTCGATGTTCGCGGCGTCGAACAACCAGACCGCGACCCTGCGGCAGTTCGACCCGAAGACCGGCGTCGCGTCGGCCCCGGTCGCGACGGAGTCCGTCCGCTCGGTGATCCGTGGCGCGGTGAACCCGGTGACGGGCATCTACTACTACGGCTCGAACAAGGGCTGGCTCGGGGCGTACGGCCCGAAGAGCGGCAAGTACCTGGGGCAGGTCGGCCAGATCGACGGCCTGAAGGACGGCAACGGCGACTTCGCGTTCAGCTCGCGCGGCCTGTTCTTCGTCGTCGCGTCGGACACCGTGTACCGGGTGAACACCGACGCCGTGCCCACGGCCTCGGGCACGACCGCGATGACCACCAGTGCGATCGCCACCCTGCCCGCCGGCACGAACAGCCCCGGCATCGCGTTCTCGTCCGACGGCTACCTCTACGTCTCCAACACCCCGACGAACAGCACCGTCACGACGATCTACCAGCTCGACCCGACCTCGGGCAAGGAGGTCCGCAACTTCCGGATCGCCGGCGACTTCGCCGCGTCCGACCTGGCGAGCTGCAACTACGCCGACACCGTGACCGGTGCCGCGAGCGTCGACCAGCGCTGGAACAGCGGCGACCAGTTCGCCCTGGCCATCAGCGGTGGCGGCATCGACACCACCAAGCCGGGCAGCGCCGGCACGACCAGCGGATCCGCGACCGGCGTGCAGGCGCAGAAGGCCGGCGCCGTCCTGACGACGCCGAACAAGGACTACACGGTCAAGCAGACCGCCGCGGGCACCACCGACCTGGCGAACTACGACACCACGTGGAAGGCGGTCGACCAGACCACCGGCACGACCGTCGCCAGCGGCACCGGCACCACGGGGACCTTCACGTTCCCGGCAGCCACCACCGCGGACGGCACGGACGTCCTGGTCACCTTCACGAACACGCTGAAGGCCACGCACGTCACCACCAGCAGCGACACCGCCACGACCCCCACAGGCACGGCGCTGTCAGTGCCGGCTGCCTCGGGTGTGCTCGCGAACGACCAGGGGACCGGCCTGTCCGTGGTCTCGAACACCACGCCGACGCACGGCACCGCCACGGTCGCCGCCGACGGCTCGTACACGTACACGCCGGCCGGCGGGTTCTCCGGCTCGGACACGTTCCAGTACACGGCGAAGGACTCGTCGGGGCAGACCTCGACCAGCACCGTGACCGTCACCGTCGCACCGAAGGGCTCCGACGATGCGTACAGCGTGCACGCGGGCACCGTGCTCAAGGTGGACGCAGCGGACGGCGTCCTGACGAACGACCGTGGGTCGGACCTGACGCTGACCGGCCACGGCCAGCCGTCGAACGGTCTGGTGAAGATCGCCGCCGACGGTTCGTTCTCCTACGGCGCCGAGAAGGGGTACTCCGGCCCGGACTCGTTCACGTACACCGCGAAGGACGGCTCCGGCGCGACCGTCACCGCGACGGTGCGGCTCACCGTGCTGCCCACCGCGACGGCCGATGCCGTCACCGCGACGGCCGGGGCCACGGCGACCGGCAACGTGCTGGCGAACGACCTGGGCACCGGCCTGACGGTCACCGGCAACCGCACCCCCGCCCACGGCTCGGCGACGGTGCGTCCGGACGGCTCGTACTCGTACACCCCGTCGGCCGGATTCTCCGGCACGGACTCGTTCACGTACACGGTGACCGACGGCAGCGGCGGGACCGAAACCGTCACCGTCACCGTGCAGGTCGCCCCGGCCGCACAGGACGACACCGTCAAGGTCGCCGCGGGCGGCACGGCCACCGCCGGCACCCGCGCGACGGGCGTGCTCGGCAACGACTCCGGCGCCGGGCTCACCGTGGCGTCGAACACGACCCCCTCCCACGGTGCGCTGACGCTCGACGGGGCCACCGGCACGTTCACGTACACGCCGGCCGAGGGGTACTCCGGCCCCGACGCGTTCACGTACACGGCGGTCGACGGCTCCGGTTCGCCGAGCACCGCGACCGTCACCATCACCGTGAACCCGACGATCGGTGCCGACACCGCGTCGACGAACGCCCGTACCCCGGTGACGATCGACGTGCAGGGCAACGACCGAGGGTCCGACCTCGGCACCACGATCGCGACCGGTCCGACGCACGGCACCGCCGTGGTCGCCACCGACGGCGCGATCGAGTACACGCCGACCGCCGGGTTCTCCGGCACCGACTCGTTCACCTACACGGTGACCGACGGCAGCGGTGTCACCACCGGTGCGGCGACCGTCACGATCACGGTGCGGCCCGTCGCGACCGGTGACACGGTCTCGACCAAGGCCGGCGAGGCGCTGTCCATCGCTCCGGCCGCGCTGACCGGCAACGACCAGGGCGCCGGGCTCACCCTGACCGGCGTCACCGCCGGCAGCGGCACCGGCGCCGACGGCACCGGCACCGGCACCGACGGCACCGGCACCGGCACCGACGGCAGCACGGGCACCGGCACCGTCGTGCTGGACCAGGCCACCGGCCGGGTCGTCTACACGCCGGCGTCCGGCTTCTCCGGCACCGACACCTTCACCTACACGGTCACCGACGCCGCAGGCCGCTCCACCACCGGCACGGTCACGGTCGTCGTCGGCCCCCGCGCCACGGCCGACACCGCCACCGCGACGGCCGGCTCGACGCTGACCGTCGCGAAGGGCGACGGCGTGCTCGCGAACGACCGGGGCACCGGCCTGACCGCGGCCGTCGACCAGCAGCCCGCACACGGCACGGTCGAGCTCGCCGCGAACGGCTCGTACACGTACACGCCGAAGGACGGCTTCTCGGGCACGGCCACCTTCACCTACACGGCGACGGACCCCTCCGGCCGCACCACCACCGGCACCGTCACCGTCACGGTCCGCCCCGGCACGGAGCCCGACACCATCACGGTCGCGGCGGGTGGCAGCACCACGGTCACCTCCGGCGCCCTGACGGGCAACGACCACGGCACCGGCCTGACCGTCGTGTCCGTCTCCGGCGGGAAGAACGGCACCGCCACCCGCAACGACGACGGCACGATCACGTACACGCCGAAGGACGGCTTCTCCGGCACGGACACCGTCACGTACACGGTGACGGACCCGTCGGGGAACACGAACACCGGCACCGTGACGGTCACCGTCACCCCGGTCGCCGGCGGCGGATCGACGTCCGCCGAGGCCGACGCCACCACCACCGTGCCGGCCGGCACCGGACTGCTCGACGGCGCGAAGGGCACCGACCTGGCGGTCACCGACCACACCAAGCCCGGGCACGGTGACGTGGAGGTCGGCAAGGACGGGTCGTACACGTACAAGCCCGAGCCGGGCTACTCCGGCCCGGACGGGTTCGACTACACGGTCACCGACGGCTCCGGCACGCCCGCCACGGGCACCGTGACGATCGTCGTCGCCCCGAAGGCCGCCGCGGACACCGCGACGACGAGCGCCGCGACCCCGGTCGACGTCGCCGTCACCGGCAACGACTCGGGTACGAAGCTGGCCGTCACCGCGGTGTCGCAGCCCGGCCACGGCACCGCCACGATCACCGGCGGCGCGACGGGCGGCAGCACGACCACCCCCGGCAACGTCACGTTCACGCCCGCCGAGGGGTTCTCCGGCACGGACACGTTCACCTACACGGTGACCGACCCGACCGGTGGTACCGCGACGGCGACCGTCACCGTGACCGTCACGCCGACCGCGGTCGCCGACGCCCTGCGCACCGCGGCGAACACCGCGCTGCCGATCAGCGGCGCGACCCTGACCGGCAACGACCACGGCACCGGCCTCGCCGTCACCGCGCACGGCCGCGCCGAGCACGGCACCGTGATCGAGGGCACCGAACCCGGCTCGCTCGTCTTCACGCCGGAGAAGGGCTTCTCCGGTGCCGACACGTTCGAGTACACGGTGACCGACGGCGCCGGACGGACCTCGACCGCGACGGTCACGGTCGTCGTCGGTGTCGCCGCCGTCGACCACTGGCGCACCATGTCGACGAACCGCTCGATGCGCATGTCCGCCGACAGGGGCGTCCTGGTCGGCGACTCCGGCCGTGGGCTGTGGGCGGCGATGGAGACGAAGCCGCTGCACGGCGCGCTGGCGCTCGAGAAGGACGGCTCGTACGTCTACGAGCCGACGTCGAACTGGTCGGGACGTGACTGGTTCACCTACTCGGCCAACGACAGCGCCGGCACCGCGGCGTTCGCGCTCGTCGTGATCGACGTCACCCCGGCCGCGAAGGACGACAGGGCGACGACCACGGCCGGCACGACCGTCCGGGTCGCCGGCCACGGTGTGCTCGGCAACGACCACGGTGACGCCCTGACGGTCGTCGCGGTGGGTCAGGCGCGTCACGGCACGGCCTCCATCGCCGCCGACGGCACGTTCGTCTACACCCCGGCGACGGGCTTCTCGGGCACCGACACCGTCACGTACCGTGCGCAGGACTCGATGGAGCAGCAGGTCGACGCCACCGTCACGATCACGGTCGGCATCGCCGCAGCGGACGACTCCGGGCACACCGTGTCCGGCACACCCGTCACCCGTGACGCCCGCCACGGCCTGCTCGCCGACGACCAGGGCACCGGCCTCACCGCCGCCCCGGCCCGGAAGCCCGCCCACGGCACCGTCGCCATCCAACGGAACGGCGCGTACGTCTACACCCCGGCCGCCGGCTTCACCGGCACGGACACCTTCACCTACACGGTGACGGACGCCTCGGGGCAGCGGGCCACCGCCACCGCGACCATGACCGTGGTCGCCGCGGCGGTCGCCACCGACGACTCCGCCACCGGGATCGTCGGACACCGGGTCGTCGTGGATCCGCTCGACAACGACTCCGCCACCGGCGGCGCCACGTTCGAGTCGGGCACGCTGCACCTGCTCCACCCCGAGTCCGGCACACCGACCGACCGCGTGGTCGTCGCCGACCAGGGCACGTGGACCATCCGCGACGGCCGTGTCGTCTTCACCCCGCAGGAAGGCTTCACCGGAACCACCTTCGTCGGTTACATGATCACCGACAGTGCGGGTCAGACGGTCACCGCGACCATCACCGTCACGTTCCCGACCGGGCTCGCCGCGATCGTCCACGGCGCCGAACTCGCCTTCACGGGCGTGACCGGGCTGGTCGGCCTCGGGCTCGCGGCACTCGCGCTCATGTTGGCGGGTGTGCTCCTGGTGACCCGACGACGGATCGCGGTCCGCGCCGCGCCGGGCATCCGCCGCAGCGCACGTCCGTAACAGGGCACCGGACTGGAGGCCCGGATCGCCGCAGCAGACCCGCTGCGGTGATCCGGGCCTCCCGTCTGCGAGCGGGGCGCGACCGGCTACGCGACGGGCGCGATGAGCTGCGGCCCGTCGTTCCGGACGCTGTTCACCGTGCGGGCGACCTCGTACTGCGCAAGGCCCGCCGCCACCGTCAGTGACTCGTGGTCGAGCAGGGCCAGCAGGTCGTCGGTGTGCAGGTCGCCGCCGAGCCAGTCGTCGTAGCCGTCGGGCGTCAGGAACGCGGGCATGCGATCGTGAACCTCGCCCGGGGCGACGTGGGCGTCACGGGTGATGATCGCGAGCGACAGGCGCCACTTGTCCGGGTCGCCCTCGGGCTTCGTGGGGTCGGGCCAGGCGCTGACGACGCCGGCCATCGCCAGGGCACCGCCGGGTTCGTGCACGAAGTGGGGTTCCTTGCCGTCCTCGCGCACCACCCACTCGTAGTACCCCTGCGCCGGGACGATGCAGCGGTTCGTGGCGAAGGCCCGCTTGAACATGCCGCTCGTCGCGACCGTCTCGATGCGGGCGTTGATCGGCTTCGGGCGCTGCTTCTGGAAGTCCTTCGCCCAGCTCGGCACGAAGCCCCAGCTGATCTGCGGCAGTTCGCGCTCGCCGTGCCGCTGGCGGACCGCGTACACGGGGTCGGTCGGGGCGACGTTCCAGCTCGGGGCGAGGCCGGGGTGCACCTCGCCGGTGTCCTCGTCGACGTGCTCGGTCCGGGCGGCGAGCTCGCCCATGAGCTCGGGCAACAGATCGGCCGTGGTGTCGGAGACGACGAACCTTCCACACATGCGCCCAGTGTGCCCGCCACCGCCGACAGTCGTGCGCGTCGGGGTGCGCCGTTCACGCTTCGTGAGCAGGAATGGTCGATTGCCCCACAGCGACTCGACCGCTTCTGCTCACGAAGTGGGGCGTGCGGGCGTCTCGGGGGCGGGCTCGAGGGACTCGGCGGCCAAGCGGGCTCGTTCGGAGCGGCCGAGGCGGACGACGTACTCCGACAGCACGAGCACGTAGCTCGCCATCCACAGCACGTGGAACCACCTCGCGTTCCCGAGGATGAACGCCGCGAGGACGGCGCCGACACCGGCTGCGACCACCGGGGCGACCCGGGCGAGCATGCCGATCATGCCGCGCCGCAGCAGGACCGTGTCGGTGCGGACGATGTCGCGGTGTTCCGGCAGGACCGGCACCGGACGACGCTGCACGTACAGCTGCGTGGCGCCTCGCGCGGCGAGCTGCCACGAGGGTCGCACCTGTCGACCGTTGATCGTGGTCGAGGGGTCCGGCGGCCGCCACGTCGGGATGCACGCGAAGGTGAGCAGTCCGACGCCGAGCGCCAGCAGCACCATCGCGACCACGCTGCGGACCGGGGTGGTCCCCGTCCAGTCGACCCGGGCCTCCAGGACGACCATGCCGACCAGCGCGACGACCGCTGCACGACGGACGCGTGCCGGATCTAGCACGTCCGTGACGTGCCGGCGGAAGACCTGCCAGCCGAGCGTGAACACGGGTCACTCCTCCGGCAGGGCGAGCTTGCTGCCGCTCCGTGCGCCGGGACGGCCGCGGGGTGGCAAGGACGGGGGGAGCGGCGGGAGCGCTTCGGCCTCGACCCGGAGCTGCTCCTGGCGGCCGAGGGTGCGCAGTCCTCCGATCGCGGTGACGGCGCCGCTCAGGGGCACGACGAACCAGAAGGCGGACAGCCCGACGAGCCCGTCGCCGGCCGGCACGGTGGCGACGTTGACCACCACGGTCGCGACGAGTGCCAGGGCCCAGCCGCCGAGCAGCAGGAAGCCCCGGAACGCTCCGCGGACGATCAGGTCGCGGGTCTCGGACATGCGGTCGAGGACGGCGTCACGGTGCTTCGGGGCGACCGGAGGCGGATTGCGGCGGTAGTACCGGGCGACGGCCTCCTGGGTGCGCCATCCGATGCCGGGGATCGGCGGGACCGCCCACCCCTTCGGGTCGATCGGGACGAAGCACGAACCGATACCGCCGACGCCGGCCGCGAACAGTGCCGATGCGACCAGCCACACCGCGAGGGGACCGAACCGTCGTCGACGAACAGTGCGAGGCACTGCAGTCCGATGAACGCGACCACCGTCGTGACGGCGGCGACGATCATGACGCGACGGCGGTACTGCGGCCCGATGAGTGCGGGGAGACGCTCGCGGAACACCTGCCACCCGATCTTGAACACTCATCGTGTCTACCCGGTGGGGGTGCCGGGTGCCCGGACGGTCGATCGTCCTCTCGTTCGTGAGCAGGAGATGTCGGGTGCGGGCGGGGGACTCGACATCTTCTGCTCACCAAGCGACACGCTCGCGCCCGCCGCCGGCCCGCCCGGACACGCCCGAGCGCTCGCCGCCCGGAGCACCGCAGCCGCGACGTGGTGCTGCCGCTCAGGATTCGTCCAGGCGAGCACGGTGACCTCGGACCATGAGTCTCGACATCGTCTACACCGCCGCTGCCCACGCCACCGGAGGCGGCCGCGACGGACACGTCCGCAGCGAGGACGACCGGCTCGACCTCGACACCCGTCCGCCCAAGGAGATGGGCGGCAGCGGCGAGGGTACGAACCCCGAGCAGCTCTTCGCCGCCGGGTACGCCGCGTGCTTCCTCGGTGCCCTGCACGCCGCCGGCAAGGAGCTCGAGGTCGACACCACCGGCGCCGAGGTCTCCGCCGAGGTCGGCATCGGCGGCACGGGCAACGGCGCCTTCGGTCTCGCGGTGGAGCTCGACGTCTACGCCCCGAACGCCCCGCAGGAGCAGCGCCAGCGCCTGGCCGAGCGTGCACACGAGATCTGCCCGTACTCGAACGCCACCCGCGGCAACATCACCGTCACGCTGTCCATCGTCGACTAGCGTTCGACCGGTGGTCACCGACGCGACGCGCTGCCCCTGCCTGAGCGGCAACCCCTACGGCGAGTGCTGCGGTCCCCTGCACGCCGGGGCCGTGGCGCCGACCGCGGAACGGCTCATGCGCTCCCGCTTCAGCGCGTTCGCGCTGGGCCTGCCGGAGTACCTGTTGCTGACCTGGCACCCGCGCACCCGCCCGGCGGGTCTGGAGTTGGACCCGTCCCAGCGCTGGACCCGGTTGGACGTGCTGGCGACCACCTCGGGAGGCCCGTTCGACTCCCACGGCACCGTCACGTTCCGCGCGTGGTGGCGTTCCGACGACGAGCGCGGCACGCTCGAGGAGACGAGCGACTTCGTCCGGGAGCAGGGACGATGGTTCTACGTGGACGGCGTGGTCGCCTGACCGTCAACACCAGGCCCCTCAGGCTCATCGGCAGCTGACTTTCTGTATCGCATACGACCGGTAGAGTTTCAGCACCAGCGCCCACATGTAGACGCGTTGGTGAAGGGGCGGCTGACTTGGTGCTTCACCGACCGCTCCCGGATCCGCCGATCGAGTCTGGCCTCTGATGGGCGCGAGCGCGCTCGCTGGGCTGATGATCCCGGTGGCCCTGATCGGTGCGGTCTTCCTGTCGCTCGGGGCGCAGTTCCAGAGCCGCGGGGTGCAGCGGGTCGAGGCACGTCTCGGTCGGCAGTCGAAGGGGCTGAGCGTCCGGCACGTCGTCGCGCTCGTCTCGAGCGGCTACTGGGTGCTCGGCACGCTCATGCTCGGCATCGCGGTGGTGCTGCAGCTCGTCAGCATCGCGTTCGCCCCCCTGATCGTCGTGCAGCCGCTGGGCGCCGTCGCCCTGGTCATCACGACGTGGTTCTCGTCGCGGTCGTCGGGTGTGCCGCTCGGTCGTCGTGCGCGGCGGGCAGTGTGGACGTGCATCATCGGCGTCGGCATCTTCGTGGGGATCGCGGCGTTCGTCGGGCACGAGAGCGCGATCACCCGCCAGCAGCTCGTCACCGTGCTGGTGATCCTGGCCGTCGTGCTGGTGCTCGTGCTGGTGTCGTTCCGTCTGGTGGCCAAGCACCGCAGCGCGCTCTACTACATCGTCGGGGCCGGGGTGCTCTACGGGTTCGTGGCGACACTGGCCAAGGTCGTCCTCAACCGGTTCGTGAACGGCACCTTCGACTGGCTCACCGTGCTCGCCATCGCCGGCGTGGTCGTGGCGGCGTCGCTCGGCGGGTACTTCGTGCAGAACGCGTACTCGAGCGGTTCGGCCGACCTCGTGATCGCGGGGCTGACGGTGATCGACCCGATCGTCGCGGTCGGCATCGGCGTCATCGTGCTCGCCGAGGCATCGGGGGCACCGTGGTTCGCGGTCGCCGGGTTCGTGGTCGCCGCGGGCATCGCCATCACCGGGGTGTTCCTGCTCGCCAAGCACCACCCGCAGACCCGGGCCTGACGCCGCCCGACACGGGGCCGGAGCGCGATGGCCGTCCACTCGGCAGGGTGCCCGATGCAGCTTCTCTTGGGGGTGCGCTTACCCGGAGGCTAGAGGACTTCCATTTCAATGTAAAAGCCAATATGCATGCCGAGCATGTTCATCCAACTAGTGAAAGTCCCCCGTTCCCTCGCAATGGCAGCCGTAGGCGCTGCGGTCCTCGTAGGGGTGCTCCTACCGAGTGCGGCGTCCGCCAGCACGGATGCAGTCGGCATCACGCAGGGGGGATCCGCATCCATCAATGGCTCCGAGGGGCTCCACCGTCCTGACCGCTACGCACGATCGCGACCTGATCGAACGGTGTGACGCGACTATCGGTCTTTGACGACTCGCGGTCCGCGAGGGGTCGCCTAACCGATGACGGCGGCGAGGCCGACCGCGGAGCGCATCGCCCGGCGGACCCCGGCCTCGTCGGGGAGCAGCTCGTCTTCGTCACCGGTCAGGAAGAACCGGATCTGCCCGATCGCCTGCTCGGTGAGCATGTCGAGGCCGTTCAGCACCCGGCCCCCGGCGTCGGTCCAGCGGCTGGCGACCGCGGTCGGCCACGGCTCGTAGGCGACGTCGAACAGGACGGCGTCCGGCCCCGACGGACGGAACTCGAGCGGGTCGGCGGCACCACCCGGCAGCGTCGAGAGGACGAACCCGTGGTGCGTGCCGGCGAGTTCGGTCAGGGGGTGCACCTCGAGCGTCACACCGAGCCGGACAGCCAGGTCGACCAGCGCGCGCGTCTTCGCGGTGTCACGGACGAACACCCGGACGAGCGACGCCCCGAGCCGCACGGCAGCGGTCAGGGCGCTCGCCGCGGTGGCTCCGCCGCCGAGGATCGTGGCCTCGCCGGGCAGGTGTCCGAGGGCCTCGACCGGGCGGACGAGCCCCTGCACGTCGGTGTTCGCGCCGGCTCGGACGATCGCGGAGCCCTCGTGGCGGAACGCGACCGTGTTGGCGACCCCGAGCTCGTCGACGAGCGGGGTCGTGCGGTCGAGCAGCGGCAGGACCTCGCGCTTGAGTGGCATCGTGAGGCTCAGCCCACGCCATTCCGGACCCAGCCCCGCGACGAACGCGGCGAGCTCGCCGGACGCGACCTCGTGCCTCCCGTACGTGAAGGGCAGGTCGAGCGCGTCGTAGGCCGCAGCGTGGAGCGTGGGCGAGAGCGAGTGCGCGATGGGGGAGCCGAGCACCGCGAGGTGCGTGCGGCCTGGATCGGTGAACGCCACGGTCACCCAGCCTAGCCAGCCGTGTTCCTGAGCACCCCGTTAGGTTAGGCTACCCTTCGTGAACCGTTCTCCCTTGCGTCTCCGACGCGTGCTCGCCGCAGCCGGCGCCGTCGTCGCAGCGTCCCTCGTCCTCGCCGGATGCGCGTCCGGCTCCGGCTCCTCGACCGACTCGGCGTCGTCGGGGTCGTCCGACGCCGCGTTCCCGGTCTCGATCACGACCGGCCTCGGCACCACCACCATCGAGTCGGCACCGAAGCGCGTCGTCGCGCTCGGGTGGGGCGACGCCGAGACCGCGCTCGAGCTCGGTGTCCAGCCGGTCGGTGCGAGCGACTGGCTCGCCTTCGGCGGCGACGGTGTCGGTCCGTGGCTCAAGGGTGCGTACGACAAGTCCCCGAAGATCATCCAGACGCTCGAACCGAGCTACGAGGACATCCTCAAGCTGAACCCCGACGTGATCCTCGACGTGAAGTCCTCGGGCGACAAGGAGCGGTACGACAAGCTGTCCGCCATCGCGCCGACCGTCGCGATCCCGAAGGGCGGCGAGAACTACCTCGCCTCGACCGAGCAGCAGACGACCATGATCGCGAAGGCGCTCGGCAAGGAGTCCGAGGGCAAGAAGCTGCTCTCCGGCCTCGACGACGCCTACGCCGCAGCACGCAAGGCGCACCCGGACTTCGAGGGCAAGACGGCCGTCGTCGGGGCTTACAGCTCCGAGGGCTTCGGGGCGTACGCCTCCACCGACAGCCGTTCGACCTTCATGCGGAACCTGGGCTTCGAGATCCCCAAGGCCATCGACGAGCAGGCCGGCAAGGAGTTCTCCGTGCACCTGTCGGACGAGAACCTCGACCTGCTCGACGCCGACCTGACGCTGATCCTGCCGATCTACGTCGACGCGTCGGAGGCCTCGTCGAACAAGCTGTTCCAGAAGGTGCCGTCGGTCGAGGCCGGGCACGCGATCGTCTTCGACGACAAGGACGTGTCGTCCGCGTTCTCGATGGGCACCACGGCCGCGATCGAGTGGGCGCTCGACGAGCTGCCGGCGCAGTTCGAGGAGAAGCTCGGCTAGGGCTGGTCGTTGCTGCTGGCCGGTGCTGGTCAGCGCTGGCCGGTTCCGCTGGTCAGGACCGCGAAAGCGACAGGGTGCCGCCGATGTTCGGTGGCACCCTGTCGCTTTCGCAGTTCGGGGAGGGAAGCGGGGCTAGACGCCGACGGTGGAGCCCAGCAGCGCGAAGAGCAGCGCGATGAGGGGGAGCGTGCCCTGCTTGAAGGCGGAGTTGACGTACTTGCGACCCGAGCCGAGCAGGATCACCGCGGCACCGAGCATGCTCGCGGTCGAGAACACCACGAGGGTCCAGCCGCTCACGGTGTTGCCCGCGAGCACGAGCACGACGCCGAGGATCGCGCCGATCGCCAGGAAGAGGTTGTAGAAGCCCTGGTTGAAGGCGAGCGAGCGGGTCGCCACCGCTTCTGTCTCGGAAGCGATGCCGAAGATCCGGCGCGCTTGCGGACTGGTCCAGATGACCGATTCGAGGAAGAAGATGTACACGTGGACGAGGCCCGCGAGGACCGCACAGACACCCGAGATCACCAGCAGGACCGACATGTGCACATTCTCGCAGGAGCGGGCCGGGTTCCGCTGCACGTCCGCCAGTAGGCTCGGATCATGAACGACGACGTCACCCCGCCCGAGGCCGACGCAACCTCTGACACGCGCGCCGACGCGAGTGCCGACGCGACGGCCGTCGCCGAACTGCGGAGCATCCGGCAGAGCATCGACAACATCGACGCCGCCGTCATCCACATGCTCGCGGAGCGCTTCAAGTACACGCAGCGCGTGGGGCACCTGAAGGCCGAATCGGGCATGCCGGCCGCCGACCCGGACCGCGAACGGACCCAGGTCGCACGGCTCCGGTCGCTCGCCGCCGACTCCCACCTCGACCCGGCCTTCGCCGAGAAGTTCCTCAACTTCATCGTCGCCGAGGTCATCCACCACCACGAGCGCATCGCGGGCCGCGACGAATGAGCGCCGAACTGCCGACGCTGCTCATCGGCTCCTACACGGCGACGGGCGGCGGCAACGCCACCGGCATCTCGCTGGTCGACGGCGGACCGGTCGGAGCCGCGGCGCCCCGGACCGTCGCGGTGCTCGACGACCCCTCGTTCCTGGCGGTCTCGGGCGACCGGGTGTACGCGGTCTCCGAGACGAACGACGGTGCCGTGTCGGCCTTCCGGCTGCACGGCGGCGCACTCGAGCACCTGTGGGACGCCCCCGCCGGCGGTGACGCCCCGTGCCACGTCCGGGTCGACCCCTCGGGCGTGCTCGTCGTCACGAACTACGTCTCCGGCACGGTCACGGCGATCTCCCTCGCCGCGGCCGAGTCGCACGCCGCCTCGGTGACCGCCAGCGACGGCGTGGTGCTGCACGGCGAGGCCGACCAGCGCTCGGTGCCGGCCGAAGCGGTGGCGGTCGCGGTGCTGCCCGACGCCACCGGTCCCGACGAGGAGCGTCAGGACGGCCCGCACGCGCACCAGTCGATCGCCACTCCCGACGGCACGGTCCTGGTCGCCGACCTCGGCGGGGACGCCCTGCACGAGTTCCGCATCACCGTCACGGCGGACGGGGTCCCCGGCGTCGAGGCGCTGCGCGTGCACCGCGTGGCACCCGGTACCGGACCGCGGCACATGGCTTGGATCGACGGTGACCTGCTCGTCGCCGGTGAACTCGACGGGCACGTGCACCGCCTGCGCCGTGACGACTCCGGGTCGTTCGTGACGATCGCCGCCGTGCCCACGTTTGACGGCCCCGTGGGGGAGTCGCTGCTCAGTCACATCGAGGTCGACGACGCCGGCCGCGCGTACGTGGCGGTGCGCGGGCGCGACCTGCTCGTGGTGCTCGACGCACGTGACGGCGGGCTCGCCGCCGTCGGTTCGGTGCCCTGCGGTGGGGTCTGGCCGCGGCACTTCGCGCGGGTGCCCGGGTTCGTCCTGGTGGCGAACCAGATGTCCGACGCCGTTGCCGTGCTGCCGCTCGACTCCGAGGGCATGCCCGGCGAAGCCGTCGCGCAGATCCCGGTCGGCATCCCCACCTGCGTCGTCCCGCTCTGACCATGACCTCCGCCACGGAACAGCCCGAGTACCGCATCGTCGTCGGTCCGCCGCCGCTCGAGGACTACCTGCGGCTGCGCCGGGAATCCGGTCTGTCCCCGAAGGACCCCGCCCAGGGTGCCGGAGCGATCGCCGGCAGCTGGTCGGCGTGCCACGTGGTCGACGAGCACGGCACGCCCGTCGCGATGGGTCGCACGATCGGCGACGGCGGGTGGTACTTCCACATCGCCGACATCGCCACCGATCCCGCGCACCAGCGACGGGGGCTCGGTCGCCGGGTCGTCGAGTGGTTGCTGGCGGACATCCGTGACCGGGCGCCAGCGGGTGCGTACGTCACGCTCGTCGGCGACCCGCCGGGGCAGCGGCTCTACCGGTCCCTCGGGTTCGACGACGTCGCGCCGAGCCTGGGGATGGCGCTGCGCCTCGAGTGACGCCGCGAACCCGCTCGCCTGCGCGCTAGAACTCGATCAGGTTCTCGAACGGGCGACCCTCGGCCAGTGCCGCGACCTGCTTGCGCATCAGTGCGATCGACCGCGGCACGCTCAGGTCGGTGTTGCCGCCGACGTGCGGGGTGAGCACGGTGTTCGGCGTCGTCCACAGCGGGTGTCCGGCGGGCAGGGGCTCCGGGTCGGTGACGTCGAGGGCCGCGAACAGCCGCTCCGACCGCAGCTCGGCGACCAGGGCGTCGGTGTCGACGACCTTGCCGCGCGCGACGTTGACCACGAGCGCGCCGTCCGGCAGCGCCGCGAGCAGGTCCGCGTCGACCAGGCGTTCGGTCTCGGCGGTGAGCGGGGCGATGAGCACGAGCACGTCGGTCGTCGGGGCGAGCTCGGGCAGCTCGCCGAACGCGTGCACGTGCCGGCCGTCCTGCTCGCGAGCGGTCCGGGCGACCACCGTCACCTCGGTGCGGAACGCCTCGAACCGGGTGGCGATCGCGGACCCGATCGCCCCGTAGCCGACGACGGTCACCCGGCGGTCGGCGAGCGATCGGGTCTCGCGGGCGTCCCAGACGCCGTTGGCACGGTCGACCTGGAACGCCGAGATCTCACGGAGCGACGTCAGCGCGAGGCCGACCGCGAGCTCGGCGGTCTCGTCGTCGTGGATGCCGCGACCGTTCGCCAGCTGCGCGTGACCCGGCACGTGCGGGACGGCGTGCTCGTACCCGGCGCTCGGCAGCTGCAGCAGCTGGAGCTCGGGCAGGTCGTGCACGAACTGCCAGCGGTGCCGCCCCTCGAAGTAGAACGGCAGGAAGGTGATCGCGACGTCGTCCGGGCGACCGTACGGCGACTCGACGTCCCAGACGTCCAGCTCGACGCCGTCCGGCACGGGGCCGAACCGGTCGACGAGCTCGGCGAAGGGCAGGGTGACGATCGGCATCCGCGACCCGGGCCTAGGCGTCGGTGCGCGGCGAGAAGGCACCGTCGGAGTCGAGCGGCCCGCGGCCGACGTACCCCTCGGTGACGTCCTCGACAATCACGTCGCCGAAGCGGGCCGGCAGCGTCGCGGCGTGTGTGCCGCGCAGCTCGTCGACCGTGGCCTCGAACGCGCCCTGGACCTCGAGCGTGCTCGACGTCGCGTCGGTCACACCGATGCGCAGCACCGGGAAGCCCCGGCCGTCGCACATGCCCTGGAACCGCACGTCGTCCTCGCGGCGGACGGTCACGATGACGCGACCGGTCGACTCGGAGAACAGCGCCGTCGCGGTGTCGATGCCGTCGCGGGTCTCGAGTTCGTCGAGGACCACGCGGGCACCGATGCCGAACCGGAGCACCGACTCGGCGAGCGACTGGCCGAGGCCGCCGTCCGCCAGGTCGTGCGCGCTGGTGAGCAGCTGCTCGCCGGACGCCGCGTACAGCAGCTCGGCGAGGGCCTTCTCGCGCTCGAGGTCGACCGCCGGCGGACGCCCGCCGAGGTGCCCGTGCACGGTGCCGGCCCAGGCGGAGCCGTCGAGCTCGAGGCTCGTGGTGCCGAGCAGGTAGATGTTGTGGCCGTCGTCCTGCCATCCCGACGGCACGCGCTTGGCGACGTCGTCGATGATGCCGAGCACACCGACGACGGGCGTCGGGTGGATCGGGGTCGAGCCGGTCTGGTTGTAGAACGACACGTTGCCGCCGGTGACCGGGATGCCGAGCTCCATGCAGCCGTCGGCCAGGCCCTCGACCGCCTCGGAGAACTGCCACATGACCTCGGGGTTCTCGGGGGAGCCGAAGTTCAGGCAGTCGGTGACGGCGGCGGGGACGGCACCGGTGACGGCGACGTTGCGGTACGCCTCGGCCAGGGCCAGGCGTGCACCCTGCTTCGGGTCGAGCTGGCAGTAGCGTCCGTTCGCGTCGGTGGCGATGGCGACACCGAGCCCCGTTTCCTCGTCGACGCGGATCATGCCGCCGTCGTCGGGGAAGGACAGTGCGGTGTTGCCGAGCACGTAGGTGTCGTACTGGTTCGTGACCCAGTTCTTCGACGCCAGGTTCGGCGAGCCGAGCAGGCTGAGGAACTGCGCCTTCAGCGCGGGGCCGTCAGCCGGACGGTCGAGCGAAGCGGCGGTGTCCGCCTGCAGTGCGTCGATCCAGGTGGGGTACGCGACCGGGCGGTCGTAGACCGGGCCGTCGACGGCGACCGTGCGCGGGTCGACGTTCACGATCTCCTGGCCCTGCCAGTCGATGACGAGGCGACCGGTGCCGGTGACCTCGCCCAGAACGCTGGTCTCGACCTCCCACTTGCCGACGACGCTCAGGAACTCGTCGAGCTTGTCGGGACGGACGACCGCCATCATGCGCTCCTGGCTCTCCGACATCAGGATCTCTTCGGCGGTGAGCGTCGGGTCGCGGAGCAGGACGTCGTCGAGCGAGATGTGCATGCCGCCGTCACCGTTGCTCGCGAGCTCCGAGGTGGCGCACGAGATGCCCGCGGCACCGAGGTCCTGGATGCCCTCGACCAGGTCCTTCTGGAACAGCTCGAGGCAGCACTCGATGAGCACCTTCTCGGCGAAGGGGTCACCGACCTGCACGGCCGGACGCTTGGTCGGGCCGCCCTCGGTGAAGGTGTCGGACGCCAGGATCGACGCGCCGCCGATGCCGTCGCCACCGGTGCGGGCACCGAACAGGACGACCTTGTTGCCGGCGCCGGACGCGTTCGCCAGGTGCAGGTCCTCGTGGCGCAGGACGCCGACCGCGAGGGCGTTGACCAGCGGGTTGCCCTGGTACACCGGGTCGAAGTAGGTCTCGCCGCCGATGTTCGGCAGGCCGAGGCAGTTGCCGTAGAACGAGATGCCGCCGACGACACCGTGCACGACGCGTGCGGTGTCCTCGTGGTCGATCGCGCCGAAGCGGAGCTGGTCCATCACGGCGACGGGGCGGGCGCCCATCGAGATGATGTCGCGGACGATGCCGCCGACACCGGTGGCCGCGCCCTGGTACGGCTCGACGTAGGACGGGTGGTTGTGCGACTCGACCTTGAAGGTCACCGCCCAGCCGTTGCCGACGTCGACGACACCGGCGTTCTCGCCCATGCCGACCATCAGGTTCTTCGTCATCTCCGGCGTGACCTTCTTGCCGAACTGACGGAGGTAGTTCTTCGAGGACTTGTAGGAGCAATGCTCGCTCCACATCACGGAGTACATCGCCAGCTCGCCCGAGGTGGGGCGGCGGCCGAGGATCTCCTTGATGCGGGCGTACTCGTCCGGCTTGAGGCCCAGCGCGTCGTACGGCTGTTCCTTGTCGGGGGTGGCCGCCGCGTCCTGCACGGTGTCGGGCTTCGGGCGAACGGGTGTCGTCACGGTGTCGTTGTTCCCTGTCACTTGACGAGCGCCTGCTCGATCACGGAGGTGAAGAAGGTGAGGCCGTCGGTTCCGGAGGCCATGGCAGCGGGGGTGTCCGGACCGAACCCGGCTTCCGTCGCGTGCTCGGGGTGCGGCATCAGACCGACCACGTTGCCGCGCTCGTTCGAGACGCCCGCGATGTCGTCGATGGAGCCGTTCGGGTTCACGCCGACGTAGCGGAACACGACCTGGCCGTTGTCCTCGATGCGCTTGATCGTGTCGGCGTCCGCGACGAAGCGGCCGTCGGCGTTCTTCAGCGGGATCGTGATCTCCTGCTCGGCGCTGAACCCGGAGGTCCAGGCGGTCGCGGTGGTCTCGACGCGGAGCTTCTGGTCGCGGCGGATGAACTGCTGGTGCGCGTTGCGGGTGTGTGCACCGGGGACGAGACGGGCCTCGGCCAGCATCTGGAAGCCGTTGCAGATGCCGAGCACGGGCATACCCTTGCCGGCGGCGTCGATGACCTCGGCCATGATCGGGGCCTTCGCGGCGATCGCGCCGGCGCGCAGGTAGTCGCCGTAGGAGAACCCGCCGGGGAGCACGATCGCGTCGACGCCCTGCAGGTCGTGGTCGCCGTGCCAGAGAGCGACGGGGTCGGCGCCGGCGAGACGGACGGCGCGCTGGGCGTCGCGGTCGTCGAGCGAGCCCGGGAACGTGATGACGCCGATGCGCATCCGGGTCACTGGCCTTCCACGGTCACGGACACGACGTCCTCGATGACCGCATTGGAGAAGACGTCGGCTGCGATGTCGCGGACCTCGGCCAGCTTGGCGTCGTCGACGGGGCCGTCGACGGTCACCTCGAAGCGCTTGCCGATGCGGACGTTGGTCAGGTCGGCCTTGCCGAGGCGGGCGAGGGCGTTGCCCACGGCCTTCCCCTGGGGGTCGAGGATCTCGGCCTTGGGCATGACCTCGACGACGATCGTTGGCACGTGTTCTCTCCAGCACTTCAGGGGTGGGGGGACGCGACCAGTCTACGGGGCGCGCGCGACACGCCGGGACGGCTCCGGGCCTCCAGGCGGGTGCCTGCTGTGCGTTTGCTCACGTGTGTTCCAGCGCGTATATTCCAAGTCGAATAGTCAACAACGAACAAGCGGACTGGAGGCACGTGTGCCGTCGCTCACGCCACTCGCGTTCGCCGCGCTCGGGCTCCTGGCCGAGGGGCCGACGCATCCCTACGAGATGTTCCAGACGATGATGCACCGCCGTGACGGACGGAACGTCAAGGTCCGGCCCGGCACCCTGTACCACCAGGTCGGCCGCCTGGTGGAGCTCGGCTACGCCGAGGTCGTCGGGACCGACCGGGCGGGGAACCGTCCGGAACGCACCACCTACGCCATCACGGACGCCGGGTGGACGGCCCTGCACGACGGGCTCGTCCGGCTGATCGCCGAACCGGCCGAGGAGTACCCCGTCTTCCACCTGGCCGTCGCCGAGATCGAGAACCTGTCGGTCGACGAGGCCGAGTCGGCACTCCGGGCGCGGATCACCGCACTCGGGGCCCAGCGCGACGAGACCGACGAGATCCTCGGGGTCGTCCGCGCGAAGGACCTGCCCGAGCGCTACTGGCTCGACGTGTCGTACGTCCGTGCCACGCTCACGACGCAGATCGAGTGGCTCACCGCCACGGCCGACCGCATCGCCGCCGGCCACATCTCCTGGGACGCCCCCGCCGCGTCCGCAGACACCACCACGAACAGCAAGGAAACCACTCGATGACCACCGTCACGCCTCCGCGGACGACCGAGAAGAAGCCGTGGCCTGCCCTCTGGGCACTCGTCGTCGGGTTCTTCATGATCCTCGTCGACTCGACCATCGTGTCGGTCGCCACCCCCACCATCGCCCAGGAGCTCGACGCGGACATCAACTCCGTGATCTGGGTGACGAGCGCCTACCTGCTCGCCTACGCCGTGCCGCTGCTCATCACCGGCCGGCTCGGTGACCGCTTCGGCCCGAAGGTCATGTACCAGATCGGCCTCGTGGTCTTCACGCTCGCCAGCCTGTGGTGCGGCCTGGCCGGGTCCATCGAGATGCTGATCGTCGCCCGCGTCGTGCAGGGCCTCGGCGCCGCGATGATGAGCCCGCAGACCATGTCGGTCATCACGCGCATCTTCCCGCCGCAGAACCGCGGGGCGGCGATGGGCCTCTGGGGTGCCGTCGCCGGCATCGCGTCGCTCGTCGGCCCGATCCTCGGCGGCCTGCTCGTCGACGGCTTCGGATGGGAGTGGATCTTCTTCGTCAACGTCCCCGTCGGTGTCGTCGCCTTCGTGCTCGCGCAGCGCTTCGTGCCGTCGTTCGAGCGGCACGGACACCGCTTCGACTACCTCGGCATCTTCCTGTCCGCGGTGGGCCTGTTCCTGCTCGTCTTCGGCATCCAAGAGGGCGAGACCTACGACTGGGGTGTCATCGCCGGCCCGATCTCGGTCTGGTCGCTCATCATCGTCGGCCTCGTGGTGCTCGCCGGGTTCGTCGTCTGGCAGGGCGTGCAGAAGGGCGAGCCGCTGCTGCCCCTCGGCCTGTTCAAGGACCGCAACTTCACGCTGGCCAACGTCGCCATCACCGCCGTCGGTGTCGCGATCGCCTCGTTCGCGCTGCCGATCATGCTGTGGGCCCAGGACGTCCTGCGCTTCTCGCCGACCCAGGCCGCACTGCTCCTCGTGCCGCAGGCCGTGCTGTCCGCGGCCCTCGCGCCGATCGTCGGCAAGAACCTCAACCGCTGGAACCCGCGCTGGGTCGCCTCGTTCGGGCTCGCCTGCTTCTCGGTCGGCCTGTTCTGGTTCGGCCTGCTGCTGTCGAGCGGTGCCGAGTGGGGCTGGGTGCTCCTGCCGAGTGCGCTCCTCGGTCTCGCCAACGCCTGCATGTGGGGACCGCTGTCGGTCTCGGCGACGCGCAACCTGCCGCCGAAGCTGGCCGGTGCCGGCTCGGGCGTCTACAACACGACGCGCCAGATCGGTGCGGTGCTCGGTTCCGCCGGCATCGCGGCCCTGATGGAGGCCCGGATCACCGCGAACTTCCCGGCGTCGTCCGGTGGGGTGTCCGCCGGCGGTGCCGAGCAGCAGGTCGGCGCGATGCCGGGCTCCCTGCTCGAGCCGTTCTCCAAGGCCATGGGCGAGTCGCTCTACCTGCCGGCGATCGTGCTGGTCGTGGCCATCGTCGCGGCGCTGTTCCTGGCGAAGCCGAAGCAGACCGTCGCCTGGCAGCAGACCGGCTCGGTGACCACGCAGCCCGACGCCGAGCCCGCGGGAGCCCCGTCGAAGTAGGGCACGAGCGCACTTCGTGAGCAGGAATGGTCGGGTCGCCTTCGGGCACCCGACCATTGCTGCTCACGAAGTGGAACGAGGGACACTCCGACTCGTCAGCCGCGGCGCTGCAGGTGCGCTCGGGTGAGCGCGTCCATCTGTTCGTCGGTCAGGGCGTCGACCGCCCGGGCCTCGCGGCGGTCGGTCCGCTGCCACCGGATGAACAGGGCGACGAGCACGGGGATGTCCGCCACCTCGGCGATGAACCACAGCAGGTCGCCCGCCAGGTGCTGGTCCTGCAGCGGCGACGGGTACCAGGCCCGCCCGACCACGGGCACGAGGGACCCGTCGAGCACGTGGTTCGTGATCCGCAGCACGATGCCGGGCACCGCGTCGACGACGAGCTCGACGAACGCCAGCAGGAACTCGGCCGTGGCGAACGTCGACGAGACGAGCACGCCGACCTCGGACAGGGGCGCGAGCAGGCCGAACCCGAGCGCCGGCACGGCCACGGTGATGACGGCGGCCCATGCGGGGGACTCCCGGATCACCGCCGAGAACGGGGTGAGCAGGACGGCGAACAGCGCGAGCGCGACCAGCGGTGCGACGATCGCGTTGCCGAGCAGGCGCACCGGACGTGAGCCCATGACGGCGTCGGCGGCGCGGACGAGGCGAGGCGGGCCTCCCGTCCGGAGCAACGGGACGGGCGCGCCGAGCGCGGCGAAGGTGGGGACCGCGAAGAACAGCAGGGCGGCCCGCAGCACGAACGCCCAGCGCAACCGCTCGTCGTCGACGCCGACGATGCCGAACTGCAGGACGCCGAACAGCGCGAGCGCCGTCGCGAAGGCGAGCGTGCGCCACCACGGCCAGCGGGTGTCCCGTCGCGCAGCCCCCACGATCCACCGGCCGTAGGCGACCGCGGCGACGAGGATGAGCACCGCCGCCAGGGGATCGAACCGCCAGGTGCTCCAGAACTCGGGTGTCGACGGCGTGGGGAGCCTCCTGGGGATCGGGCGGACTCGTCCGTCGTTCCGCCGGAGCCATCCTCCGTCCGCCCGAGGTCCACCGGGGGTCCGTCCTGGCCCCGCGTCGGTGAGAACCGGCTCAGATCCGGGCGACCCCGCGTGCCGGGACGGTCCGCGACAGCAGCCAGACGCCCGCCGGCACGGCCACGGCTCCGACGAGCGCGACGCCGAACGACAGGTGCAGCTGCATGACGACGAACGCCGGACCGATCGTGCAGACGACCGCGACCGCGACGACCGGCCACGACGGACGGTCCGCGGACGGCAGCAGCCGGGGGAGCGGCCGGTCGAACCAGCGCAGAGCCCGGGCGACCCCGATCGCGACGGCGAGGACCACGACCAGTGCGACGACGCGGGACGCCCACCACGGGCCCGACCCCGGCGGGGGGAACGGCACCCCGACGAGCAGGGCGACCCCGTTCAGCACGATGAACAGCGGCAGGTGCCAGAGGTAGATCGTCATGCCGTCGCGGCCGAGCACGAACACGGCACCGAGCGCGGCCCGGGTCCGCATCAGCCGGGTGAGCGGAGCGTGCACGAGCTGGACCAGGCAGGCCTGCGCGATCGCGAGGAACGCCAGCGGGAGCATCGGCGGGTTGAGGTCCTGCAACATGTCGGGTGCCCACAGCCCGATCGAGGTCATCGGCACGAGCACGGCGTACGCGGCGACGGCGACGCCCAGCAGCAGCACCTTCGAGCGCCGCGCGAACCAGCCGTCGGCCCAGAGGAACCCGAGCTGCTGCGCGAAGAGCCACACCGGCCCGAGGTTGAGCAGCCGACCTCGGCGACGCCGGTGGCCAGGCGGACGGCGTCGACCGCTCCGGCCAGCACCAGCAGCACGGCGAGGGTGGCCCAGGGTGCACGCTCGTGCAGGCGCATCATCAGCGGGACGCAGCACTGCGTGATGCCGTAGGCGGCCAGGAACCAGAGCGGGGAGCCGATGCCGAACGCGACCTCGGCGAGGAGCTCCGGCGGGGTCCCTGCGGCCGTGGCGACCCCGAGCCCGAGGGCCAGGAAGACGAACAGCGGCACCGCGGGCCGGAACAGCCGCACCAGACGGGTGGCGAGGTAGTCGCGGGCTGGGCTCGGCGCACCACGGGCGACGGTGCTGCGTCAACCGACGGCACTCGCGAACCCGCCGACCACGAAGAACAGCGGCATCACCTGCCCGACCCAGGTGGCGGCGACGTACCAGGGGAGTTCCTGCAGCGGGCTCGTGACCCGCACCCCCTGGTCGTCGGCGGCGACGCCGACCATCGTGACGTGCACGACGACGACGAGGACGACGCAGGCCGTCCGGATGAGGTCGACGACCAGGTCCCGCTTCGCGATGATCCCCCGGACGTCTGCGGTGCTGTTCGCCTGTTCAGGCAGACCCTGGCTCGTGGACATGTCCGGACGCTAGCGTGCGGATCAGTCGGTCCAGCGTCGTTCCAGCTGATCGCGACCGGATCGTGACACTTCGTATTCCGGTAGCGGCATGCGTCGTGTCGCGGGCCGGCAGCAGAAGCTCGTGTACAGTGAACCTGTTGTCTTGATTCCTGCAAAAGAAAGGCTCAGCATGGATGCCGACGCCGATCTGCTCCGTTCCTCGGGGCTCCGGGTCACGACCCCACGACTCGCTGTGCTCCGCGCGACGGACTCGATGCCGCACGCCACCGCCGACGACATCGTCACGGCGCTCGCCGCGGAACTGCCGACCACCAGTCACCAGGCGGTCTACGGCGTGCTGAACGCCCTGACCGGCGTCGGGCTCGTCCGCCGCATCGAGCCGGCCGGCAGCCCCGCGCGGTACGAGCGGCGCACCGGCGACAACCACCACCACATCGTCTGCACGCTGTGCGGCGCGATCGAGGACGTCGACTGCGCGGTCGGACACTCGCCCTGCCTCACGCCGTCCGAGACCCACGGCTTCGCCGTCACCACCGCCGAGGTCACCTACTGGGGCATCTGCGAGCGCTGTGCAGCGGCAGAGCGCGACGACGCAGAGCGCGACGACGCAGAGCGCGACGACCCGGACGCGAGCGCGCAGGCGCCCGACGCCCCCTTGCCCGCCTGACGGCGACCGCCCTCCGCACCGGCGCGACGACGCGCCGGACCCCGAACCACCCGAGCATCCCTGACCGAACCAACGTCCCACCCCCAGGAGGAACCGTGTCCGACCAGAACACGCCGACCGGCACCCCGACCACCACGACCAACAGCGGCGCACCCGTCTCGAGCGACGAGCACTCGATGGGCGTCGGGGCCGACGGCCCCCTCGCGCTGCACGACCACTACCTGGTCGAGAAGCTCGCCCAGTTCAACCGCGAGCGCGTCCCGGAGCGGGTCGTGCACGCCAAGGGCGGCGGCGCCTTCGGTACCTTCACCGTCACGCACGACGTCTCGCGCTTCACCCGTGCGGCCTTCCTGCAGCCCGGCCAGACCACCGAGATGCTCGCCCGCTTCTCGAGCGTCGCCGGTGAGCAGGGTTCGCCCGACACCTGGCGCGACCCCCGCGGCTTCGCGCTGAAGTTCTACACGTCCGAGGGCAACTACGACCTCGTCGGCAACAACACCCCGGTGTTCTTCATCCGTGACGGCATCAAGTTCCCCGACTTCATCCGCTCGCAGAAGCGCCTGCCGGGTTCGCACCTGCGCGACCACGACATGCAGTGGGACTTCTGGACCCTGTCGCCC
Organism: Curtobacterium flaccumfaciens; assembly: GCF_018598405.1. NCBI lineage: Bacteria > Bacillati > Actinomycetota > Actinomycetes > Micrococcales > Microbacteriaceae > Curtobacterium > Curtobacterium flaccumfaciens. Next base: position 26,521 of record NZ_JAHEWS010000005.1, on the reverse strand, counting down.
GAGTCGGCGCACCAGGTCACGTGGCTGATGGGCGACCGCGGTCTGCCGGCGAGCTGGCGCGAGATGGACGGCTTCGGCTCGCACACCTACCAGTGGATCAACGCCGAGGGCGAGCGCTTCTGGGTCAAGTACCACTTCATCACCGAGCAGGGCCACAAGACCCTGACGCAGGAGGACGCCGACCGCATCGCCGGTGAGGACGCGGACTTCCACATCCGTGACCTGCACGCCGCGATCGACCGTCAGGACTTCCCGCGCTGGACCCTCAAGGTGCAGGTCATGCCCTACGAGGACGCCGCGACCTACCGCTTCAACCCGTTCGACCTGACGAAGGTGTGGCCGCACGCGGACTACCCGCTCATCGAGGTCGGCACGATGGAGCTCAACCGCAACCCGGAGAACTACTTCGCGCAGATCGAGCAGGCGACCTTCGCCCCCTCGAACTTCGTGCCCGGCATCGCGGCCAGCCCCGACAAGATGCTCCTCGCGCGCATCTTCAGCTACGCGGATGCCCACCGCTACCGCGTCGGCACGAACCACGCCCAGCTGCCGGTGAACGCCCCGAAGAACGAGGTCCACTCGTACTCGAAGGACGGCGGCATGCGCTTCGACTTCCAGAAGTCCGAGGTGCCGGTGTACGCGCCGAACTCGCTCGGTGGGGCGCACGCCGACCCGAACGCGACCGACGACGCACCCGGCTGGGAGTCGGACGGCGCGCTGCAGCGTTCCGCCGCGACCCTGCACCCGGAGGACGACGACTTCGGCCAGGCCGGCACGCTCGTCCGTGAGGTCATGGACGACGCCGCCCGCGAGCGCCTGGTCGGCAACATCGCCGGCCACGTCTCGAAGGTGACGCGCGACGACCTGCGCGAGCGCGTGTTCGCCTACTGGACGAACGTCGACGCCGACCTGGGTGCGCGCGTGCGCGCCGCGGTCGCGCCGAGCGCGCCGGGCTCGAACGAGGACCCGGAGAAGGTGGCGGTCGAGGCGTAAGCCCCGCTGGACGACCTGACGGACAGGAGGCCCGGTACCAGCTGGTACCGGGCCTCCTGTCCGTTGGTCTGAAGCGGGTCAGACCTGCTGGCCGTTCAGCCGGATCGGGCCGGCGCGTCGGGGGTACCCACAGTCCTCGTGCTCAGACCTGCTGGCCGTTCAGCCAGATGGGTCCGTCCGGCCAGTCCTCGAGCTGCGCTGCCACCGGCAGCGCCATCCAGCCGCCCTGCTCGGTGTTGCTGACGCCCGCGCCCTCGGCGGTGAACGCCGAGAAGGTGCCGACGGCCTCGGGGAACTCGTGCCAGCCGAGCTTCGCGTAGAAGGGGATGCGGTCCTCGCCCGCGCCGAGGAAGCCGTACGGCACCCGGAGCCCTTCGAGGACCGCCGCGGTCCGGGTCATCAGCTCGCGGCCGACGCCGGTGCCCTGCAGACGGGGTGCGACGGCGACCAGGCCGGTGTCGCCGACCAGCACGTCTTCGCCGCCGACGGAGATGTACATCCGGCGGATTCCGACGTGGGCCAGGACGACCCCGTCGGCGTCGTGCGCGAGCACCCGGCGTTCCGGCTGCATGCCGGACCAGCTCCTGCCGCCCACGTACCAGTGCGACCAGTCGGGGAAGGCCTGCCCGAGCAGCGCCGCGATCGCTTCGTGGTCGGGGAGCGACAGCGTGCTCTCCTCGACCACCTCCCACCGGATGTCGTCAGTCACGCGTCCATCCTGCCGGTCCCGCGGCCCGAGTGCCGAGGTTTCGCGCTGCGCGACACTCCACGGGTCCGGGCGCGCGTGAGGTGTCGGGCAGCGCGAAACCTCCCGAGCCGTCAGCCGCGACCGGGCGCGGTGACCTCGATGCGGTTCGCCCAGGGGTCCTCGAAGGCCAGCGTGCGGCCGTCGTCGGCGAGCTCCACGCCGCCGTGCCGCATCCGCTCCGTCAGGGCGCCGAGGTCGTCAGCGCCGGGCACCTCGATGCGCACGATCCCCAGCCCGAGCGCCAGCTGGCGTCGCCCGGCACCGCGGGAGTTCCACGTGTTCATCGCCATGTGGTGGTGGTACCCGCCGGCGCTGACGAACAGCGCCTCGCCGAAGCCCGCGGTGGTCGCGAACCCGAGCGTGTCGACGTAGAAGGATCGTGCGGTGGCGACGTCGCCGACGGACAGGTGCACGTGCCCGACCTTGCCGGGGCGCGCCGCTGCGGTGTCCAGGGCGTCCTGCGTGAGGTGGGACTGCAGGAACGCGTTCGGGTCGACGTACTTCGTGTCCATGTCGACCATGCCGTGCGTCCACGACCACTCGGTGCGGTCGCGGTCCCAGTACAACTCGACGCCGTTGCCCTCGGGGTCGGAGAAGTAGAACGCGTTGCTCACCAGGTGGTCGGCGCTGCCCGTGAACGTGGCCGGGTACTGCGTCGCGACCGAGTACAGCGCGGCGGCCAGGTCGGCGCGGGTGTCGAACAGGATCGCCGTGTGGAACAGTCCGGCTTCGCGGGGTCCGGCATGCCGCATCGCGGGAGCGTGCTCGAGGACCACGATCGGCGTGGCGCCCCGGCCCAGCACCGCGACGCCGCCGTCGTGGGAGAGCAGCGACAGCCGCACGCCGTCGCGGTAGTACCGGATCATCGCGTCCAGGTCGGCGACGCGGAGCGTGACGGCGCCCATCCCGGTGTCGGCGGCGAGGAGTTCGTGCGTCTGCATGCACCCAGTGTGCGCCGGATTGGTTGACGCGTCAACTAAGTTGATGACGCGTCAACCGAGCGGGTGTCCTACGCGCTGTTCGAGATCCCGCCGTCCGACTTCAGCAGCTGGCCGTTCACCCAGGCGCCCTGCTCGGAGCAGAGGAACCCGACGAGCGCGGCGGTGTCCGACGGGCGTCCGAGCCGTCCGAGCGGGGTGCCCTCGACGGCCCACCCCTTGACCTCGTCGGACATCCAGCCGGTGTCGTTCGGCCCCGGGTTCACCACGTTGGCGCTGACCCCGAGGCTGCCGAGCTCCTTCGCGGCACCGAACACGATCCGGTCGAGCGCGCCCTTCGATGCCCCGTACGGCAGGTTGTACGCGATGTGGTCACTCGTCAGTGCGACGATCCGGCGTCGGTCGCGCGGCGCGGCGTCCGCGGCGCGCTCGAGCCCGGCCGCGTAGGCCTGCACGAGCAGGAACGGTGCGCGGGCGTTCACCGCGAAGTGCCGGTCCCACGACTCGACCGTGGTGGTGCGGAGGTCGGAGTCGACGGACTCGCAGTGCGACATGACGAGGGCGGTGACGGGGGCGCCCGCCTCCGTCTCGGCGCGGCCGACGAGCGTGGCCGCCTGCTCCGGGTCCTCCAGGTCGACCGGGAGGCGCGTCACACGTGCTCCCGCCGCCTCGCAGTCCTGCACCACGGACTCGATCCCGTCCGGGTCCGCCCCGCCGCTCACGCGGTCGTCGTAGGGTCCCCACCACGAGATGGCGAGGTCCCAGCCGTCGGTCGCCAGCCGGGTGGCGAGCGCTGCGCCGATGCCGGCTCTGCGGCCCACCCCGGTCACCAGGGCGAGTGGTCGTGCGGACGTCATCCGTGCCTCCTGTGCGGCGCTCCCTCGCGCCGATCGGTCCCCAGTCTGCCGGAACCGGCCGTCCGCGTGGCCATCGCATCCGGTGTCCTGTCGGCGGACAGCCGACCGCAGGGGCCAAGATGGACGGATGCCACGCACACGACGGCCGTCCCGACCGGGGCACGGACCCCGAGGCGGCCGTCCGGACCCCCGCGACCTGCCGCTCGAGCACGTGCGCGACCGGATGTCGTCGTACATCTACGGCAACATCACCGTGCTCGCGGTCGCGATCGCGGTGAACCCGGAGCAGATCCACCACGGGGCCGCGGTGGCGACCGTCCTGGCGACCGCCGTGCTGACCTACCTGGCGCACGTGCTGGCGCACCTCGTCGCGCACGGCCTGGGTGACGACGGTGCCGAGGGCGACGACGAGCGTGCCGCCCGCCGGGACTCCGTCGCGACGATCGTCCGCAACGCCAACCCGATCGCGACCTCGGGGCTCATCCCGGCGGTCCTCTACGCGGCGGCCTGGATCGGCTGGCTCCCGGCCGAGTGGGCGCAGATCGCGGCGACCGTGATCCTGGTCGTGCGCATCGGGCTGGTCGGCGTGTTCATGCAGCGGTTCAGCGGGAAGCAGCCGACGTTCCTCGGCCTGTGGGGCGGGATCGTGCTGGCCGCGGTGGCGTTCGTGATCGGTCTCGTCAAGGTGGTGCTGACGCATTGAGCGACACGCACGCACCGGCCGACAACGCCACCCACCACGCCGAGACCGAGCCGAAGCGCGGCGGTCTGCGCTTCCTGCGCGACCTCGTCATCATCGTCGTCGTGGCACTCCTGGCGTCCTTCCTGGTGAAGGCGTACCTGGTCCGGTCCTTCTACATCCCCTCGGCCTCGATGCAGAACACCCTGCTGATCGGGGACCGGGTGCTCGTCAACGAACTCGTCCCCGGGGTCGTGCCGCTGCAGCGCGGTGACGTCGTCGTGTTCGAGGACCCGGGCGGCTGGCTCGGGATGGGCCAGGGCGACGACCTGATCAAGCGGGTCATCGGCCTGCCGGGCGACACGGTGTCGTGCTGTGACGCCCAGGGTCGCCTGTCGGTGAACGGGCACGCGGTCGACGAGCCCTACGTCGTGCACGAGCCCGGGTCGGACCGCGTGGCGGCGGAGGACTTCGACGTCACCGTGCCGAAGGGCCGCATCTGGGTGATGGGCGACAACCGGTACGACTCCGCCGACTCGCGGGTGCACGGCACCGTGCCGGTCGACGACGTCGTGGGGCGCGCCTTCGTGACCACGTGGCCGATCTCGCGGTGGACGGTGCTGTCCCGGTACGGCGACGAGTGGGACCGCGTGCCGTCGCGGTGACCATCGACGACGAGGGGTTCCGTTACGAGACCGGCGGTGACGACGACCTGTCGATCCACCGCATCGCCACGCCGGGAGCGCGGTCGGGCACGATCGGGCCGCGCCCCGACCACGTCGTGTTCTGGCTCGCCGACGGCCGGGCCAGCCTGACGGCGGACGACGGCGAGCACTGGGAGGTCGGTGCCGAGCGGCCGATGATGCTCTCGGCGTCCGTCGCGTACGGCTTCGAGACCGACGCGACCGCCACCACGCTCCTGCACCTGTCGCCGTCACTGCTCGCTGACACCGGGGCGTCCTCGGTGTTCCGCCAGCCGGACGCCGCCGATCCCGCGCTCGAACCGTTGCGGGCGGTGCTGCGCGAGGTCTCCGGGCGCATCCTCGACCCCGCGCTGCCCGCCGACGACCGGGCCGCCCTGAACCGGCGGATCGCCACCGTGGTGCTCTCGACCTTCACCCGGTCGCGGTCGGACGTCGCGGACCGGATGCGGCGGGCGATCGGATTCGTCCACGACCACGCCGACCGGGTCCTGACGGTCGCCGACATCGCCGCGGCCTGCGACCTGAGCGAGCGCGGGGTGCAGGACCTGTTCCGCCGCCGCCTCGGGGTCACCCCCATGGAGTACCTGCGCGAGGTCCGGCTCGACCGGGTGCACCTCGAACTCGGACGGTCGGGCTCCCGCACGCTGCTCGTCGGCGAGGTCGCCCGGCGCTGGCGGTTCACGCACCTGGGGCGGTTCGCGGCGCACTACCGGGTGCGGTTCGGGGAGCGGCCGCACGAGACCATCGAACGGAGCGCCGTCCGACCGGACCAGCCGGTGCGGTGATCCCCCGAGCGGCTCGGCTCGCTGCGCTCCCCTCGGCGCACCCGCTGGCCGCTCCCGAGCACCGCGGCGCGCTCGGAGTTTGCGGATTCCGGCTATCCTGCCCGGAGTCGCCACTCCGAGCGTGACGCGACCACGGCACGGAGGCACGGCGCGCGTCCGACGCGCACCGCGCCTCCCGGTCGTCCCCACTCCACCGCAGGAGGCGACGTGACCACGGAACGCACCACCCCCGCACCCCGCGGCGGCGCCCTCGCGCCGCTCGCGATCCCGGTCTTCCGCGCCCTGTGGATCGCGGCCCTGGTGAGCAACATCGGCAGCTGGATGCAGACCGTCGGCGCGCAGTGGCTGCTCATCGACGAGCACGCCGCGCCCGTCGTCGTCGCCCTCGTGCAGACGGCCTCGAGCCTGCCGGTGCTGCTCGTCGGGATCCCCGCCGGGGTGATCGGCGAGTTCGTCGACCGGCGGCGACTGCTCATCGGCGTGCAGGCGTTCCAGGTGGTCGTGGGCGTCGCGATGACCGTGCTCACCGCGACCGGAGGCATGACCCCGGCCCTCCTGCTCACCGTCACGTTCCTGCTCGGCACGGCGTCCGCGCTCCAGCTGCCCGCGTACCAGGCGCTCGTGCCCGAGATCGTCCCGCGGGCGGCGATCACCGACGCCGCCGCGCTGAGCTCGGTCGGCGTCAACGTCGCCCGGGCGATCGGCCCCGCGCTCGCCGGTGTGGTGATCGCGCAGCTCGGCGTGCCGTTCGTGTTCGCCGCGAACGCACTGTCGTTCGCACTCTTCCTGGTGGTGCTCGTGGCCTGGCGCGGCTACCAGCGCCCGGAGACCCGGGCCGAGCCGTTCATCGACGCGACCCGCGCGGGCCTGCGGTACGTGTTGCACGCCGCGGTCGTCCGCCGGCTGCTCGTGCAGCTGGCCGTCTTCATGGTGCCGGCGAACGCGCTGTGGGCGCTCCTGCCACTCGTCGCCGACGGGTCGCTCGGACTGTCGTCCGGCGGGTACGGACTGCTCCTGGCCGCGGTCGGCACCGGATCGGTCGGTGGTGCGTTCGTGATGCCGGCCGTCCGCGCACGGCTCGGCATCGGCCGCACGGTCGGGGTCGCCTCGGTGGTGTTCGGACTCTGCACCGCGGTCGTCGCGCTCGTCCCGGTGCTGGCGGTCGTCCTGGTCGCGCTCCTGATCGGTGGAGTGGCCTGGATCGCCGTCGTGACCACCCTGAACGGCACGGTGCAGGCGTTCCTGCCCGCCTGGGTCCGGACCCGCGGGCTCGCCGCGTACCAGCTGGTGCTCTTCGGCTGCACGGCGATCGGTGCGGCGGTGGCCGGCGCGGTCGCCACGCCGCTCGGTGTCACCGGCGTGCTCGCCGGTGCCGGTGTCCTCACCGCCCTGAGCGCCACCGCACTGTTCGTGTCCGGGTTCCCCGTGCTCACCGACCGGCAGCGCACCGCCACCCCGATGCCGTTCGCGGACGACGCCTTCGTGCCGGACGGCCGCGGTGCGGAGACGGGGGAGACCCTCGTGCTGCTGCACTGGACCGTGCCAGCGGAGGCCGTCGACGAGTTCCGCACGCGTGCCGCCCGGCTCGGCCGGAGCCGTCGGCGGACCGGAGCACGCGATTGGAACCTGTACCGGGACGCCGCATCCGGACCGGACGCCTGGGTCGAGGCGTTCCGGGTGGGGTCGTGGCAGGAGCACGTCGACCAGCACGAGGTCCGCCAGACCGGGGACGACGCCCGGACCCTGCAGGCCGTGCGCGAGGTCGCCGGTGAACCGCGCGTCGAGCACCTCGTCGCGGTCGGGGTCAGCAGCCCGTCGTCGTGAGGGTGACCGTCGCGACCGAGCCACTCGAGACCTCGGTCGTCTGCGGGCACAGGTCACCGGCGCGGACCGTGACCTCGCCGAGCGGGACGCCCGCGAAGTCCGCCGTGCCGCCCGGGAACACGCGTTGGTGTTCGGAGAGCTTGCCGGTGGACGCGAAGACCTTGACCTCGTAGGGGTGGTCGGCGGCGATCGACGACACCGTGACCGAGACCCGGCCGGTGGAGTCGTGGGCACCGCAGCCGGTCAGTGCCAGGAGGGCGGCCACGCCGAGGACGGTTGCGGGGACGACTCGGATCACGACGACCAGGGTAGACCGCCGCGCCCGAGGATCTGCGCCCTCCGGACTGGGGACAGGACCTGTCCGTTCAGCGCGTTACCGTGGGAGCATGCAGCCGGAAACCGCGATGTCCGTGCCCGCGTCGACCGGGGCCGAAGCGATCCGGCGAGCGGCCCTGATCGCGGCGCTCGACGTCGTCGACGCTGGGGTCGAGGAACGGTTCGAACGGATCACGCGGATCGCCCGTGAAGCCCTCGGTGTGTCCGGTTCGTTCCTCAACCTGGCGGGCGAGACCACGCTGACGATCAAGTCGCAGCAGAGCGACACCGTCTTCGACCCGGTGATCCCGCTGCAGGACACGTTCTGCGGGCGGACGCTCGGCCAGCGAGAGCCCGTCGTCGTGCCCGACGCCCGTGCGGACGACCGGTACGCCGAGATGCCGATGGTCGTCGGCGACCCGAACGTCCGTTTCTACGCCGGGGTCGGGCTCCGTGCCGGCGACGACGACGTGAAGATCGGCACCCTCTGCCTGATCGACCCCGAGCCCCGCACCCTCGACGCCGACGAGCTCGCCCTGCTCCAGGAACTCGGGGTCTGGGCAGAGCGCGAACTGCTCGCCGGCGCCGACGAGGACCGGCTGCGAACCGTGTTGAACGGCCTCGAGCCCAGAGCGGTCAAGGTGCCCGGGTACCGCATCACGGGTGTGTCGATCCCGCATGGGCTCGTCTCCGGAGACTTCCACGACTGGCACCGCTCCGGCGAGGACTCGATCCACCTGACCGTCTCGGACGTCATGGGCAAGGGCATGTCCGCCGGGCTCCTCGCGGCGAACATCCGCGGCGGGTTGCTCGCCCGCGGTGACCTGGAGCCGGGCGTCGCGGTCGCGGAGCTCGAGGCGCAGGTCGCCCCGGAACTCAGCCGTGCAGAGTCCTTCGCGACGATGTTCCACGGACGGCTGACCCCGTCCACCGGACGTCTCGACTTCGCCGACGCCGGCCACGGGCTCGTGCTGCAGCTCCGCGACGACGGTGCCGAACGGATCCTGCGGTCGTCGGACCTGCCGATCGGGCTGCACCCCGCGGGGATGCCGCGCGCAGCCGGGTCGCTCGTGCTCCGGCCCGGTGACGTGCTCATCGTCGTGACGGACGGCGCGCTCGAACTCTGGGACTCAACGCTCGCGTCGCTGTCGGAGCTCGGTTCCCTGTACCGGGAGTCCCCGGACGTCGAGACGTTCCTGCAGCGGGTGCGCGCGCGGGTCCTGGAGCACGACCCGGGCGACGACCTGACCGTCGTCGTGGTGGCGCGCGACGCGCTCGGGGCCTGAGCGGTCGAGAACTGTCGCCGGCTCGTCGCCCGTCGTGCGGCGAGTGGTCGTGACGTGTCGTGCGTGGGGCGCCGAGTGGTCGCGAACTGTCGGTCGGCGGGGCCTCGGGCGACGGTTCGTGACCGCCCGCCGGAGCTGAGCGGTGTGTCGTGACCGTTGGCCGGGCGGCACCACGCACCGACCGGGCGCGTCGTCAGGCGCCGAGGCGCTCGATCAGCTCGGCGTAGCGCGCAGCCGTGCGCTCGACGATCTCGTCCGGGAGCACCGGCGGCGTGCCCTGGCGGTCCCAGTGGGCGCTGAGCCAGTCCCGCACGATCTGCTTGTCGAACGAGTCGGTGCGGTCGGTGGACCGGGCGTCCCAGTAGCGGCTGGAGTCGCTCGTCAGGACCTCGTCCGCGATGCGGATCCGGCCGGTGGCGTCCTGCCCGAACTCGAACTTGGTGTCCGCGATCACGACGTCACGGTCGAGCGCGATGGCCGCTGCCTCGGTGTAGACGTGCAGCGAGAGCTCGCGCAGCGTGGCAGCGGTCTCGGCCCCGACGAGGTCGACGGTCTGCTCGTACGAGATGTTCTCGTCGTGCTCGCCCTGCGGCGCCTTGTACGCCGGCGTGTAGATCGGCTCGGGCAGGCGGTCGCCGTTCGACAGCCCGTCGGGGAGCGCGACACCGCAGACGCTGCCGGTCTCCTGGTACTCCGCCCAGCCGCTGCCGACCAGGTACCCGCGCACCACGCACTCGACGGGGAACATGGTGAGCGGCATGACGTGCATCGACCGTGCCTCGACCTCGGCGGGCACCGGTGTCCCGCCCGAGGACGGACCGATGATGTGGTTCGGCACGTCGCTCAACTGCGTGAACCAGAACCGCGACAGGCGGGTGAGCAGCTCGCCCTTGCCGGGGATCGGTGGCTCGAGCGCGAAGTCGTAGGCACTCACGCGGTCCGAGGCGACGAGCAGCAGCTCGGTGGCGCTCGCGATGTCTGCGGTGCCGGCGGGCACGTAGAGCTCGCGGACCTTGCCGGAGGAGACGTGCCGCCAGCCGTCGATCGTGGCGGGGGCGGTCACCGGGTGACCTTCGCGGCGATGTCGGTGCGGAACTGTGCGCCGTCGAGCGTGATGTCGCCGAGTCCGGCGTAGGCGCGCTCGCGGGCCTGGGCGAAGTCGGACCCGGTCGCGACGACGCTGAGCACCCGGCCGCCGGTGGCGATGAGCGTGTCGTCGAGGACGGCGGTCGCGGCGTGTGCGACGGAGACGCCGTCGCGGGCGTTCGCGTCGTCGATGCCGGTGATCGGCCGGCCGGTCTGCGGGTTCTCCGGGTAGCCCTCGCTGGCCAGGACGACGGTCACGGCGACCTCGTCGCGGAACACCGGAGCGGGGACGGCGCCGAGCTGCCCCGTGGCCGCGGCGAGCAGGAGTGCGCTGAGCGGGGTCGCCAGGCGGGGGAGGACGACCTGCGTCTCCGGGTCGCCGAAGCGTGCGTTGAACTCGATGACGCGGACGCCCTGTTCGGTGACGATGAGCCCGCAGTACAGGAGCCCGACGAACGGCGTGCCCTCGTGCTCGAGGCGGCGGACCGTCGGCAGGGCCACGAGGTCGGTGACCTCGTCGACGAAGGCCTGCTCGGACGGCCAGCGGTCGGCGAGCCACGGCAGCGGCGAGTAGGCGCCCATGCCGCCGGTGTTCGGGCCGAGGTCACCGTCGGCGAGGCGCTTGTAGTCCTGCGCGGGGCTGAGCGCGCGGACGTCGTGTCCGTCGCTCAGGAAGAACAACGAGACCTCTTCGCCGTCGAGGAACTCCTCGACCACGACGTGTCCGTGCTGGAGCCAGTAGGTGGCGTGGTCGATCGCGGCCTGACGGTCGTCGGTCACGAGTACGCCCTTGCCGGCTGCGAGTCCGTCGGCCTTGACGACGTACGGTGCGCCGAGTTCGTCGATCGCGGCGACGGCTTCGTCCACGGTCCCGGCGGAGATCGGACGCCCCGTGGGGACATCGGCCTCGCCCATGATCCGCTTGGCGAACGCCTTCGAGCCCTCGAGCTGGGCGGCGGCCTTGCCCGGACCGAACACCGGGATGCCCCGTGTGCGCACCGGATCGGCCACACCGGCGATGAGCGGGGCCTCCGGACCCACGACGACGAGTTCGACGTCGTTCTCGATCGCGTACTCGGCGACGAGCGCACCGTTGGTGGGGTCGAGGGAGACGGTCTCGACGTCGGCGGCGATGCCGGCGTTGCCGGGCGCTGCCGTGATGACGTGACCCGCATGCTCAGCGAGGAGGGCCGTGATGATCGCGTGCTCGCGGGCACCGGAACCGAGGACGAGGATTCGCACCCGATCACCCTACCCAGCCCGACTCGCCGCCCGCGATGCGAGGGCTAGCCTGTGGAGATGCCACCCAGGAGGATCGAGGACGCCGACGGCCGTGCAGCACTGGCCGCGGTGCGTGGCGGGGAGACGGCTCGACCGGCGGTCGCGACCGCCGTGCGCTGGACGCTGCAGTGCCTGGCGGACGAGGTGCCGGGCGACAGCGTCGAGGTGCGGGTGCCGCCGTTCGCCGCCGTCCAGGCCGTGCCCGGCCCTCGGCACACGCGTGGCACGCCGCCGAACGTCGTCGAGACCGACGCCACCACCTGGCTGGCGCTCGCGTCCGGCGAGCTCACCTGGGCCGAGGCGGTCGCGCAGTCGCGCGTCAGCGCCTCGGGATCCCGCGCGGACCTGACGGCGTTCCTGCCGGTCCGGCTACCCGCTCCCGGCAACTGACCAGGACCGGTCGGCGGCGTTGGTTGCCTGCTCCGCGAATTAGGTAGTGCTTACCGATGCGCCCGCATCGATCGCGTTCCTAAGCTTGAAGTCGCCGGGATTCGGACCCGACCCGAACGGGTCCGAACCCGGCGACAGGGACCAAGGTACGCGATGTTCCGCGTGACGTGTCAATCGCGGCGGCGCGTCGTGCTGCAGTCCGCAACGTTCTTGCGTGCGCGACAGCAGTCGCCCAACGCCGACGACAGCAGTCGCCCGACACCGATGACAGCAGTCGCCGACGCGGATCGGGCCGCCACGCCCCGATCCCGTCAGAGCAGTTCGCTGAGCTCCGACCGCGCGTGCAGGTCCCACTTCGAGAAGACCCGGGACAGGTGCGCGTCGATGGTGCGGGTCGACAGGCCGAGCGACTCCGCGATGCGCCTGTTGCTCAGCCCGTGGGCGGCGAGCTCGGCGACCTCGTACTCCCGCTTCGTCAACGCCGGCCTCGTGCGCCCGGCGGACACCGAGACACCGTGCGAGGCGAGCAGCCCCTGCGCCGCGATGACCCGGGTGCGGTCGTCGGCCTGCACCGCGTCGGCGTACTCCACGATCGCGCCGGCGAGTGGTCCGTCGACCCGGGCCGCTGCCGCGCGCATCCGTTCCAGCGACCCCGAGGTGTCACGGCCGTTCAGGACGCCCACGGCGTAGTGCAGGGCGTGGCCGTACATGACGTGCGTCCACGAACCGTTCGCCGTGCTGCGTTCGATGATCTCGTCGGCGTGCTGCAGTCCGGCCGGGTTGCCGAGGACGGACTCGGTCCAGGCGATCGACACGGCCACCTGCTCGCCGGTGATCCGCATCGCCCGGGGCGGCGTGGTCCGAGCACGCTCGAGCGCCCGGGTCGCCGCCTCCGTGTGACCGGCGTACGCGTGCGCCAGGGCCAGGCGCGCCCAGGGGTACGCCGCGAACCCGCCGTGGTCGGCGATGTCGTACCGCTCGCACGCCGCCGAGAACGCCGCGACGGCGTCGTCCCAGCGGCTCTGCGCGATCGCCAGGTTGCCCTGACCGATGAGCTCGAGCGTGAAGTCGTACTTCAGGTACGGGCTGGACCGTCCCGCCGGCACCTCGGTGATCAGGTCGTCCATGTCGCCGCGCCACATCTGCGCCTGGTGCAGGACGGAGGCGTTCTCGCCGACGCTCCACGGGGCGTCCTCGACGTGTGCCACGGCGGTCGCCAGGGCGCGGCGACCGAGTGCGGCGGCGTCGTCCAGCCGGCCGGCCGTCGCCAGGGCCATCACGGCGCAGGGCGCGACGGCGAGGAAGGACATCGGCATCGTCGGGGCGTGCACGATGCCGCTGCGCTCGATCTCGGCGCGGACCTCGGTGAAGTCACCGGCCCAGCCGAGGTGCGCCATCCGCAGCAGCCGCAGACGCTCGACCGCGTCGGCGGACGACACCAGTCGCGTGGCGGCGTCGGTCAGGGCCACCGCTGCCGTGACGTCGTCGTCGTGGAACTGCCGGATGTTGGCGAGGGTCTCGCACGCCTCGATGACGGCCTCGTCGGTGACCTCGGGCACGTGCTGCTTCGCGACGCCCCACGCCGCCTCGGCGTCCGCACGCCCGGCTTCACGGCCGTCGGAGTACGAGTGCGCCAGCGATCGGAGGCAGTGCGCGGTCACCTGCTCGGTGGGCGTGAGCGTCGTGCGGAGGGCCGCCGAGGCGAGGGCGATCCCACTCTCGTGCTCCTGCAGGCGCACCGCGACCTGGGCCGCGTCGAGCAGCTGGTCGACCGACGGCAGGACCCCGCACTCGAGCGACCACAGTGCGGCTCGCAGGCGTGCGGCGGGCGGTGCGCCCTCGGGACGGTCGGTACGGAAGGCGTTGGCGCGGGCGAACAGCGCCGTGCGTCGGGCCACCGGCACGAGGGTGCGGATGACCTCGCCGACGAGCGGGTGCGACGGTCGGACGACCGCGGCACCGTCCTCGAGCGAGTCGATGCGGACGAGCCCGAGCGCGACGACACGGTCGACGTCCCCGCCGCTGACCAGGCCGAGCAGTCGGGCGAGCGGGATCGGGTCGGCGAGGGCGACGATGTCGACGACGTCACGGAGGTCCTCCGGCAGCGACCCGAGCTCCGTGCGGTACATGTCGGCGAGGCTGTCCGACGCGGTCACCCGGCCGCGCCAGTACCACCCGCTCGCCGTGTGGTCGAGTGCGCCGGAGGCCCGCGCCGCACGGACGACCTCGCGCAGGTACAGCGGGTTGCCCGCGGTGGCCCGGTGGACGCGCTCCGCGGAGGCGTTCTCGAGCGGTGAGCCCAGCGCCTCGGCCACGAGCGCGCCGGTCTCGTGCAGGGCGAGCGGCTGCAGGTCGATGCGCTCCAGCAGGTCGTCCTGCCACAGCGCGCGGAGTGGTTCGGGGAGCGCCGTGAAGTCGCGGCAGGTCAGGACGAGCCGGGCGCCCTGGCGGCGGACCAGCCAGGCGACGTAGCGCGCGGAGATCGCGTCGAGGTGGTCGGCGTCGTCCACGCGGAGCAGGACGTCGCGGTCGACGAGGTCCTCGATCGCCCGGAACCGCTGCTCGGCGCTGGTGTCGTCGGACAGCTCCGAGATCGACGCCGGCAACTCACCGAAGCGCTCGGCGAAGGCGCCGAAGGGCATCGAGCGACTCGCGGCGACCGCCGTGATCGGCACGACGACGGTGCGACCGGTGCCGTCACGGCCGGCGACCCGGTCGGTGACCCGTGCCGCAGCGGTGCTCTTGCCGAGACCGGGCGCGCCGACGATCGCGACGCTCCAGCGGTGCTCGGCGACGACGGCGACGGCGCGGTCCTCCTCCACGCGCTGGGCGACGGGCCAGGCGACGCGGGCGGGAGACGCCGGTCGCCGACCGCGGGCAGAGGCCGTTCGCTCACGCATCCGACACACCTCCTCCGCTTGGGATACCGACCAGTAGCGACCATCCTCCCCCGGATCGGTCGCCGCGCACAGGCCGCGGGACGTCCCACAGTGGGGGACAATGGACGGGTGAGCACCACCGATCAACCCGACGAGCAGCCGCTCCCCACGCCGGCGCCGGCTCCCAGCGCGGTCTCCACCCCCGACGAGGTCACCATCCGCCGTGCCCCGAAGTTCGGCGTGTTCATCGTCGGCGGTGCCGTGCTCGGCTTCCTCGTGACGCTCGTCGTCATCACCCTCACCATGAACCTCGGCGGCCAGCAGGACGACACCAGCTTCGGCAGTCTCGTGGGGTACTTCAGCCTGTGGGGCGTCACGATCGGCGCCTTCGTCGGCGCGGTCATCGCCATCGTCCTCGACCGGGTCTACGCCCGGCGGTCGGCCCGCCTGACGGCGGAGCGCGTCGAGGTCGAACTGCCGCCGGAGACGGTGGACGGCGAGCTCGACGACCACGGTGACCAGCGGCCGTAGCCGCGACCAGCAGACGGACTGGAGGCCCGGTGCCAGCTGGCACCGGGCCTCCAGTCCTCCTCTTGGTCGCGTCCTGGACGCGACCTAGCTGAGCTGGTTCGCCTCGACCCAGGACAGGTACTCCGGGCTCACGGTGCCCGTGACGTACTCGCCCGTGAAGCAGCTCATCTCGAGGTCCGTCACGTCGGAGCCCTCGATGATGGCGTCACGCATGTCCGCGACCTCCTGGTAGATCAGGTGGTCGCTGCCGAGCACGCGGTTGATCTCCGGGATCTTCCGGTCGTGCGCGATGAGCTCGTCGCGCGTCGGCATGTTGATGCCGTAGACGTGCGGGAACCGGACAGGGGGAGCCGCGCTCGTGAACGTGACCTCGTTCGCGCCGGCGGCCCGCGCCATCTCGACGATCTCGCGGCTCGTGGTGCCGCGGACGATCGAGTCGTCGACGATCAGGATGTTCTTGCCCTTGAACTCCGAGGACATCGCGTTGAGCTTCTGGCGCACCGAACGCTTGCGCTCCGCCTGGCCCGGCATGATGAAGGTCCGGCCGACGTAGCGGTTCTTGTAGAAGCCCTCGCGGTACTCGATGCCGAGCTTCCGCGCGACCTGCATCGCCGCCGGACGGCTGGAGTCCGGGATCGGCATGACCACGTCGATGTCACCGGTCGGCGCGTACTGCTCGATGGTGTCCGCGAGACGGTCACCGAGACGCAGACGCGCTTCGTAGACCGAGATGCCGTTCATCACCGAGTCCGGACGGGCCAGGTAGACGTACTCGAACGAGCACGGCACCAGGCGCGGGTTCTTGGCGCACTGGCGGGCGTGCATCTGACCGTTCATCTCGATGAAGACGGCCTCGCCCGGGGCGATGTCGCGGACGATCTCGTAGCCGCCGGACTCGAGCACGAGCGACTCGCTCGCGACGACCCACTCGGGCTGCCCGGCCTCGTCGAACTTGTGCCCGAGGATGAGCGGGCGGATGCCGAACGGGTCACGGAAGGCGAGCAGCCCGTGCCCGGCGATGGTCGCGATCGTGGCGTAGGAGCCTTCGACCCGCTCGTGCACGCGCTCGACGGCGTCGAAGACCTGGCCGGGGTCGAGGTTCGCCCCGCGGACCTGGCCCTGCAGCTCGTGCGCGAGCACGTTCACCAGGAGCTCGGTGTCGCTCGTCGTGTTCAGGTGGCGACGGTCGATGTCGAACAGTTCACGCGTGAGTTCCCGCGTGTTGGTGAGGTTGCCGTTGTGGACGAGGACGATGCCGTACGGCGCGTTCACGTAGAACGGCTGGGCTTCTTCCTCGTTCGTCGCGGCACCCTTGGTGGCGTAGCGGACGTGTCCGAGGCCCATGGTGCCGAGGAGGGCGCGCATGTCCCGGGTCCGGAACGCCTCGCGCACGTGGCCGCGGGTCTTGTGCATGTGGTGCACGTGACCCTCGACCGTGGCGATGCCCGTCGAGTCCTGCCCGCGGTGCTGCAGGAGGAGCAGTGCGTCGTAGATGGATTGGTTGGCGGGGCCCTGCGCAACAAGGCCGACGATGCCGCACATTCGCGGGTGTGCTCCAGATCAGTAGAATCGGGGGGTACCGCACAAGTCTGCCATGTCACCGCGAAGGACTCCGCATGCCCAACCCGTACGCCGAAGCCGGAGTGGACACCGCTGCCGGTGACCTGGCCGTCGAACTGATGAAGTCCGCGGTCGCGGCCACCCACAACGCCTCGGTCCTCGGTGGCGTCGGCGGGTTCGCCGGGCTCTACGACGTGTCGTTCCTGAAGGACTTCTCACACCCGCTGCTCGCGACCTCGACGGACGGCGTCGGCACCAAGGTCGCCATCGCGCAGGCGATCGACAAGCACGACACCATCGGGCAGGACCTGGTCGGCATGGTCGTCGACGACATCGTCGTGGTCGGCGCGAAGCCGCTCTTCATGACGGACTACATCGCCTGCGGTCGCGTGGTGCCGGGCCGGATCGCCGACATCGTCGCCGGCATCGCCCGCGGCTGCTCGGAGACCGGCACCGCCCTGGTCGGCGGCGAGACCGCCGAGCACCCAGGGCTGCTCGGCCCGGACGACTACGACGTGGCCGGTGCCGCGACCGGTGTCGTCGAGGCCGACGCGCAGCTCGGCGCGCACCTGGTGCAGGACGGCGACGTGGTCCTGGCGATCGAGTCGTCGGGTCTGCACTCGAACGGCTACTCGCTCGTGCGCCACATCCTGGCGTCGCGGGGCGTCGGGTTCACCGACCAGCTGGCCGAGCTGAGCGGTGCCGGGTTCGGCGGCGCGGTCTCCGTCGGCGAAGCCCTGCTCGAACCGACCCGCCTGTACACCGCACCGCTCCTGGCCCTGCTCGAGCAGCACCCGGGCGCCGTGCACTCGCTCTCGCACGTGACCGGCGGTGGCATCGCGGCGAACCTGGCGCGCGTGCTGCCCGTCGGCTCCTGGGTCGAGGTCGACCGTTCGACCTGGCAGCCGCTCCCGGTCTTCCGGGTCCTGGCCGACATGGCCGGCACCCCGATCGAGGACACCGAGGGCACCTGGAACCTGGGCATCGGCATGTTCGCCGTCGTCTCGGCCAGTGCTGCGACGGAGGTCATCGCGTCGCTCGGTGCCGCGGGGATGCCGACGTGGCCCGTCGGCACGATCGCGACGTCGGCGCGCGACCTGACCGGCTTCGAGCAGGGAGCCAAGGGCGTCGACGGCGGCGCGGTCCGGCTCGTCGGGAGCTACGCGGCCTGACCCGCTGCGCGGCTGGCTGCCGCCGCGCCGTTCTGCGTGCGGTGCGTGGTCACGAACCGTCGTTCGGCGGGCCCGCAGCCGTCGGTTCTTGACCGCTCGGCGTCGTGCACGCGGGGAGTAGTGACCACTCGGGGCTGGGACCCGGGCGCGCAACCGGCTCGCCGTGATGCGTGCGGTGCATGGTCACGAACCGTCGCCTGCCGGGCCTGCAACCGACGGGTTGTGACCGCTCGGCGTCGTGCGCACGGGGAGTCGTGACCACTCGGGGCTGGGGGCTGGGACCCGGGCGCGCAACCGGCTCGCCGTGGTGCGTGCGGTGCGTGGTCACGAACCGTCGCCTGGCGGGCCTGCAACCGACGGGTTGTGACCGCTCGGCATCGTGCACGCGGGGAGTCCTGACCACTCGAGGCCGGGACCCGAGCGCGCCGACGCGTGTCCGGGCACGCGGAAACGCCGCGCTGCCCGAGGGCTGCGCGGCGTGACTGCGAGAGAGGTCAGGCGGACTTGTTCTGGTCTGCCTGGGTCTCGAACTCGTCTTCGTCTTCCGCCGGTTCCGGACCGTACTGGTCCGCCCAACGGTCGACGTAGTTCTCGTCGGAGTGTTGTCCGGCGGAGAGCTCCTGCTCGAGCGCACCGTAGTTCGTCTGCGGGCTGAAGTACTTCAGCTCACGGGCGACCTTGGTGTGCTTCGCCTTCTGACGGCCGCGCCCCATGCGTGACCCCCTCGTTCGGCTCTGGTCCGGTCCTGGCGAATGACGGAAGATCACTCGGGGAACCAGACGGTTCGTGGTTTGAAATCTGCCGATCACTCTACCATGTACCTCGATCTGGACGTCGCGCGACGGCTGGCCCGCACAGCAGAATCGAAGTGATGACGGAACCCCTCGAGACCCCGGTCGACCAGCACGCCCGCGTGGTGGTGATCGGTGCGGGGCAGGCGGGGCTCTCGGTGGGATACCACCTGCGCCGGCTCGGGCTCACTCCCGGCAGCGACCTCGTGCTCCTCGACCGCGCACCGAGCACGGGCGGGGCGTGGCAGTTCCGGTGGGAGGCCCTGCGGCTCGGAGCAGCCCACCGCGTGCACGACCTGCCGGGCATGCGGGCCATGGGCCTGGAGTTCGACGACGCCGACCGGTCGCGGCCCGCGCGGGACGTCGTCGGCGAGTACTACCGGCGGTTCGAGCAGCACTACGACCTGCGGGTGCGACGTCCCGTCACGGTGACGTCCGTCTCGCGCATCGAGGACGAGGGAGCGGTGAGCGCGGGCTTGTGCGTGACGACCCGGAGCGCGGACGGCGCGGTCAGCCGGATCCACGCGGACGTCGTGGTGAACGCCTCCGGCACCTGGGGGACACCGTTCGTACCGTGGTACCCGGGTCGCGACGCGTTCCGCGGGCGCCAGGTCGACACGACCGAGTACCGGAGCGCCACCGACTTCGCCCGCCAGGACGTCGTGGTGGTGGGCGGGGGCACGAGCGCGATCGGCTTCCTGCTCGAGCTCGACGGCGTGGCCCGATCGACGCACTGGTTCACCCGTCGTCCGATGGTGTGGGCGGGTACGGCGTCGCTCGACGTGGAGTCCGCGGTGGCCGCCGTCGACGAACAGGACCGGGCTGCCCGCGCCGGCGAGGTCCTGCCGAGCATCGTCAGCGGCACCGGGGTCCCGGTGTCGCGACGGATCCGTGCGGGCATCGAGCGGGGCGCGCTGCGGGACGAGCCGATGTTCACGCGGATGGACGCGACCGGCGTGGTCGCCGCGGACGGCACCCACGTGCACGCCGACGCGGTGATCTGGGCCACGGGGTTCCGCGCCGACCTGCGACACCTCGCCCCGCTGCACCTGCGGACCGCGGCCGGGGGTGTGGTCGTGGAGGACGGCCGGTCGGCGGAGGAGCCGCGGTTGTTCCTGGCCGGCTACGGCCCGCAGGCGTCAACCATCGGTGCGAACCGCGCCGGACGGCGCATCGCCCGCCAGGTCATGGACGCGCTGGCGAGCTGACCGGACGCACGCCCCCTCGCACCGTGCGAGGGGCCACGTGAACGGTGCGAGGTTCCGTTCCCGGTGCGGCCCTCGCGAGCTCGCACCGAGTACGGAACCTCGCACCAGACGAAACCGGGACGCGCGGCTCAGGCGGGCAGGGGCTCCTCGACGCCACGACGACGGCGCGACGACTTGAGGAACAGGGCGTCGACCGAGAACCGCCCGGGCCCGGTCAGCGCCACGGCGAGCGAGGCCACCGCGAGCACGAGCACGTACTCGAACCCGCCGTCCTGCGAGTAGAAGCCCGCGGAGGCATGGGCGAGGAATCCGGCGGCCACCATGTCGACGGCCAGCAGCACACCGACGACGCGGGTCGCGACGCCGAGCACGAGGAGCACCCCGCCGACGAGTTCGAGCCCGGCGACGAGGGGTGCGGCGACCTCGGCGAGGGGCACACCCATGCCCGAGAAGCCCTGCACCACGTTCGGGATGCCCTGGGCGAACTTCTGGGCCCCGTGGGCGATGAACACCACCCCGAGGACGATGCGGAGCGCGGTCAGGCCGATGGAGGTCGATGTCGTTCGCATGGCCACGAAGCTATCCGGTGACGCGTCATCGATGTCCCTCCAACAGGGGACTGACCGCGCTTCGCCAGTACATGCCCAGAGCATGCACAGACAACGGTCCGCCGAAGGGCGGACCGTTGCTCAGGAATCGGCGCCGCGGCCCGTCTGCTGCTGGAGGCGGTCGATGTGCTCCGACGCCTGGGCCTTGGTCAGGTCGGCCGGGAGTTCCTCGCCGGCTTCACGGGCCAGGGTGTCGAGGTAGCTGCGCTGCGGTCCGGTCATCGGCTCGTCGCCGGTGACCCACTGCTCGGGATCCTTGCTCGCGTCGGTGGAGGGGTCGGGTCGGGGGCCGCCGAGGGTCTCGCCCTGGATCGGTGCGTCCGGGGTCTGCTGCTGGTCGCGGTCTGCGTCACTCATGTCCGCGACGGTACGCCGCACCCCCGTCACGGCACGCAGCAGCGGCGTCCCCCGAAGCGGCGAGCGATCCACCGCCGGAGCGGCGCATGACCGCCCACCGAAGCGGCGCGCAGCCGTCCCCGACACCGCGGGTCAGACGGGCGCGGCGGCGTACCGGACCAGGTCGGCCCCGACGGCGCTCGACGCGATCGGCACCACCCGGTCGTCCCGCCGGATCCAGATCGTCGCGGCACGCTCGTCGATCCGGTCGACCTCGTGCAGCTCGCCGTCGAGCAGCACCGACGCCGTCACCCGGACGTGCCCGCTGGCCGGCCGTGGGGGCAGCCCGACCACGTCGTCGTCGTACGCCGGGTGCTCGCCGGGCTGCAGGAACGGGGACACGGGCGCGGTGACGACCTCGAGGCCCTCGTCGACCGCGCGCACGGCGACCAGGCGGACCGCCTGGTCGGTCGGCAGCGGCACGTCGACGACGGGCTCGTCGGTGGGTCCGGCCAGTGCACGGAAGGCGGGCCGACCGTCGGGGGCGAGGTGTGCCTCCAGACCGTCGATCCGGACGCGACCGCGCCCACGGGAGTCGGCGTAGAGCCCCGGCTCGATGCCCGACTGCCGGGCCTCGAGCCGGGTGAGGACCACGCGGTCGGGGCGGTACCAGTCACGGAGTGCAGCGGGGTCGACCCAGCCGACGCTCGGCACCCCGCGCGAGAGTGCGGCGGAGTCGTCGGCGGCCCGCTCGTCGAGCGCGCCGAGGGGGTGCTCGCCCCGCACGGCGACGAGCCCTTCGAGCGGGCTGCCGGCCGGCGGCTCGTGGTCGAGCACCTCGACGCGCTTCGAGACCTTGCCGCCGTGTCCGTCGAACGTGGCGAACGTCCGCAGGTCACTGATGGTCATGGGGTCACATGCTACGACTCGTCGGCTCCCCGTCGCGGCGGGGAGGGGACGAGGGCGTGGATCTCGCCCGTGCAGAGCGCGGGGTCGACGCCCTCGGCGGGGCCGGCCGGACGGGTCGCGCGGCGCGGCTGGATGCTGTTGCGTTCGGCGGACCGGAGCAGGCGGTCCTCGGCCGAAGCCGAGGCGGCGGCCTCGGCCGACGAACCGGGCTGCGCGGGGCGGCGGAGCGGCGGTCGGACGGGCTCGCCGCGGCGCTCCTGGCCGGGCAGCGGGCGGGAACGGCGGCCGTACAGCAGCTCGGACGAGTCGAGCAGCCACGGCACCAGGGCCACGGTGACGCCGTGCACGAGCAGCAGCTTCTTGCGGATGCGGCGGCCCCGGTGGTTGTGGAGCAGACCCTCCCACCAGTGCCCGACGATGAAGATCGGGGTGTAGACGGTGACGACCTCGGAGCCGTGTTCGGCCCGGTGCGCCTTGATGTACTTGATGAGGGGCATCGAGATGTCGCGGTACGGGCTCGGCACGATGGTCAGCGGCACCTGGATGCCGTACTCCGCCCACTGGTCGCGCAGGCGCTGGGACTCGGCGTCGTCGATCGCGACGTGCACCGCCTCGATGCTCGCGTGCTCGGCGGCGACCGCGTAGTCGAGCGCCTTGAGCACCGGCTTCTGCAGCTTGTTCACCAGGACGATCGCGTGGTCACCGGTGGCGCCGAACTTCGTCTCGACGTCGGCCTCGATCTCGTGCGAGACGTCGCGGTAGTAGCGGTTCACGCCGAGCATGAGCACGTACAGCACCGGCATGATCAGGAACACGAGCCATGCACCGTGGGTGAACTTCGTGATCGTGACGATGACGAGCACCACGAGGGTGAAGGTCGCGCCGATCGCGTTGATCGTGCGGGAGCGGACGACCTGCCCGCGGTTCACGGCAGGGTCACCCGCGGGCACCGTCCCGTCCCGGTCTGCTCGGAGCAGTCGTGTCCAGTGCACGACCATGCCCGTCTGTCCGAGCGTGAACGACACGAAGACACCGATGATGTAGAGCTGGATGAGGCTCGTGACGTTCGCCCGGTAGACCACGAGCAGCGCCGCGGCGACGAGGGCCAGGACGATGACGCCGTTCGAGTAGATGAGCCGGTCGCCGCGGGTCGACAGGGCCTTCGGGGCGTACGAGTCGCGCGCCAGGATCGAGCCGAGCAGCGGGAACCCGTTGAACGCGGTGTTCGCGGCGAGGAGCAGGACCGCGGCCGTCGTCGCCTGGATCACGAAGAACAGCACCGAGTTGTTGCCGAACGTCGCCGCCGCGATCTGCGCGATGAGGGAGCGCTGCGGCGTGGTCGCACAGTTCGCGAACCCCTGCAGGTCGCAGGCGCGCTCGGCGTAGTGCACGTGCGACACGAGCGCCAGGGTGATGAGCCCGATGAACAGGACGATCGCGATGCCGCCCATCGCGACCAGGGTGGCCTGCGCGTTCTTGATCTTCGGCCGGCGGAACGCCTGCACGCCGTTCGCGATGGCCTCGACGCCGGTCAGGGCCGAGCAGCCCGAGGCGAAGGCCCGGAGCAGCAGCAGGATGAACGCCGCCTGCGTCGTGTGCTCCACGTTCTGCACGGTGTACGC
This sequence comes from Curtobacterium flaccumfaciens, assembly GCF_018598405.1. Lineage (NCBI taxonomy): Bacteria > Bacillati > Actinomycetota > Actinomycetes > Micrococcales > Microbacteriaceae > Curtobacterium > Curtobacterium flaccumfaciens. The sequence goes on along the minus strand of NZ_JAHEWS010000005.1, from coordinate 3,019 downwards.
GGCCGACTCGGCGACCGGGGCGTTGCCGGCGGCGACCCGGACGAGCCCGGTCACGACCATCACGAAGACGCTCGCCACGAACAGGTAGGTGGGGATCGCGAACGCCTTGCTCGACTCCCGCACGCCGCGCAGGTTCGCGGCGGCGAGCAGCACGACGAACAGCAGGGCGAGCTCGACGCGGAAGTGGTCGAGCATCGGGAGCGCCGAGATGATGTTGTCGACACCGGAGGCGACCGACACGGCCACCGTCATCACGTAGTCGACGAGCAGTGCACTCGCGACGACCAGCCCGGCCTTCTCGCCGAGGTTCCGGTGCGCCACCTCGTAGTCGCCACCGCCGGACGGGTACGCCTTGATGAGCTGCCGGTACGACGCGACGACCACGACGAGCAGCAGCACGACGAGCGCGGCGACCCACGGTGCGAACGTCAGGAAGGCCATGCCGCCGAGCAGCAGGATCATCAGGAGTTCCTGCGGCGCGTACGCGACAGAGGACAGCGGGTCACTCGCGAAGATCGGCAGGGCCAGGTGCTTCGGGAGGAGCTGTCCTTCGAGCTTCTCAGAGGGGAGGGGATCCCCGATCAGTCGTGCTTTCAACGACCGGATCTCGTTCGTCACGAGCGGCAAACCTACTCAGTTCCGGGCGCGAGTCAACACGGTTCGCCTGCCGCACATTCCCGGGTGACCACGGGCGCTCGACGCTGGGTGCCGGGAACCCCTTGCGGTTGACGCGGCGTCAAGCACTACAGTCCCAGCATGAGCGCATCGACAGGCCCGGACGACGCAGCTGCGAAAGCGCCCCACGGGATCACCGAAGTGGCGCGTTCCGCCGGCATCTCGAGCCGGACGCTGCGGCACTACGAGGCCATCGGGCTGCTGCCGGCCACCGCGGTCGGAGCGGGTGGCCTCCGCCGCTACGACGACCGCGCGCTCGTGCGCCTGCAGCGCATCCTGCTGCTGCGCCGGCTCGGGCTCGGCCTGCCGGAGATCGCGCGGCGGCTCGACACCGAGGGCGACGACCTCACGGCCCTCGCGGCGCACCTCGCGTGGCTCGAGCGCGAACGGGACCGTCTGGCGCGACAGCTGGCGGCCGTGCGCACCACCGTGACGCGGATCGAGCACGGCGAGCGCCTGACGGCGGTCGACGCGTTCGCCGGCTTCGCGCCGACGCGGGTGTCGGCCGTCGAGTCACCGGTTCCGGGGCGGTGAGGGAACCAGGTTCCGGACACCACACCGCGCATCTGCACGGCGCTGTGTCCGGAACCTGGTTCCGCGGGCGGTGTCGGTCGCGACCGCGGGTGGTCGCGGTGACGGCCGGGAGGCCCTGGTCGCCACCGTCTGTCGGCCGCGGGTCGTCAGAGCGACTTGCGCAGGGCCTCCAGGCCGTCGCGCAGGCGCGTCACGGTGTCCGCACCGAGCGTGCCGCGGGTCGCCCGACGACGGAGGTCCGCACGCACCTGCTGCCGGAACGACGACAGTGCCATCTCGAGCTCGCGCAGGGCGCGGGCGCTGTCCGACGGCACGGACACGGGCTCCTCGGCGGGACCGGTGGCCGGGCTCTCGGCTGCGGCCGCCAGGTCGGCCCGGAGAGACCGCATGGCCTCGCCGACCGAGGCTCGCACGCCGTCGGCCAGGGACTTCACCGAGTCGCTGACCCCGGACTCGACCGCGGCGATCTCGTCGGCGCGGGCCGCGAGTTCGGCGCGGCCGGCGTCCGTGATCGCGTAGACGGTCTTGCGGCCGTCGGCGGTCTTCGTGACGAGGCCGTCGTCCTCGAGCTTCGCGAGCCGGGGGTAGACGGTGCCGGCGCTCGGCACGTAGGTGCCGCCGAAGCGGTCGCCGAGTGCCTGGATGAGCTCGTAGCCGTGCATGGGGTGGTCGGCGAGCAGGACGAGCAGGTAGAGGCGCAGGTGGCCGTGGGCGAAGACGGGGCTCATTCGGGCACCTCGCTCTCGTTCGTCGGGGCGGTCGGAGCCGTCGGTGTACTCGGAGCCGTCGGGGGTGCCGGCTCGGCGACCGGCGGGGCGTGCAGCACCGCGATGTCACCGGAGACGGAGTTCACGCGCAGGTCGAGCCACTGGCCGGACAGCTCGCCGCCCTGCTTGACGTACGAGCCACGCACGCCGCGGATCTCGGCGTCGTCGAACTGCAGCTTGCCGGTGGCGGTGTTGACCGTGCACTTGTAGGCGACGCCGTCCTCGAGCCGGACGCTCACCGAGCCGGACACCGTGTTGATGCGGGCGGACTCGGGGACCCCGTGCAGGTCGAGCACGACGTCGGCCGAGACGCCGTCGGCCTGGAACCGCGGGATCTCGCCGGTGGCCACGACGTCACCGGAGACGGTGTGCACCGCGAGGGCGCCGTCGAGGTCGCGGATCGTCGTGGCGCCCGAGACGGCGTTCACGGTCACGTCACCGGCCACACCGTCGACGACCAGGTCGCCGGACACCGTGTTGAGGGTCGCGCCGCGGTTCGTGCCGGACAGCAGTGCACCGGCCGAGACGACACCGAGCGTGATGCCGGCGTCGCGGGGGACCAGGATGCTGACGTCGGCGTGGGCCTTGCCGCGGAAGGACTTCAGGAACCCGATGGGGTCGTCCCACCGGACCTGGGGGTGGTCGACGGTGAGGGTGTCGCCGTCGACCTCGATGAGCATCTGCTTGCCGGACACGCTGTGGACCTCGACCCGGGCCGTGGGTTCGTCGTGCGCGACGACGTCCACCTGCCCACCGACGAGCCCGATGCGCACGGTGCGCACGATGCCGGTGTCGATGACCTTGGGCTCGTCGACGAGCCACTTCTCCTGCGCCATGTTGCCTCCTGAAACTCGCGATGTATCGCGTCTGTGGAGGTCACGCTATATCGCGTTCACCCTCGCCGCAAGGGTCGCCGGGCGACTGCCGGGCGACTGCCGGGCGACTGCCGGGCGGATCGTGAGCAGGAATGGTCGGGTCGGCGCCGTGGACCCGACCATTCCTGCTCACGGAGCGGGCGTGGCGGGGGCGGGGTGGGCCTCCAG
>NZ_JAHEWS010000059.1:0-1929 GCF_018598405.1 Curtobacterium flaccumfaciens | reverse complement strand
GCCCACCTCGAGCAGTGGTACGGCCGCTTCGGGTTCGTGCGCTCCGGCGACGAGTACCTGGAGGACCGGATCCCGCAGCCCCCGCACCGTCGAGCCCCGCTCCGGTCGCGACCGCCCCGGCTGCCCAGCCGACCACGACCGCCCCCGCGGCCGACCCGGCCACCCGCCCGGTGCGCCAGGTCGTCGACCAGGTGACCAGCGCCTCCCGGCCGGTCACCGACACCGTCGCGAACGTCGTGCGACCCGTCACCGGCACCGTGGACCGCGTCACCGACGCGCGACCGGTGACCGCCGTCGTCGACAGGGTCGACGACGTGGTCGCCAGTGTCCCGGTGGTCGGCACGGTGCTCGGCGACGACACGCTCGGCACGGTGACCGGTCCGGTCACGGGCATGGTCGACGACACGCTCGGCTCGGTCGGCACGACCGTGGGCACCGTTCCCGACGTGGTCGAGGGCGTCGTCCCGTCGGTCGGCGGCACCCTGCCAGGAGGCACGGACCCCGTCGTCGACGTCCCCGCACTCCCGGTGGGCGGTGGCTCGACCCCGTCCGCCGGGCCCGTCCCGTCGGTCCCGCTCGGCGTCGCACCCGGCCGGCCCGGTGCCGTGCCGACGCAGGCCGTCCCGGCGTCCGTTGCTCCCGTGTCCGGCCGGACCGCCGACGTCGTGGACGACCGCGCGACGGTGCTCCGCTCGTCCGAGCGGGTCACCCCGCCGGCCACGGTCGGGCCGGTCGTCACTGCCGTCGACGCGCAGGACGCGACCCTCGGCGGGCACGCACTGCTCGTCCCCGCTGACGGCGAGCGCCACGGGCTCCCGTTCGACGCGACCGACGCCGGCGTGCTCGGCGGTAGCGCCTCCTCGACCTCCGGCGGCGCAGCAGCCGTCGGCATCGTCGGCTCGACCGGCGACACGCTCTCCCTCGCCGCGGGGTCTCGCGGCACGCTCTCCGACGACGCGGTCCCCGCATCGGTCGTCGGCGAGCACGACATCGCCCCTGACTGAGATCGGTGCGCCTGTCCGCCACGGCAGGCACGCACACATCCCGGCTGCGTCCGCGGTCGGTGACGATCTCGATCAGGGAGTACGACCATGAACAAGTACGTCTCGAGAGGGCTCTGGTTCGCCCTCTTCGTCGGCGGGCTCACGCTCGGCGGCACGGCTGCGGCGAACGCGGCCACGACATCCGGTGCTGACGGCACCGTCTCGGGGACCCAGGTGGCCCCGTCCGTGGACGCCCCGGTGTCCCTCGGTGGCAACGCGATCGCCGTGCTCGGCGACGCGGTCTCCACGGCGACCGGGTCCACGCCCGCCGCTCCGGCTCCGGCTCCTGCAGCACCGGCCGCTCCGGCCCCCGCCCCGACCACCTCGGGGGAGGACGGCACGCTCTCGGGCACCCAGGTGGTGCCGGACGTCGCGGCGCCGGTGACGGTGGGCGGCAACGCCGTGGCCGTCGGCGGCGACGCCGTCTCGACCACCGCCCCGGCAGCGGCGCCGGCTCCGGCTCCGGCTCCTGTGGCTCCAGCCCCGGCTGCTCCGGCCCCCGCTCCGAGCACCTCGGGCCAGGACGGCACGGCATCCGGCACCCAGGTCGTCCCGACCGTGACGGCACCGGTGACGGTGTCCGGCAACGGGATCGGCGTCCTCGGTGACGGCACGGCGACCGCCACCGCCCCGGCAACGGCGACTCCGGCACCAGCAGCCCCGGCGACCGAGGCCCCCGCCAGCACGTCCGGCACCGACGGCCTGCTCTCGGGAACCCAGGTGACCGGCCCGGTCGACGTCCCGATCACGATCGGCGGCAACGGGATCGGTGTCCTCGGTGACGGCACCGCGACGGGCACGGCGCCCGCCGCGGGCACGGGTACCGGTACCGCTCCGACTGCCGGTGGTTCGACCTCGGGTTCGGACGGCACGGCCTCGGGGACGC
>NZ_JAHEWS010000058.1:0-2160 GCF_018598405.1 Curtobacterium flaccumfaciens | reverse complement strand
CCCTTCGCCGTCCCCGCCCCCCCGAGCGGGCGAAATGCCGGGGTGCGCCCCTGAGGCCACCCCACCATTTCGCCCGCTCGCGTTCCCATCCGCTCGTCCACGCCCCCCGGACGAGCGGGCGAAATGTCCGGGTCCGTCCGCAGGACGACCCAGGCATTCCGCCCGCTCGTTCCCACCCCGCCAGGTCGAGGCGGCCGTCCCGGCGAGTGGGCGAGATGTCAGGGTCCGTCCGCAGGACGACCCGGACATCTCGCCCGCTCGCGGGAGCGAGGCAGATGGCGGATGACAGGGGTGCCGAGATCGGTGCGGAAGACGGGGTGGACGGGACCGCCTGGAGGCGCGGGTCGGCGCGACGGAGTCGCCACGGGCCTCCAGGCGGTCGCCGCCGCCACCATCCAGCCCGCCCGCGGACGAGCGGGCGGAACACCGGCGTGCGTCCGCGAGGCGACCCCGGCATTTCGCCCGCTCGCGGAACGGTGCGCGTCGCGGGAGCCCGCACCCAGCGGTCCGCGGGCGAGCGGGCGGAACACCCGGGTGCGTCCATGGGGCGGCCCTGGCATTTCGCCCGCTCGGCAGAAGAGGCGGTCACGCACGTGCGGGCAGGCGGGCGGCGGCACGTACGGGCAGCACGCAGGGCGGGAATAGGATCGAGGGCATGGCAACCGCGAATGACCGCCTCGTCTGGATCGACTGCGAGATGACCGGCCTCGACCTCGAGGTCGACGAACTCGTCGAGGTGGCCGTGGTCATCACCGACTTCGACCTCGAGCCAGTGCACCCCGGCTTCGACATCGTCATCAAGCCCGACCAATCGGCGCTCGACAACATGAACGAGTTCGTGACGAACATGCACACGACCTCGGGGCTCATCGAGGAGATCCCGAACGGCGTGAGCCTGGCGGACGCCGAGTACCAGGTGCTCGAGTACATCCTTCAGCACGTCCCCGCCGAGGGCTCCGCACCCCTCGCCGGCAACACGATCGGCACCGACCGCGCGTTCCTGTCGAAGTACATGCCGCGGGTCGACGGGCACCTGCACTACCGAAGCGTCGACGTGTCGAGCATCAAGGAGCTCTGCCGCCGCTGGTTCCCCCGCGTGTACTTCAACGCGCCGGAGAAGCACGGTGGGCACCGGGCCCTCGCGGACATCCTCGAGTCGATCCGCGAGCTCGAGTACTACCGCCGCGCCGGCTTCGTCGCCGAGCCCGGCCCGAGCACCGACGACGTGCGTGCCGTCCAGGCCGACGTCGTGGCGAAGTGGGAGTCACGGCTGGCGCAGCCCGCGGCCGAGTAGCGACACGGGTGGTCCGCGCCCCGTCCCGCATGTACTACTATTGAGTGGTCGCGCCGGTCCGCCGGTTCGAACATGGTGGATATAGCTCAGTTGGTAGAGCGCCTGGTTGTGGTCTAGGAGGTCGCGGGTTCGAGACCCGTTATTCACCCCAGTCGAGGGAGAGTCCTGTTGCGTGGAGCGCAACCGGGGCTCTCCCTCAGTGTTTGTCTGGGCGCCTCCGGCGCCGTGCGGCTTCGCCGCGAGTCGCGAGCCGCGAGCCGCGAGCCGCCAGTGGTCAGAGCAATGTGGGACGATCCCTCCGTGATGGAGATGTCCGCCGAGGCGTTCGAACAGCTCGTGACCGATGAGCTCGACCTGCTGCCCGACGAGATGGTCGACGGGCTCGACAACGTGGTGTTCGTGGTCGAGGACGAACCGGAGAACGGCGAAGACCTGTTCGGCGTCTACGACGGCATCGCGGCCACCGAGCGCGGGCAGTACGGCTTCGGTGAGCTGCCCGACCGCATCGTCGTGTTCCGGAAGCAGCACCTGGCCGAGTGCGACACCGTCGAGGAACTCAAGGACGAGGTGCACACCACCCTCGTGCACGAGATCGGCCACTTCTACGGCATCGACGACGAGCGGCTGCACGAGCTCGGCTGGGCGTAAGCGGGCAGGCGGGCGGCCGAGCAGGCCGGGCGACGGCGCGACGGCGCTCCCGGGTTTCGGGCTCAGCGACAGTCCACGGGGCCGCGAGCGCGTGAGCTGTCGCCCACCGCAAAAACTCGCCCCGCCCCCGCCCGCGCGCACCACGAGCGACGCCCCCCGTCAGAACCGCGTCGGCCCCACCTCGTGGTACTTCTCCCACGCCCCCACCGGCCCCCGCC
>NZ_JAHEWS010000057.1:0-3461 GCF_018598405.1 Curtobacterium flaccumfaciens | reverse complement strand
AGCGGTGTATTCAGTTTCGATTCCCGATCGTCTGTCGGGAACCACAAAGTGGACGCGAGCCCGTGCAACAAGTGCACGGAAATCAGTGTGTTATCAAGTCTTCGGCTTATTAGTACCGGTCAGCTCCACGGGTCGTTAGTCCCCGCTTCCACATCCGGCCTATCAACCCAGTAGTCTGCTGGGAGCCTCTCACACTCAAGGTGCATGGAAATCTCATCTCGAAGACGGCTTCCCGCTTAGATGCTTTCAGCGGTTATCCGGTCCGAACGTAGCTAATCAGCGGTGCCCTTGGCAGAACAACTGACACACCAGAGGTTCGTCCATCCCGGTCCTCTCGTACTAGGGATAGATCTTCTCAAATTTCCAACGCGCGCAGCGGATAGGGACCGAACTGTCTCACGACGTTCTAAACCCAGCTCGCGTACCGCTTTAATGGGCGAACAGCCCAACCCTTGGGACCTACTCCAGCCCCAGGATGCGACGAGCCGACATCGAGGTGCCAAACCATGCCGTCGATATGGACTCTTGGGCAAGATCAGCCTGTTATCCCCGAGGTACCTTTTATCCGTTGAGCGACAGCGCTTCCACAAGCCACTGCCGGATCACTAGTCCCGACTTTCGTCCCTGCTCGACCTGTCAGTCTCACAGTCAAGCTCCCTTGTGCACTTACACTCGCCACCTGATTGCCAACCAGGTTGAGGGAACCTTTGGGCGCCTCCGTTACTCTTTGGGAGGCAACCGCCCCAGTTAAACTACCCATCAGGCACTGTCCATGAACCCGATCAGGGTCCTACGTTAGACATCCAAAGTGACCAGAGTGGTATTTCAACAATGACTCCACGAACACTAGCGTGCCCGCTTCACAGTCTCCCACCTATCCTACACAAGCCACTCCGAACACCAATACCAAACTGTAGTAAAGGTCACGGGGTCTTTCCGTCCTGCTGCGCGTAACGAGCATCTTTACTCGTAGTGCAATTTCGCCGAGTTCGCGGTTGAGACAGCTGGGAAGTCGTTACGCCATTCGTGCAGGTCGGAACTTACCCGACAAGGAATTTCGCTACCTTAGGATGGTTATAGTTACCACCGCCGTTTACTGGGGCTTAAATTCAGAGCTTCGCCCAAAGGCTAACCCTTCCTCTTAACCTTCCAGCACCGGGCAGGCGTCAGTCCGTATACATCGTCTTGCGACTTCGCACGGACCTGTGTTTTTAGTAAACAGTCGCTTCCCACTGGTCTCTGCGGCCTTCAACGCTCACGGAGTAAATCCGGTCACGTGTCCGGCCCCCCTTCTCCCGAAGTTACGGGGGCATTTTGCCGAGTTCCTTAACCACGATTCTCTCGATCTCCTTGGTATTCTCTACCTGACCACCTGAGTCGGTTTCGGGTACGGGCGGCTGCAACCTCGCGTCGATGCTTTTCTCGGCAGCATAGGATCACTGATTTCCCCTTACGGGTACGCGTCGGATCTCAGGCACACAGACGACGGATTTGCCTATCGTCAGCCCTACATCCTTACACCAGGTTCACCTTACGGATACCATCGCCTGGCTCAGCTACCTTCCTGCGTCACACCTGTTCATACGCTAACCGCACCAGCATGGGGTCGAGCGTTAGACCGGCCACCATCACCCCGAAGGGATCCGGTTGTACCGGGTTAGGACTCTTAGCACCACTGGATTAGCTTGGGCGGTTGTTCGCCGGTACGGGAATATCAACCCGTTGTCCATCGACTACGCCTGTCGGCCTCGCCTTAGGTCCCGACTTACCCAGGGCGGATTAACCTGGCCCTGGAACCCTTGGTCTTTCGGAGGACGGGTTTCTCACCCGTCTTTCGCTACTCATGCCTGCATTCTCACTCGTGTAGCGTCCACGGCTGGATCACTCCGCCGCTTCACTCGCCACACGACGCTCTCCTACCACTCCGCACGACTGAACCACGAAGGCTTGTCTATAGTGCGAAATCTACAACTTCGGTGGTGTGCTTGAGCCCCGTTACATTGTCGGCGCGGAATCACTTGACCAGTGAGCTATTACGCACTCTTTCAAGGGTGGCTGCTTCTAAGCCAACCTCCTGGTTGTCTATGCAACTCCACATCCTTTCCCACTTAGCACACGCTTAGGGACCTTAGTTGGTAGTCTGGGTTGTTTCCCTCTCGACGATGAAGCTTATCCCCCACCGTCTCACTGCTGCGCTCTCACTCACCGGCATTCGGAGTTTGGCTGACGTCAGTAACCTGTTGAGGCCCATCGGCCATCCAGTAGCTCTACCTCCGGCGAGAAACACGCAACGCTGCACCTAAATGCATTTCGGAGAGAACCAGCTATCACGAAGTTTGATTGGCCTTTCACCCCTATCCACAGCTCATCCCCTCCATTTTCAACTGAAGTGGGTTCGGTCCTCCACGACGTCTTACCGTCGCTTCAACCTGGCCATGGATAGATCACTTCGCTTCGGGTCTAGAACATGCGACTCAAACGCCCTATTCAGACTCGCTTTCGCTACGGCTGCCCCTCACGGGTTAACCTCGCCACATATCACTAACTCGCAGGCTCATTCTTCAAAAGGCACGCCGTCACCCCTACTAAGGAGGCTCCGACGGTTTGTAAGCAAACGGTTTCAGGTACTATTTCACTCCCCTCCCGGGGTACTTTTCACCTTTCCCTCACGGTACTTGTCCGCTATCGGTCATCTGGGAGTATTTAGGCTTATCAGGTGGTCCTGACAGATTCACACGGGATTTCTCGGGCCCCGTGCTACTTGGGATACACATCCGGCCATAACACCATTTCGTCTACGGGGCTGGCACCCACTACGGCCCGGCTTTCAAACCGGTTCGACTATGATGCGCTGTAACCGTCCCAGTCCGGCAGAACTGAGTGACGTGTCCCACAACCCCGACCATGCAACGCCCGCCGGCTATCACACATGATCGGTTTAGCCTCATCCGCTTTCGCTCGCCACTACTCACGGAATCACATGTTGTTTTCTCTTCCTGTGGGTACTGAGATGTTTCACTTCCCCACGTTCCCTCTACCCGCCCTATATATTCAGGCGGGAGTCACCAGGTCGTCAAACGCCTGGCGGGGTTTCCCCATTCGGAAATCCTCGGATCACAGCTCGATTATCAGCTCCCCGAGGCTTATCGCAGATTTCTACGTCCTTCATCGGCTCCAGATGCCAAGGCATCCACCGTTTGCTCTTAGAAACTTGACCACAAAGATTAAAATTGCGATCCAACGTCACCACTCAACAACCCAAAGGCTGATCATGGATGACGCGAATCAAAGATGCTCGCGTCCACTGTGTAGTTCTCAACATACGATCGGCACCAGCACTCCCCCACCAACCGGCAGGATCACACTGGCCCAACGAAGGACCCGCAGGCCCAACCCCCACCACCACTCACGTGACAGTAGGAAGCCTGGTCCCTCAGGACCCAACAACGTGCACCAGCTGA
>NZ_JAHEWS010000056.1:0-3484 GCF_018598405.1 Curtobacterium flaccumfaciens | reverse complement strand
ACGCCGCCGGACTTAACGTAGAAACACCAGGGAACCCCTGACCATTCGTGGTCAGGGGTTTTCTGCGTTTGCGGCCCGTTCTGGGTCCTTGTCGACGGGGACCGGTCAGGCCATAGGATCAGCCGACGACGGAGGAACGATGACCGAAGCCTGGCCGGCGCTGCCCGACGGCTCCCGACTGGCACTGCGGGAGATCCTCATCCACGGGGTGCTCTCCCGTGCTGAGATCGCCCGGTCGCTCGGGCTCTCGCGGGCGAGCCTCACCCGGGCGATGCGGATTCTCGTGGCACAGCGGCTGGTGGTCGAGGTCGGCACCGATGTGCGTGGTGCGACGGGTCGGCCGTCGGAGCTCCTGCAGGTGAGCAGCGGGCAGTGGGAGTTCCTGGGCATCAAGCTCACGAAGGACCGCCTGTACGCCGCCGTGACGGACCTGGGCGGCCGAGTCCTCGCCCTGCACGAAGAAGTCATCGACGACACCAACCCCGCCTCCCTCGCCGAGCGGATCGCGGCCGTGCTCGAGCGGCTCCGCGCGGCGCATCCGGCCATCTGCGCGATCGGGGTCTCACTGCCCGGTGACGTCATCGTCCGCGCGGGGGAGTCCGTGGTGGCGGCGTCGGTGTTCCTGGGGTGGCACGAGGTGCCCTTCGCCGGGATGCTCGAGGAACGGACGGGCGTCGCCAGCTTCACGGCGAACGACGTGCACGCCCTGACCGCGAAGGAGCACTGGTTCGGGGCCGGTGCGGGACGCGGGTCGATGGTGCTCGTCACGGTCGGTGAGGGCCTCGGGCTCGGGCTCATCGCGAACGGGCAGGTCTCCACCGGGGAGCACGGGCGGCTGGGACGCATCGGACACCTGCCGGTCCTCGGTGGCGGACCGGACTGCGGGCTCGGGCACGCCGGGTGTGCCTCGAGCTACCTGCCGAGTCCGGTGGTCGTGCGGAACGCGGGACACGAGGGGAAGACCTACGAGCAGGTGGTCGAGCTCGCTCGGGACGGCGACGAAGGAGCCCTCGCTGCGTTCGAGGACGCCGGCCGTGCGCTCGGGGTCCTGCTCGCCACCGCGGTCCACATCGCGGATCCTTCGGCGATCGTGCTGACGGGCGACGGGCTGCCCGTGTACGACCTCGCCCGGGCCGCGGTCGACGATTCGTTGCGTGCCGCCCTGGCGCCGTACACCGAGCCCGTCACCGTCGAGGTGCAGCCGTTCGAGTTCTCGGAGTGGGCCCGTGCCGGTGCGGTGCTCGCGATCCGCCGACTGCTGGGGGAGTGATCACCCGAGACAGCGGCTGACCCATCGGCGCGTTAGTTACACGCGTTGACAAACTCGGACGGAGCCGGGAGGCTTGAGCGGTCCACACCATCGAAGGAGATGCCGTGACCGATGCCCCCACCGTCCCGTGGCCGACCGACGGCCTGTCGTTCGGCGGCGACTACAGCCCCGAGCAGTGGCCCCGGGAGACCTGGCTCGAGGACGTCCGGCTGATGCGTGCAGCCGGTGTGAACCTGGTCACCGTCGGGGTCTTCTCGTGGGCACTGCTCGAGCGGTCGCCGGGGGACTTCACGTGGGCGTGGCTGGACGACGTGCTCGCGCTGCTGCACGAGCACGGCATCGCGGTGGACCTGGCGACGCCGACGGCCGCCCCGCCGAACTGGCTGCTGACGGCACACCCCGAGATCCTGCCCGTCGACGCCACCGAGCGACGAGAGCGCCCCGGCGGGCGGCTCGGATGGTGCCCGGCCTCGGAACTGTTCCGGGAGCACGCCCTCCGAATGGTCGATGCGCTGGCGGAACGGTACGGCCGGCACCCCGCGGTGCGGCTCTGGCACGTGAGCAACGAGCTCGGCGGCGGCAACGGCCGGTGCTACTGCGAGGAGTCGGCAGCGGACTTCCGGCACTGGCTCGTCGCGAAGTACGGCGATGTCGAGGCCGCGAACGACGCCTGGGGCACGGCCTTCTGGGGGCACACGTACACGTCGTTCGACGAGGTGTCCCCGCCTCGAGGTGTGGGTGGAGCGCCGAACCCCGGGCTCGCGCTGGACTTCGAGCGGTACTCCTCCGACGCGCTGCTCCGGCAGTTCGACGCCGAGAAAGAGGTCATCGAGCAGCACTCCGACGTGCCGGTCACGACGAACTTCATGGTGGGAGCCGGCTCGCAGGTCGTCGACTACGCCGGGTGGGCGAAGCACGTGGCGATCGTCGCGAACGACCACTACACGCTCGTCGACGACGTCCGCCGCGAGCAGGACCTCGCGCTGGCCGGTGACCGGATGCGCGGGATGTCGGCGGACCGCCGTCCCTGGCTGCTCATGGAGCACTCGACGGGCGGCCCGAGCTGGCAGCAGCGCAACCGCGCCAAGGAACCCGCCGAGCTGGTCCGGAACGCCCTGGCCCACGTCGCACACGGTTCCGACGGGGCGCTGTTCTTCCAGTGGCGTGCATCGACCGCGGGAGCGGAGCAGTTCCACTCCGCGATGGTCCCGCACGCCGGCACCCGGACCCGGATCTGGCGCGAGGTCCTCGCCCTCGGCCGGGCGCTGCAGGACCTCGCTCCGGTGCAGGGAACCCGCGTCGAGCCGGCCCGGGTCGCGATCGTCGTGGACGAGGCCTCCGGCTGGGCCGTGCAGTCCGGGCTCAAGCCGCACCGGGGTCTGCGCTACGGCCGGGAGCTCCGGGCCTGGCACCGTGCGTTCCACGACCGGCAGGTGCTCACCGACGTGGTCCCCGCCGACGCCGAACTGAGCGGGTACGACGTGGTGATCGTGCCGACGATGCTCATCGTCGACGACGCGACCGCTGCTCGGATCGCCGCCGTGGTCGAGCGCGGTGCGACGCTGGTGGTCACGTACCTGTCCGGGGTCGCCGACGAGACCGCTCGCATCCGCACCGGCGGCTACCCGGGGGCCTTCCGCGACGTGCTCGGTGCGTGGAGCGAGGAGTTCACGCCGCTGCAGCGCGATGAACGCTGGCCCCTGGACGACGGCGAGGCCGTCACCGACTGGGCCGAGGCGGTCGTCCTCGCGGGCGCCGAGCCGGTGCTCACCTACACGGACGGCCCGCTCGCGGGCCGACCTGCCGTCACGCGCCGCGCCGTCGGCGGCGGCGCCTGGTACGTGTCCGCGATGCTCGCGGACGACAGCATCCAACGGCTCGTGGACGGGGTGATCGCGGAGCGGGGGATCCTGCGGACGGTCACCGGGCCTCCAGGCCTGGAGGCGGTGCGTCGCGTCGGCGACGACGGTTCCGCCTTCCTGTTCCTCGTCAACCACCGTGCTGACGACGTCACGGTCCGTGCGTCCGGCACGGACCTGCTCGACGGGTCCGGCCACGGGCCGGACACCGTCGTGCCCGCCGGACGCGTCCGGGTGCTGCGCGAGGAGCGGGTCTCGTGACCGTCGTGGAGCGCGAGTCGGCATCCGTGGACGCTCGAGATCGGCGGGTGCACGTGCTGCGGTCGGCCGGGGTGTCGTTCGTGCTGGCCACGGC
>NZ_JAHEWS010000055.1:0-4114 GCF_018598405.1 Curtobacterium flaccumfaciens | reverse complement strand
GGCCACGCGAAGCGAGCCCCCCGCGCCCACGTCCGCCGCCCGGGAGCGCCGAACCCGCGCGACTCCATCGCCACCGCGAACACCGCCGCCACGATCGTCAGCACCGCGTACACCCCGAGGTACCCGCACAGGATCCACGGCGAACCGCCCCCGAGCTGCACGAAGACCGCGGCCAGCAGCGGTGTCAGCCCGACCGAGAAGATCGACCCGATCTGGTACCCGAGCGACATCCCCGAGTACCGCCTCCCGGTCGGGAACTGCTCCGCGAACCACGCCGCCTGCGGCCCGTAGATGCTGTCGTGGAACACGCACATCCCGATCAGCGCCACGAACGGCAGCAGCACGAGCGGCCCGGCGTCGAGGAACGCGAAGAACGGCCAGATGAGCACGGCGATGCCCACCGCCGACCAGATCGTCAGCACCCGCCGCCCGACCCGGTCCGACAGCCACCCCCAGAACGGCGTCGACACGAGCGACACCGCCGAGATCACGAGCACGGCCTGCAGCCCGGCGTCCGAGCCCGCAGGGCCGCGCACGTTCCCGAGGTAGGTCAGCGAGTACGTCGTCAGGATCGAGTACAGCGCCGGCTGCACGAGGCGCAGGCCCGCGGTCACCAGGATCGACCGCGGGTGCTGCCGGATGGCCTGCCACACCGGGAACCGCTCGACCCGGCCGGAGTCCCGCAGCTCCTGGAACACCGGGGCGTCCTGCACGCCGAGCCGGATCACGAGCCCGACCGCCACGATCACCGCGGAGAACAGGAACGGCAACCGCCAGCCCCAGGCAAGGAACGCCTCGGTGCCGAGCAACGACCGCACGAGCGTGAAGACCCCGGTCGCCAGGAGCATCCCACCGGCCGACCCCATCTGCGTGAACGCCCCGAACAGCCCCCGGTGCCGCTCCGGCGCGTGCTCGACGGACAGCAGCGCCGAACCGCCCCACTCCGCACCGGCCGCGACGCCCTGCAGCAGCCGCAGGAACACCAGCGCCACGACGGCGCCGACCCCGATGGTCGCGGCGGACGGGATCACCCCGATCAGCGTGGACGCGATGCCCATCAGCACCAGCGACGCGACGAGCAGCTTCTTCCGCCCGATCCGGTCACCCAGGTGGCCGGCGATCACACCGCCGAGCGGCCGCGCCACGAACCCGACGCCGTAGGTCGCGAACGACGCGATGACCCCGACGGCCGGCGTCACGGACGGGAAGAACGTCGGCGCGAACACCAGCGCCGAGGCCGTCGCGTAGAGGTAGAAGTCGTAGTACTCGACGGTCGTCCCGACGAACGACGCGAGGGCGACCCGACGACGGGTCGCGGTGGTCGACGGTGCGGCGGGACGGCCTGGAGGCGCGGTGACGGTGGTCTGGCTCGGCATGCCTCAGGAGCATGGTCGCCGCCAGGGCCTCGGGGAACACCGCGCGTAACGCAAGGTCACCTCACTGTCGGCGGGCGGCGCCCGCCGACCACGATGGGACGCATGAGCGATGCACCGAACCGCCCGCTGCGCTTCGCGGCCTTCGTCATGAACACGACGTCGCACATCCAGCACGGCCTCTGGCGACACCCGGAGGCCCGGCAGGCCAACTTCGACGACGTGACGCTGTGGACCGACCTGGCGAGGACGCTCGAGCGCGGCAAGTTCGACGCGATGTTCTTCGCGGACGTCGTCGGCACGTACGGCCCCGGTCGCGGCGACTACGCGACCAACCTGCGCGAGGGACTCCAGATCCCCTCGAACGACCCCTCCGTGCTGCTCTCCGCGCTCGCCGTGTCCACCGAGCACCTCGGGCTGGCCTTCACCTCGAGCGTCATCCAGGCGCACCCGTTCGACTTCGCCCGCAAGGTCTCGACGCTCGACCACATCACCCGGGGTCGCATCGGCTGGAACGTCGTCACGAGCGCCCTCGACAGCGCCGCCCGGAACTTCGGCGCCGACCGGCTCGAGGAGCACGACGAGCGCTACGTCTGGGCCGAGGAGTACCTCGAGGTCTGCGCGAAGCTCTGGGAGGGCTCGTGGGAGGACGGCGCCGTGCTGAAGGACCCGGTGCGCGGTTACGCCGACCCCGAGAAGGTGCACCGCATCGACCACCACGGCACCCGCTACGACGTGCAGGGCCCGCACCTGAGCGCGCCGAGCCCGCAGCGGACGCCGGTGCTGTTCCAGGCCGGTTCGTCGCCGGCCGGCCGGGCATTCGCCGCCCGGAACGCCGAGGCCCAGTTCATCCTGACCTCGAACCGGGACGCCACCGAACAGCTCATCCGCGAGACCCGCGACCTGGCCGAGGCCGCTGGCCGGCAGCGGGACGACATCGCGTTCTTCCTCGGCCTGACCTTCGTCACCGGCTCCACGGAGGCCGAGGCGAAGGCGAAGGAGGCGGAGATCGACGAGTACCTGGCAGCCGACGGGTTCCTCGTGCACTCGAACCTCGGCTTCGACCCCGACACCGGCGAACCCCTCGACCCGGACACCCCGCTGTCCGAGGTCCGTACCCAGGCTGGGCAGTCGCACCTGCAGTGGCTCCGCGAGGCCGCCGGGGACCGAGAACCGACCATCGCCGACCTGGCCCGGCTGTCCGCGAAGCTCCGCGCCCGGGTCGTCGGCACGCCGGAGCAGATCGCCGACGAGCTCGCCGACTGGCAGCGGGTGGGCATCGACGGCGTCAACGTCATCAACTGGACGCTGCCCGGCTCGTACGAGGAGTTCGTCGACCACATCGCGCCGACCCTGCAGGAGCGCGGGCTGATGCAGTCCGAGTACCGCGAGGGGACCCTGCGCGAGAAGCTCTTCGGCCACGCACAGCTGCCGGACTCGCACCCCGCCAGGCGGTGGCGCGGGGCGTTCTCCGGCGGTGCGAGCGCGACCGAGGTACCCAACGCGGTGGAGGTGCCCGCATGACGGACGCGACGACGACCACCGGACGCGTGACGGGCCTCCCGGCCGACCGTCTGACGGCCCTGCGCGAACGCTTCGCGCCTGTGTTCGCGACCATCCGCGACGGCGCGGTCGAGCGTGAGCTCGCGTCGGGGACGCCGGGGGACCGGCCGTTGCCGCACGCCGAGGTCCGGGCGCTCGCCGACGCCGGGTTCGGGCGGCTGCGCGTGCCGGAGGACCGCGGCGGGTTCGGGGCGACGCTGGTCGAACTCGCGCACCTGGTGGCGGACCTGGCGGCGGCGGACTCGAACATCGCGCACCTGTGGCGGGGGCACTTCGGGTACACCGAACTGGTGCTGCTGCGGCCGTCGTCCGCTGGCCGGGACGAGTGGCTCCAGCGCATCGTCGACGGAGCGATCGTCGGCAACGCGACCTCCGAGCGGACCGGGACGACCCTGGCTGACATCTCGACGACGGTGACGCGGGCCGGTGATTCCCTCCGCCTCGACGGGCGGAAGTTCTACTCGACCGGCACGCTCTACGCGGACTGGATCTACCTGGCGGCGGACCGCGACGGGGAGCGCGTGACGTTCGCCGTCGACGCCTCCGCGCCGGGGGTGACGAGCATCGACGACTGGGACGGGTTCGGGCAGCGGTTGACCGCGTCCGGGACCACCGTGTTCGACGGGGTGTCGGTCGACCCGTCGGTGGTGTCGGCGTACCGGGACGCCCCGCTGTCGCACATCCAGGCCTTCTACCAGCTGTACCTGCTGGCGGTCCTCGCCGGGGTCGGGCAGGCCGTGTCCGACGACGCCGTGGCCTTCGTGCGGCCGCGGACCCGCACCTACATCCACGCGAACGCGGCGGTCCCGGGGGAGGACCCACAGGTGCTCGCGGTGCTCGGCAGGTTGTCGGCCGGGGCGTTCACGGCCCGGTCACTCGTCGCCGCCGCCGCGGGGCTGCTCGACGCGGTCGTCGCCACGAACGTGCCCGGCGTCGGGGTCGACCGTGCCCTGCTCGACGCAGCGGAGAACGCCGTGTACCAGGCACAGGTCGAGATCGGGCCGCGGGTGCTGCGGTCGGCGTCCGAGCTGTTCGAGGTCGGCGGGGCGTCCGCCGCGGACCGGACTCGGGCGCTGGACCGGCACTGGCGGAACGCGCGGGTGGTCGCGTCGCACAACCCAGCGGCCTACAAGGAGCGGATGGTGGGGGAGTACGCGCTGCACGGGCGGGGGCCGGTG
>NZ_JAHEWS010000054.1:0-6073 GCF_018598405.1 Curtobacterium flaccumfaciens | reverse complement strand
CCCCCGCACGACCCCGCACCACCCCGACCTCCCGGAGCAGAACCCATGAGCCAGACCGCAGCGATCCCGCTCAGCGGAATGCTCGACCGCCCGGTCCTCCGCGGCCGTGAGGTCACCCGCTCCGAGACGGTCCTCGCCTGGACGGTCGCAGCGGTCGCCGCCGTCCTGCTCGGCGCGGCGGCCCTGTTCCTCTCGTCCGGCGGTCGCTGGTTCGTCGTCGAGACCCCCTCGATGGGCGAGGCCGCCCCCGTCGGCACCCTCGTGCTCGACCTGCCGGTGGACGTCGCCACGCTCAGCGTCGGCGACATCGTCTCGTTCGAGACCTCCGCCAACCCGGACGTCGTCTACACCCACCGCATCGTCTCGATCGACGCCGACGGTGGACTCCACACCCGCGGCGACGTCAACGGCGCGGTCGACCCGTGGACGCTCACCCAGGCCGACGTCATCGGCACCCCTGCACTCCTGGTCCCGCACATCGGCTGGCTGCTCCGCGCCGCGCCGATCCTGCTCATCGGCACGCTGATCATCCTGACCCTGACCAGCGCGTTCACCGACCGGGTGACCCGCACCTGCCTGCGGATCGCCGGCGGCGCCCTCACCACCGCGTACGCGGCGTTCGTGTTCAAGCCCTTCGTCAACGTGACGACGATCACGAACACCTCGAGCCCGACCGGGGTCGAGGCCACCGTGATCTCGTCGGGGATCTTCCCGGTCCGCGTCGACGCCCACGGCGGCAACAGCGTCCACCTGGTCGACGGCGAGATGGGCAAGGTCGTCATCCACGAACTGACGGAGAACGGGCACTACCAGCTCATGTCGAACATCGACCTCGACCCCCTCGGCTGGGTCGCGCTGATCGCCGTGTGTCTCGTGCCCCTCGTCGCGTGCCTGGCCGTCGGTCGGGTCGAGGCGGTGCGTCCCTCGTGATCCGCCGCCTGCGCGACGGTCGTGTCGTCGCCGTCCTCCTGGTGGCCGCCCTGGCCGTCGTCGTCCTGCTGAACCAGTTCGCCCCGACCCGCTCGGCCTACAGCGCACGCGTCACGAACAGCGCGAACACCGCGGCGACCGCCCCGTACTTCACGTGCACGGGTGCCGTCGGCGCCGACACCGCGAACGCCCTCTTCGCCTACCGCCTCACCGAGGCCTCGGGTTCGCGGACGGCCACCGACTGGTCGGGTCGCGGCGCGAACGGCACCTACCAGGGAGCCATGACGGCGACCACGTCGAGCCCGAACGCCTGCCCCCGCGACGCGGGCAGCGCCTACGCGCTCAACGGCTCCACGAGCTACGTCTCCACTCCGCGGTCGTACGCCAACCCGACGACCTTCAGCGAGGAGGTCTGGTTCCGGACCACCGTCGCGGGTGGCATGCTCATCGGCTTCGGCAGCAGCCAGACCGGTGCATCGAGCCAGCACGACCGGAAGCTCTACCTGACCACGAGCGGACAGCTCGCCTTCGGCACCTACACCGGCAGTGCCACCCAGGTGCTCACCACGCCGTCGGCCGTCAACGACGGCAAGTGGCACCACACGGTCGCGACGATGTCGCCGACCAACGGCATGCGCCTCTACGTCGACGGCAGGCTCGTCGCGTCGAACGCCGCGTTCAAGGCCGCGGAGAGCTTCACCGGCTACTTCCGCGTCGGGTACGACATCGTCAGCGGCTGGCCGGGCTCCTCCGCCAACCCCTACTTCACCGGCTCGATGCGGTACGCCGCCGTCTACGGGACGGAACTGACGGCCAGCCACGTCGCGGCGCACGCGGCCGCCGGTTCCTGACGCACGGACTGCCGGACTGGAGGCGCGTGGCCGTGCCCGCCCCGGGCCTCCAGTCCGTTCCCTGGTCACGTCGACGACGTGGGCCGGGTTGGCGGACCGGGCCCACCAACCCCTGGATTCGGGGCGACGAATCCCGCTGATCAGGCATTTTCGTGCCCTGGACCGTGCCAGGATCGTCAGGTCCTGAGACGTCGGCGTCTCCGTCCGACCGTCTCGAAAGGCGCCGCTCCCATGTCGTTCTGGGCCCTCTTCCTCATCGCGCTCGGCGTCTCCGCGGACGCCTTCGCCGTCGCCCTCGGCAAGGGCCTGCACATGAAGCGCTTCGACCTGCGGCACGCGATCGTGATCGCGCTCACGTTCGGGGTGTTCCAGGCGGTGATGCCGTTGCTCGGCTGGCTGCTCGGGTCCGCGTTCGCGCAGGACATCGCAGCCTTCGACCACTGGGTCGCGTTCGGGCTGCTCGCGCTGATCGGCGGGAAGATGCTGTGGGAGGCGTTCTCGGGGCACGAGGACACCGAGCAGGACACCGATCGGCTGCCGGTCCGTCAGCTCCTCGTGCTGGCGGTCGCCACCAGCATCGATGCCCTGGCGGTCGGGGTCACCCTGGCGTTCCTGCCGGTGTCGATCGGCGGCGCGGTGCTGCTCATCGGGATCACGACCGCGGTGCTGTCGTTCATCGGGGTCGTCGTCGGGCGCCGGGTCGGGGCCCGGTTCGGCAAGCCGGCGGAGATCGCGGGTGGCGTCGTCCTGATCCTCATCGGCCTGAACATCGTGCTGGAGCACACCGGCGTCATCGGCTGAGGCCACGGTCCGGAACCCCTGACAGACGGGAGGCCCGTGGCGAGCTGCCACGGGCCTCCGGTCTGGTGCTGGTGGGCGTCAGTAGCCGCCCGTGCTGCCCGCCGGAGCGTTCGCGACGACAGCGATCACGAAGATCACCCAGATGATGCCGAAGACGATCGACACGGCGCTGATGATGACGCCGGCGAGGGCCAGGCCGCGGCCGCGCTCCCCGGTCTTCTTGATCTGCGAGAGCGCGATGATCGACACCACGAGGCCGGCGATGTTCACGACGAACGCCAGGACGAACCCGACGATCGCCATGACGTTGAAACGGTCGGACGACGGCTGCATCGGAGCGCCGTAGGGCTGCCCGCCGGCGGCGTAGGGGTTCGGGTTCTGCTGGTTGTACTGGGGCGTGCCGTCACTCATGGCGCCGCGTCCTCTCTGATCAGGGATGTCTACACAGGGAACGTACAGGACCAGAGGGCCGCAATGTGCGGTGGGATCATCGGGACATGGGATGGCTGCGCCGACACCTGCTGCACGGCGGCCGGTACGACGAGCGTGATCGACGTGACCAGCTCCGGCGGTACGTGGTCCGCGGCGACCGGCTCGTCGCGTTCCTCACCGAGCACGGTGATCCGCACGTGGTGCGGGTGCAGGGGCAAGTGGACCATGCGCGTGGGCTGCTCGAACACGGATGGGACCGTGACGACCTGCTGACGATCGCCGCGCCGGTGTGGGCACCGTGGTCGAGCGGCAAGGGGCGCGATGCGGGGGCACCTGCTCCGGAGTACGCCGACCGGGCGGACGGGCTGATCGGGGACCTGAACGCCGTGGCGCTCGAACTGCGGGCCGTCGCCGAGGTCTGATCAGCGGGTCCTGCGGCCTGCGATGATGGTCGGTGCCCCGTCGCCCGAGGGGCGTTCCCGGACCCGGAGGAGCAGTCGTGCAGGTGACCCAGCCGTCCGGACGACGCGAGCGCAACAAGCAGGTCAAGCTCGAGCGCATCGTCGCTGCGGCGAGGGAGTTGTTCGCCGAGCAGGGTGTCGACGAGGTCACCACGCAACAGATCGCCGAACGTGCCGACATCGGTGCCGGCACGCTCTTCCTGTACGTCAAGAACAAGGGCGAACTTCTGCTGCTCGTGCAGAACGAGCACTACCGCGAGGCCCTCGAGCTCGGGCGACGGGCCGCAGCCGAGGCACGCACGCTCGTCGACGCCGTGGTCGCCCTGGTCGAACCGGTGGTCGCGTGCAACCGGGTGCAGGTGGAGAACGGACGCACCTACCTGCGGGAGATGGCGTTCGGTGACCCGGGCGAACCGAACCACGCCGAGGCCCTGACGATCGCGGGTGAGACGGAACGCACGGTCGCGCGACTCATCGCGGAGCACAGCGGCGTCGACGAGGACCGGGCGGCGACCCTGGCGCACGTCGTGTCCGCGGTGTTGTTCGTGACGATGGTGTCCAGCGCAGACCCCGACACGAGCGTCGCCGAGGTGGTGGCGACGATCCGCGCACAGGTCGGGGCGGTCCTGCCGATCTGATCGGTGCAGCGCGCGTCGGGGTCAGCGCCGCAGGAACTCCGCCGCGACCGGGGCGAACTGCTCCCAGTACTGGAAGACGCCGCCGTGGCCGGAGTTCGGGTAGATGACCAGCTCTGAGGCGGTGATGCGGCGGTGCAGGTCCTCGGACAGGACCGACGGCACCATCCGGTCGTGGTCGCCGTTGGCGATGAGCGTGGGCTGCGTGATCACGGACAGGTCCGACGGCGTCGAGCGGCCGAAGCGCTTGATGGCCTGCAGCTGGGTCCCGAACGCCCGCAGGCCGATGGGTGCGTCGCGGTCGACGGTGCGTTCCTGCAACCGCGCGAGGAACGCCTTGGCGGCACGCTTGCCGACGGCGTCGCGGTTGAAGAACAGGAACTCCTTCGGGTCCGACCGGGTGAGCGTCGCACGGAGGACGTCGAAGTACGTGGTGGCGACGACCTTGTCCATGTCCTTCCCGCCGCGGGGTCCGGTGCCGGTGAGCACGAGCTTCCGGACGAGACCGGGGTGCGCGACGACGAGGTCCTGCGCGATCATCCCGCCCATCGAGAACGCGAACACGTCGACCTGGTCGTACCCGAGGGCGGTGATGAAGGCGTGCGCGTCGTCGGCTGCTGCTTCGATCGTCCGCGGCACCGTGCCCGACGAGGCGCCGACACCCTGTTGGTCGAACGTGATCACGTGCCGGTGCGCGGCGATCGCGTCCACGATGCGCGGGTCCCAGTTGTCCAGGGTCGCGGCGAGGTGCACGAAGAACACGACGGGGACGTCCTCGACCGGGCCGAGCTCGCGGTAGGCGAAGGTGATCCCGCCGGCATGCACGGTCTTCGCCGGTGCCAGTGCGTAGGAGGTGACGGGTGCTGCTGCGTCGTGCATGGTCGTGGTCCGTTCGTCAGGTCGTGCGTGGAGGGGGAAGGTGCTCAGGCGCCGGTGACGACGGTCTTGCCGCGCACCCGGCCCGTGGTGATCGACTCGAGTGCCTGCGGGGTCTCGTCGAAGGGGAACGTGGCACCGACGACCGGCCGGATGACGTCGTCGCGGACCAGGTCGGCGATCCGGCGGAGCTGCTGCCCGTCGGCGCGCATGAACAGGAACTCGTAGGTCACCCCGAGCCGCTTCGCCTGGCGGCGGATCTTCCGGCTGATGGCGGCGATGACCAGGCGGAGGACGGGGTTCAGCCCGGCCGCCCGCGCGAAGGCCGGGTCGGGGGCGCCGCTGATGCTGATCGCCTTGCCACCCGGTCGCAGCACGGTGAGGGACCGCTCGAGGTTCTCACCGCCGAGGCTGTCGAGGACGAGGTCGTACCCGGAGAGCTCCTGGGCGAAGTCCTGCGTGCGGTGGTCGATGACGACGTCCGCGCCGAGCTCCCGGACGAAGTCGCCGTTGGCGGCCGACGCGGTCGTCGCGACGTGTGCGCCGAGGTGCTTGGCGAGCTGGATCGCGATCGTGCCGACGCCGCCCGAGCCCGCGTGGATCAGGACCTTCTGCCCGGCCTGCACGTCTCCGCGCTCGACGAGGGCCTGCCACGCGGTCAGGGCGACGAGCGGGAGCGACGCGGCCTCGACCGGACTCGTGTTCGCGGGGGCGTGTGCGACGTCGGACTCGTCGATGGCGATGCGTTCGGCGAAGGTGCCGATGCGGTGGTCACGCGGTCGCGAGAAGACCTCGTCGCCGACGGCGAACCGGCGGACCGCAGCACCGACGGCGATGACCGTGCCGGCGACGTCGTGCCCGAGGGTCAGCGGGGTCCTGTACGGCAGGATCAGCTTGAACTCGCCGAGCCGGAGCTTCTCGTCGAGCTGGTTGAGCCCGGCGGCGGCGACCGCGACGAGCACGTCGTGGTCGCCGACCACCGGCTCGGGGACATCGGCTCCGTGGAGGGGCTGCTTGTAGTCGTCGAAGATGAACGTGCGCATGGGTCTGGTGCTCCTGTGGTCGTGAGGGGTCTGGGGGTCTGGGG
>NZ_JAHEWS010000053.1:0-6603 GCF_018598405.1 Curtobacterium flaccumfaciens | reverse complement strand
TTCGTGCGCGAACAGGCGACGAGCAGTGATCCTGCGAGACGGCTCGAGCCGTACGCCCTCGATCTGATGCGCCGCACGCACATCGACTTCATCACCATCATGGCGCCGGATCGGACGCGGTGGACCCACCCGGACCGCTCCGAGATCGGGCAGCCGTTCCGCGGGACGATCGCGCCGGCACTGCAGGGCAGGACGTTCACGGAGACCTTCGCCGGCACGCTCGGACCTTCGGTGCGCGCCGTGACCCCCATCGAAGACGGTGAAGGCAGGGTCGTCGGCCTGGTGGCAGCGGGCGTGACGGTCGCGAACCTATCGAGCGCGTTGCTGCCCCGGCTCGCGTCGGTCATCGCGCTGGCCCTGTCGATCGTCACGGTGTCGGCGCTGTTCTCGTGGTTGCTCAGCCGCTACCTCGACCGCGTCACCGCTGGGCGCGGTCCCGAGGAGCTCGCACGGGTGTTCGCCTCCTACGAGGGCGTGCTGCACTCCATCCATGAGGGGCTCGTCGTCATCGACCGGTCGGCGTCGGTCGTGCTGCACAACGACCGAGCCGCGGAACTGCTGAACCTCCCCGCACCGACCGAACGCCAGGAGCCGATCCCGCTAGAGGAGCTCGACGTGTCGGACGAGCTGCGGGCACTGTTCGCGTCGGGCGACCGAGCCGTGGACGAGACGTACGTGAGTGCCGACCGGGCGCTCGTCGTCAACCAGGAGATCGCGTTCTCGCGGGCATCGGCGAAGCCCCTCGGCACGGTAGCGACGATCCGCGACCAGACCGAACTCCAGCACCTGTCCGGCGAACTCGCGGCCACACGGACGCTCACCGATGCATTGCGATCACAGACCCACGAGTTCGCCAACCGCCTGCACACGGTAGTCGCGCTCATGGAGCTCGGGCATGTGGACCAGGCGATCCGGCTCGCCTCGGACGAGATCGACCGGCACGCGGGCGTCGGCGAACGTGGTGCAGCCGACGACAGCGGGGCCGTCACCGCCGAGGTGATCATCGCCGTCCTGAACGGCAAACGAGCCCAAGCACACGAGCGCGGCGTCACGCTCACGATCGACACATCCGGCCTCCGAGGTCCGGTGCCAGTCCCGGCCGGCGACGTCATCACCGTCGTCGGCAACCTCATCGACAACGCCGTCGACGCGGTCACGGGAGACGGGGTCGGCCGCGATCCGTCCGTCGACGTGGTCGTGACCGCCACCGGCGGGCACACCCACTTCGTTGTTCGAGACAACGGTGCTGGCATCCCGGACGTCGACGTCGCCTACGAGCGGGGCTGGTCGACGAAGCCGTCGGGCCCGGAGGGGCGGGGAGTCGGACTCGACCTCGTCCGCTCCATCGTCGCGCGGAACGGCGGCGACATCACCGTCACGACCGGACCCGAGGGCAGCACATTCACGGTCGATCTGGCACCGGGTCGGGGGACGGTGTGACCGGCGACGTCCGTGTCCTCATCGTCGAGGACGAACCGCTCACCGCGGAAGCGCACGCCGCGTACGTGAGCCGCCTCGAGGGCTTCACGGTCGTCGGTTCGGCGGCTAACGGCCGTGCCATGCTGGCCGCCGTCGCTGCCGAACGGCCAGACCTCGTCTTGCTGGACTTCAACCTGCCCGATGCCCACGGCCTCGAACTCGTCCGTGAGCTGCGGGCCGCCGGGTCCGCAGTCGACGTGATCGCGGTAACAGCAGCGCACGACGCACGTGGTGTGAGGAACGCGATCGCGCTCGGGATCGTTCAGTACCTCGTCAAGCCCTTTAGCTACCGCACGTTCGCGGAACGGCTCACCACGTACCGCGACTTCCGCAGCGGTTTCGAGGACCGTCGGTCACTGACCCAGGCGGACATCGACAAGCGTCTGAGCGCCCTTCGACCGGCGATGCCAGCCGAGCTCACCAAAGGCATCGCCCGCGAGACGCTTGAGCTGATCCAAACCGTCCTCATTGGATCGCCTTGTGGTGCGTCCGCGAGTGAGGTGGCAGCGGCGACGGGTATATCGCGCGTGACAGCGCGACGCTACTTGGAGTACCTCATCACCTCCGGTCAAGTCGAGAGGGACGTGCGATACGCCGGGCCGGGAAGGCCAGAGTACGAATACCAGTGGCTGCGATAATATATTCGTCCTGCCAGAGATAGTGCTCGATACAGGCCAAGAAACGCCGTGTGACCGGGAAGGCCAGACCGCCGGCGCATGACAACTGGGGCCGTCGGACGTTCACCGCACCTGACCTGAAACGGGTGTGGTCGACGGACTTTACCGAGCACACCACCGCCGAGGTTGACACCCATCAAGCAACAAGCGAAGCCCGCGGTCGCACTCGCAGTTGAAACCGACGAGTCAGATAAACCGTCGGCAGCCCCACTTGGTGCAGTGGGACGCCATGGGTGTTGTTTCAGTTGTAGAGGCGGGTCTTCGTCTGCTGGACCTTTCCTGGTTTTAGCGGAACGTTCCGGATCGTCACGCTGTGCCCGAGCGCGTCCCTGATCTTGATTGAGTATGGTCCCTTGCCGGCTCCCCGGGGGGCGATCCAGTAGCCGTACTCGGTCCGGGTCAATGTCTGGCTCCGACCGTTTTTGCTGATCGTGACCGAGCGGATTGCGTTGCCGTTGTTGATGATCTGCAGCGCCAACCAGTACGCGGAGGAGCCGTCCTTGAAATGGAGCGCGATGGGAGGGACGGCCGGGTTCTTGACTGCCTTGAACCGCACCGGGATCTTGCCGGCGTTGTAGTTTCCGATTTTCCGGAACGCGGAGTCGCTGAGGTCGAGGTGGGTGGCGCCGCACTCGTGGCACTGGTCCATCACGACCACACGGACCTTGCCTTTCGGCCCCGTAACGTCGAGGAACGTCCCGCATCCGGCGCCGTGCTGGTACTTGTCGGGGCCAACGGCGACGTAGAGCTCGCCCTGCGGAAGCGCCGGGAACGAGCAGTTGCCGTTGGTGGTGCCGCCGCCCGGTCCGAAGTCGTAGTGGGTCGCGAATCCGGACGACACTTTGACGGCCCCTGCGGCAGGCGTCGGCGCCACTGAAGATGCATGCGCCGGGGCGTCGCGTTGCGCCGGAGCGATGCCGAGCGCTGCGGTCGCCACCAACGCGGCACCGAGTGCCGTGCTGATGACCCGCGTCGCCCGGGTCACTTGCAGCTCCTCGAGCGCTGCTGCGTCCACTTCTGGACCGTCGCGGATCCGCTTCCCTGTGTCACTTCGACGCCGAACTCCGTACTGATCAACCGGAGGTTCGGATCAGCGTCGGGTCCGGCGGCGGTGCGCACAAACTGCATGAGGTTGAGCGATCCGTGCAGGGCACCGGACCCGGCGACGAAGGAAACCACGGGACCACCAAAGGGTCCGGTTCCGCGCCAGACGGTCCAGTTGTGACCTCCGATGGTAGCCGTGCCCGTGGGCGACCCGGCAGGGTTCACACGCTCGTGCTCACCCCAGACCATAACCTCGAGCGACGGCTTCGTTTGCCAGGACAGGTTCCGGCCCGTGGCAGTCCACAGGTCGTAGGCGGCGTCGTAGGCACCAGAGGCCTTGAGCTTGTACTTCAGCGTGCTCCGCAATGAGCAGGCCTTCGGGCTGGTAACGGCGATTGGGAGGGTGTGGGTCTTGAACCCCGGGGTGTCCCAGTGCCACCCGCGGACGACCGACGGGTACCCCTGGACGCTGGTGGCCGAGTTACCCCAGGCCCATTCGAGGTGTCCCTCACCGTTCTGGTCGCGAATGGTCTGAAGGCCGGAGTTTCCGCCCCACTTGTTGTTGAAGAGATAACTGTCCTTGTCGAAAATCGGGATCTTTGCGTTCGGCGAACTGCTTGCCGCCGTAGCCCCGGAAATCAGGCTCACCGCAGATGCGAGGGCCAGCAGGACAACCGGGATCTTCGTGAGTCGCACAGATCACTCCAAAGTTTCGTAGCGGGTGCTCGCGCAGTACACGAGCGCACAGAGCTTCGCCAGACGGCCGTCTGGCGAAGCCACCATAGGCGCGTTAGAACGTTCTGTCTACCGCGGCGAGCATCAGCGACAGCAGGTGGTCGCACTGATTCACCGCCGGCGCGTCGTTCTCGTGATTCGTTACTGCAAGAGCACCTTCGCCTTCCCGCCACCCCTCAGAGCTCAGCCCAACCCCCAATCGCAACTGCCCTGCTGTTAGCGGATGGGACTGCTGCAGGTTCGGTTGACTCCTGACCTGTGAGGACGTGCTCCTCGCTGGAAGGATGTCGATCATGCCCAGGCCCTATCCGGAGGAGTTCCGACGCGACGTGGTCGCGGTCGCTCGTCGCGGGGAGATCCCGTTGACGCAGGTCGCGAAGGACTTTGGGATCTCCGAAGGAACCGTGGCGAACTGGTTGCGCCGCGCGGACGTCGACGACGGCGTCAAGCCCGGCGTCACGACCGTAGAGAACGCGGAGCTTCGAGAACTGCGGAAACGGAACCGGCTGCTTGAGCAGGAGAACGAGATCCTGCGCCGAGCGGCCGCCTATCTCTCGCAAGCGCACCTCCCAAAATGATGTACCCGCTGGTCCTCGAACTCGCCGCCGACCGGATCCCGGTCACGGTGACCTGCCGGGTGCTGGGCTTCACAAAGCAGGCGTTCTATGCCTGGCGGAAAGACCCCGTAAGTAGACGCGATTGGGTGAACGCCCACCTGACCAACGCCGCCGTCGACGCGCACCGGGACGACCCGACGTTCGGGTACCGGTTCATCGCCGACGATCTCGCCGCAGCCGGCCACCTCGTGTCGGAACGGCGCGTCTGGCGCCTGTGCTCACAGCAGCGACTCTGGTCTCTGCACGCGAAGAAGCGGGGTCTGAACCGGAAGGCGGGACCACCCGTGCACGACGACCGGGTGCAGCGTGCGTTCACAGCGCCGGACATCGACAAGCTGTGGCTGACCGACATCACCGAACACAACACGAGCGAGGGCAAGCTGTACCTCTGCGCCGTGAAAGACGCTTGCTCCCGACGCATCGTGGGGTACTCCATCGGCTCTCGGATGCGTTCCTCGCTCGCCGTCGCGGCGCTGCAGACGGGCGATCTCTCGACGGAATCCGATCGGAACAGTGGTTCATTCCGATAGGGGCAGTCAGTTTCGTTCCAAGCGATTCGTCCGCGCGCTCAGCGACGCAGGACTGCTCGGCTCGATGGGTCGGGTCGGCGCGTGCGCCGACAACGCGGCGATGGAGTCCTTCTTCGCGCTCCTGCAGAAGAACGTCCTGAACCGGCGCCGGTGGGCGAGCAGGGAGCAGCTGCGCGTCGCGATCGTGCACTGGATCGAGGGGACCTACCACCGGAAGCGTCGACAGCGGGGCCTCGGGAAGTTGACGCCCATCGAGTACGAAGCAATCATCAACCCACAGGTCGGACTCGCGGCCTAAACGGACGAGTCAACGAAAGCTGCAGCAGTCCCGATCAAGACGCCGCACGGCTTCACCCCGTTCCGCCCCAACGTTCAGCTCAAGTAGGACCCGGGTCCGACTGATGCTCCGACGGGCCGCCAGCGACTAGACGTCGTGTGGCACCTGACCCGTGCGCCTTACGTGCAACAGCTCCAGATGCGTACGCTCCGCGGCGCGACTGATGAATCAAGGCGGCCCAGCGCGATTCAACACCGCCGGTCAAGTGAGCGTGGGGGC
This sequence comes from Curtobacterium flaccumfaciens, assembly GCF_018598405.1. Classification (NCBI taxonomy): domain Bacteria; kingdom Bacillati; phylum Actinomycetota; class Actinomycetes; order Micrococcales; family Microbacteriaceae; genus Curtobacterium; species Curtobacterium flaccumfaciens. The sequence continues at coordinate 965 of NZ_JAHEWS010000053.1, read as the reverse complement.
CAGAAGGGGTTCAACGCCGGCGCGACTGGTGGGTGCCCGAGGAAGCAGTGCCGTTGCCTGCAGACGCTCGGGGCGGTCCGGTGCGCGACCTCGTACCGGCGGCACCTGTGCGCGCGTGGATCGGCACCCACCGAGGTGTCGATTGCCGCATTGAAGCGAACGCAATCGCCGAAACGTGTGACGTGGTGGTGATCGCGTGGGGGAGTGGCCAGGCGCGACCGCTGCGTGGGTGTGGCGGGCGGCTGTGAAGCACCGCATGGAGGTCTCAGCGACGTCATAGCCGGCACGGTTGCCGGTGTCGTGAGCCGTGCGTACCGTGGTGGTCTGCGTCCGGCCATTCCCCCCAGTGGCTTTGGGCGCTGCAGTTCGAGCAGCCCCCAAATTCGCTCGAGCTGTAGCTGGCTCCGGCCCTGCACCCCTCCGCAGGGCCGGGGCTGTTTCACGTTCGCCGGTCTCTGCGCGTCGGCGAGCTCCCCGAGCACGCAGGATCTCAACGGACCGCCGGCGGCGGTCTGTTCTAGTCTGAGCGGGCCGCCTTTGGCGGGCTGATCTTGTCTGAGGGGAGCCGACAAGCCGGCCAGTGCTTGTCGAACCCCAAGGGGTTCGTTGTTTGCCCGGGAAGCCTTCGGCGATTGTACGGACGAGGTTCCGGGCCGCAAGCCGTCGCCACTGCCGCACGCGAGAATTTTCGGCCGGTGCCGGCGTGCTCCTCTCCCGACATCAATGGACGGCACCGGTTGAATCTCTTCGGAGCGGCGCTGCTTTGGGCTTGCGCCCCGGCTTCTCGTCATATCGGCACTACGTGCCTTTCTTATTCAGACATTGCTCGACCCGATGGTGGCAAGTCCTGCGGCGGCGCGGAGTTCCTCGACACGGTCGAGCTGCTTTCACGTGAACCCGGGGAGCTCGCGGCCGAAGTGGCCGTAGGTCGCGGTCTGCGCGTAGATCGGTCGGAGCAGGTCGAG
>NZ_JAHEWS010000052.1:0-6931 GCF_018598405.1 Curtobacterium flaccumfaciens | reverse complement strand
AGACAGCGCCCGCCCAGCCCATCCCTCGGGCCCGAGGAAGCTCGTCCCCACCGCCGATGCCGCTGCGCCTGTCGCGATCCCCGGGTTCTCCTTCGCATCCTTCCACCAGTCCTGAGCAGCGTCACCCATCGCACCGAATGTCTGCCCGGACTTCCCCTCGGGGTTCAGCGCAGCATCGAGCCAGGACATCGGGTTCACCATGAGGCTGAACGCGACCGTCCCCTCGCTGACGCCCTTCCACGCTGAGCCGAGGTTGCCCCAGCTCCAGTCACCGCTGTTGTCCCATCCCCCTAGGTGCAGGGCTCCGCTCAAGGACTTCAGGATGTCGTCGGTGAAACCCTCCTCGAACTGTTCAGCCCAGCTCTTCCCCTTTGCGGTACCGACACGCGACCACGGCAGGTCGACACCGCGCGCGTTGAGGTCGCTCTCGGATGGCGCGGTGAAGGCCTGCTTGACCGAGGCTCCCGACGCCTTCTTGATCGCGAGGGCACAGTCCGCTTGAGCAGCTTGGAGCAGCGCCACCTGCTCGTTGATGCGCTGGATCAGCTGGTCGTTCTCGTGCCGAGTCACGATGTCCTCGTACCACGGCACCGTCTTCGACTGCGGCTTGGGATCGTCAGGCTGGTAACCGTTCCACGACCCCGAGACCGGAGCCTCGGGCTTGGGCGTGAACGCGGACTCGAAACGCGGAACGCCCTTCTCGACCCGCGCGACGAAGGCTTCCGCTTCCTTTCGCAGGTCGTCCAGCTGCTTCTTCGGACCGGCGGCCGTACTGGCGTAGGTCTCCAGCGCCGCGGCGACCTTCCGGGCGATCCCGCCGATCGTTTGGACGTCTTCGGTCACCGGGTCCATCAGGGCGAACACCTGATCGGACTCCGGCGATTCGTACACCCCGGACAGCTTCTGCCACTTCGCCGGCAGGTCGTCGGCCACCGTCTTCATCGAGCTGCCGCCGGTCTTGATGCTGTCGGCGCCGGTTGAAACTGCAACCAGGTCGAGGTCGGCACCGGGGATGCCCGATGGGTCGACGAGACCGTGGTCGCCGTACGCGACGCCGCTCATTGCCGACGCTCCGCCGCCTGGACGAAGAACGACACATCGTGGGTGTCAGCCAGGGTCACGCCAGCACGCTGGGCGTTCACGGCCATGTCGAGGTCACCCGCCTTGTAGGCGTCGACGGCGTCCGTAACGCCCTGCACACCACCGATCAGGCGATAGGTCACTTGGTCCACGTCGTCCTGCGTCTTGGTCAGGAACGCACCCAGCGCTTCGTTGACCACATCGCCGGCACCACCGGCGACCTCGGCGACCCCGCCCTGCACCGACTGCAGCGCGCGGGCTGTACCGTTCACCGATCCGCTGACGTCGTGCAGCACCGACTGGACACCGGCCAGGTCGATCTTCCACGCTTGTGTACTCATCGTTCTCCCCCCGTACGCGTGCCATCGTCGCGGGTTCGACGGCGTCACTGCAAGTCCCTGGGATGCATCGCATCTGCCCGGTGATCGCCGAGGCGCCGACCGAGTCCGGCAGCGGCGGCCCATCGATCGCGTTCGGTTCCGTGGAACCAGATCACGAGTCCGGGTGCGTGCGCGGGGCCGACGAGGTGTCCGCCGAACTCGGATCGGCGGGCGAGCAAGCCGCTGGCGTGTGCGGCGTGCGCACCGGAGAACACCCCGAACGGCACTGGCGGCCCCGCGATCGCCGTGTCGACGACTCCGTCGATCCGGCCGCGGCTGGTGGAGAACTGGGCCGACTGCGGGTGGCCGCCCTGCGTGACGGACTGGAGGCCCGCCTCCAGTCCGTCACGCAGCGCACGAAATCCGCCGGTCGGGCCGAGATCGGTCGGTACCGCGACCATGCAGCGGAGCGTCTCGAAGACGGAGCGCTGACCGCGCTCCACCGTCAGCACACCGCCTACCATCGACTCCCCGCTCCCGGTGGCCACGAACGTGGCCGGTCGGGGCGATCGATGCTCCGCCAAGGCGGTCATCCGGGCCGGATCGAGCGGCGTCAGCCCCTCGGCGAGGGAGTACAGCACCTCGACGTCGAGTGCCTGTGCGAGGAACCTCGCCGGCGTCGTCCCGAGCACGATCCCGGGTCGAGCGGCGTGCTCGACCGTGAAGTCGACGTGCAGGCGGATTCCGACGAGACCGTGGGCAGCACCGTCCGGTCGATCGGGTGCCCAGACGAACGCATGGTCCGCGAGCACGTGCAGTGCTGCCCAGGAGACCTCGGATCCGGCCGCGGTGTGCAGCGTCGCCCCGTCGCCTGCACGAACAGCGTCGAGCAGCGCCGGATCCGCGCGGATCGTGTCCCCCATGCGCGCGAGCCTACTGCTGTTCGCCGACATGTCGGATACGACGGGAACGTCCGAGGGACCGCGGTGCCAGGATGGACGCATGAACGACCGCGCCGGCACCCCAGCGACCGCACACGACCTCGTCGACCTGGACGAGCTCCTCGCCGCCTACCACGACCGAGTGCCCGATGTCTCGGTCCCCGAGCAGAAGGTCGTGTTCGGCACGTCCGGACACCGCGGGTCATCGCTCGACACCGCCTTCAACGACACCCACATCGCGGCCATCACGCAGGCGATCGTGGAGTACCGCCGCGACCAGGGCACCGACGGACCGCTCTTCATCGGCCGCGACACCCACGCGCTCTCCGCCCCCGCCGAGCAGACCGCTCTGCAGGTCCTCGCCGCCAACGGCGTGCGCGTGCTCGCCGACAGCCAGGACGGTTTCGTGCCGACGCCCGCGCTGAGCCACGCGATCATCCGCTACAACCGCGCCGGCAACCCGGACACGGCCGACGGCATCGTCATCACGCCGAGCCACAACCCGCCCCGCGACGGCGGCTTCAAGTACAACCCGCCGCACGGTGGCCCCGCCGACAGCGACGCCACGAGCTGGATCGCGAACCGGGCGAACGCGATCATCGAGGGCGGCAACGCCGAGGTGCAGCGCACCGAGGACGCCGAGCCCGAGCGCTACGACTTCCTCAACACGTACGTCGCCGACCTCGAGAACATCATCGACATCGCGGCGATCAAGCGTGCCGGCGTGAAGATCGGCGCCGACCCGCTCGGTGGCGCCTCGCTGCCGTACTGGAACGCCATCCGTGACCACTACGGCCTGGACCTGACCGTCGTGAACCCCGAGGTCGACCCCACGTGGGCCTTCATGACGCTCGACTGGGACGGCAAGATCCGGATGGACCCGTCGAGCCCCTCGGCGATGGCCTCGGTGCTCGCCCGCAAGGACGACTTCGACGTCCTGACCGGCAACGACGCCGACTCCGACCGGCACGGGATCGTCACGCCCGACGGCGGGCTGATGAACCCGAACCACTACCTCGCGGTCGCGATCGAGTACCTCTACGCGCACCGGCCCGAGTGGCGCGACGACGCCGCGATCGGCAAGACGCTGGTGTCGTCGAGCATCATCGACCGCGTCGCCGAGTCCCTGGGCCGTCGCCTGTGGGAGGTCCCGGTCGGCTTCAAGTGGTTCGTCCCCGGCCTGATCGACGGCTCGGTGGCCTTCGGCGGCGAAGAGTCCGCGGGTGCGTCGTTCCTGCGCACCGACGGCACCGCGTGGACCACCGACAAGGACGGCATCATCCTGGCGCTCCTGGCGTCCGAGATCGTCGCCGTCACCGGCAAGACCCCGTCGCAGCTCTACGCCGAGCTGACCGAGCGCTTCGGTGCGCCGGTCTACCAGCGCGTCGACGCCGCGGCCTCGAAGGAGCAGAAGGCCCGCCTCGGCAAGCTCGACGGCGACGCGATCACCGCGGACACCCTGGCCGGAGACCCGATCACCGCGAAGCTGTCGAAGGCCCCGGGCAACGACGCAGCCGTCGGCGGCGTGAAGGTCGTCACCGACAAGGCGTGGTTCGCCGCGCGGCCGTCTGGCACCGAGGACGTCTACAAGATCTACGCGGAGAGCTTCGTCGGGCAGGAGCACCTCGAGCAGGTGCAGCGCGAAGCCAAGGAGATCGTCGACGCAGCACTGGGCGCGTAGCGCCCTCGTCGGACGGGCTGTGGGTCTCGGACACCGCAGCCCGTCCGCCGGAACCGATCCGGGCCTCCAGGCCGTGCGTCGCAGGGGCGTACCGGGGGTACCGTGACTGCCGATCCACTCAGGAAGCCGTCTCGGTGCGACCGAGCACTTGCGGCAGTTGTAACTTTGCAGGCAGCGCAAAAATCGTTCTGCCAGCGCATCGGTACCCGGGAGACCCTGCTCATGACCCAGACGGCGACCGCCCCCGCGGCCCCCACCACGGCGTCCAACGTCGTGATGACGCACCGACAGATCCTGTTGGTGATCTACGGCCTGATGGCCGGCATGTTCCTCGGTGCCCTCGACCAGACGATCGTGGGCACCGCGATCCGCACCATCGGTGACGACCTGCACGGGCTCGACCAGCAGGCGTGGGTCACCACCGGGTACCTCATCGCGTCGACGGTGACCACGCCGATCTACGGCAAGCTCTCCGACATCTTCGGTCGCCGACCGCTCTTCATCACCGCGATCGGCATCTTCATCGTCGGTTCGTTCGCGGCGTCGTTCTCGGACTCGATGCTCATGCTCGCCGGGTTCCGCGCACTGCAGGGCCTGGGTGCCGGTGGTCTGATGTCCCTGCCGCTGGCGATCATGGGCGACATGCTCGCCCCGCGCGAGCGGGCGAAGTACCAGGGCTACTTCCTGGCGGTCTTCGGCATCTCGTCGGTCATCGGACCCCTCGTCGGTGGCGTCTTCGCCGGCGCCGACCAGCTGCTGTTCATCGCCGGCTGGCGCTGGGTGTTCCTGATCAACGTGCCGATCGGGATCATCGCGCTGTTCATGGTGCTGACGTTCCTGCACCTGCCGAAGTTCGGCGACCGCGGCAAGCCCCGCATCGACTGGTGGGGTGCCACGCTCGTCATCGTCACCCTGGTGCCACTGCTGCTCATCGCCGAGCAGGGCCGCGAGTGGGGCTGGGACTCCCCCGCCGCCTTCGCCTGCTACGGCGTCGGGGCTGCCGGGCTGATCGCGTTCATCCTCGTCGAACGCGCCATGGGCGACGACGCGATCCTGCCGATGAAGCTGTTCGGCTCGCGGGTGTTCTCGATGTCCGCGATCCTGTCCGTGCTCGTCGGCTTCGGCATGTTCGGCGCGATGCTGACGATCCCGCTCTACCTGCAGATCGTGAAGGGTGTGACCCCGACCGAGTCCGGCTTCGCCATGCTGCCGATGGTGCTCGGGCTGATGATCTCGTCGATCGCCTCCGGCCAGATCATCTCGAAGACCGGCAACTACCAGGTCTTCCCGATCACCGGCACCGCGTTCACCGCCATCGGCTTCACGGTCCTGACCTTCCTCACCGCTGACCGGCCCCTCTGGTTCCTGATGACCGGCATGTTCCTGATCGGTCTCGGGCTCGGGCAGCTCATGCAGACGCTGACCCTCGCCGCGCAGAACTCGGTCTCGCCGCGGGACATCGGTGTCGCCACGAGCGCCGCGACGTTCTTCCGCCAGATCGGCGGCACCATGGGCACCGCCGTCCTGCTCTCCGTGCTGTTCACCCTGATGCCGACGAACATCAGCGCGGCGATGCAGAACGAGTCCGACCTGAAGAGCGCCCTCAACGCCGCCATGACCCCCTCTGTGGCGAATGCCTCCGAGAACGAGGGCGTGATGGACGAGATCTGGACGAAGATCGTCGACCCGGTGCAGAAGAACGTGCAGGACGGTCTCGACCAGGGCACCGCGCAGGCGAAGCAAGCCGCCGACGCTGCCGTGACCAAGCAGGTGACGGCAGCCGTGCAGCGGCAGGTCGCCGCGGGCACGGTCCCCGCAGCCGCAGCGGACACGATCATCGCCCAGCAGGTCGACGACGCCAAGCCCGCGGCCGAACAGCAGGCGCTCCAGACGGCAGCCAAGAAGGCCAACGCCTCGGTCGTCGACGGCAAGCTGCAGATCGACTACTCCGACAAGGCGCAGCGCGAGAACGTCGTCGACCAGGTCGCCCCGACGCTGATCAAGCAACTGAAGAGCGGTGACTCGGCCGCGAGCTCGTCCACCGACTCGGCGACGAGCGACACATCGTTCCTGAACGGGGCGGATCCCCGGCTCAGCCGTCCGTTCCTGGTCGGGTTCAGCGACTCGGCCGTCCGCGTCTACTACGTCGGCCTCGCGGTGATCCTGCTCGCGTTCGTGCTGACGTGGTTCTTCCGGGTGCCGCCGCTCCGCAAGACCTCGGCGCTGCAGGAGCAGGCCGATGCCGCGCGCACCGCTGCCGGTGCGGGGTCGGACGGGAGCGCCGCCGCAGCCGCTGCCGCCGCGGCACCCGGGGCTGGTCCGGTGCCGACGGGGTCGGCGTCGGCACCTGCGTCGGCCTCTGCCGACGTGCCGACCTCGCCCGACGTGCCAACGTCGCCGGACGTACAGCCACGGTCCGCCCGGGCCGCCGGAGCGTCGGACGTCTCGGTGTTACCGAACGACGTGCTGCCGATCGGGGTCGACGACACCCGCGCGCCGCTGCCGAACGCCACGACGCACGGTGCGCACTCGGCGGCTGCGCCGGTCGACGAGCCCCCGACCACGACCGGTGCCATCCGGACACGGGCCGCCCACGCTGCCCCGGTCGTGGAGCCGGACGCCCCAGGGGCCGGAGCCGACGCGGCGGAGGGGAGCCGGGCCTCCCGGCCGGACGCTGGCGACGCGCACGCACACGGGCGACACTCCGCGGAGTAGTCGGCACGGGCGCTCGCTCGCTGATGCCGAACGACGAGGTCGCTGTCGCACGACAGCGACCTCGTCGCATCTGCGCGTGTGCAACTGTTGCGGCCGCGCGGGAGCGACACCTTCGACGTCGTACGACCTCTTGGGTTCAATCGGTGGTTGCAACGCCCTGAGCGTTTGGGTGGTTGTGATGGGTCGTGCGGCGG
>NZ_JAHEWS010000051.1:0-7745 GCF_018598405.1 Curtobacterium flaccumfaciens | reverse complement strand
GCGCCCACCCGCCCGGCCCCGCGCACCCCGGCGAGCCGCACGCCCCCGCGCCCCGCTCCCGACATACGCTCATCCCATGGCAGTCCCCGTCCCGCTCGGCACCGAGGACCGCACCGCCCGCCTCACCCTCCGCCGCCCGGACTCCTGGCGCCGCGAGGACTCGGCCCAGGCGGACCTGCGCGTCACCGGCGACGACGTCGTCCTCACCGTCCGATCCCGCCCCAGCGACCGCGCGATCGGCGACGAGAACACCGGCCTGCTCGAACGGCTTCCCGGCTCCGTCGAAGGCCTGCTGCTCGTCGGCTGCGACCCCTGGACGGCCGCCGGCGCCCCGGCCCGGCTGGTCGAGTACGTCCGCCCCGACGAGCACGGCGACGTCGCCGGCACCCACCTGCTCTTCGTCACCGGTCGGCACCGCGTCGACCTGACGATCGAACGACCGCTCGCCCGGCTGCTCGAGACCGACGACCTCGTGCTCGCTGTCCTCGAGAGCGTCCGCGCCACCGAGTCGGTCCCGGTCCGCCCCGAGCGCGACCTCGAACCCCTGCCCGCTCCCGCTCCGGCATCGACGCTCGACGGGCCCCGGCTCAGCGCGGACGCGATCGGCACCCTGCAGAGCCTCGCCGGACGACGATGGAACCCCACGCTCCTCCGCACCGTGGCGGGCCGCGAACTCATCGAGGCGGGCCTCGTCGGCCGTCTCGGCACCCTGCCGGAGTCGACCCAGACCCTCCTCGAGCCCTGGCAGGGCGATGCCCAGCCGGTCACGCTGGAACAGCACCTGCCCGACGGGGGCGAGTCGCGCCTCCAGGCCTGGTCGCAGACCGTCGTCGACGGAACCGGCGCGGCGGGCGCCGTGGTCGCCTCCGTCACGCCGGACCGGGTGGTCGCGCTGATGGCCGGGAGGCTCGGCATCGGTCCGACGTGGACCTTCCCGTTCCGCACGGGGTCGCTCCCAGGGCACCTGGTCGGCCGCAAGCTGGCCGGCGGTCCCGACGCACCGGACCTGCCCGAGGCCCTCGCCGAGGCCGATCCGCGCCTCGCGCGGTTCTGGGCCGCGCCCTGGACCGTCTCGTACCTGCGTCGCCCGGGCAAGCCGAAGCCGATCACGATCGTGCGGGCCGAGGGGCTCGGATTCGCCCGCGTGGGGACGACGAAGGCCGGGGAGACCGCCTTCCGGACGGACTCCCCGGCGAACGTGTACCGGTCGGTGGTGCGGGCGCTGCTCGGCTGAGCGCGCCTGGGTTCTCCTGCTACGCGGCGGGGCCGGCGGTCAGGGTGACGGTGACGGTCTTGGCGGCGCCGGTGCTGTCGGTGTAGCGGACGCTCACCTTGTCTCCCACCGAGTGCGACTGGACGACCTCGGTCAGCTGGTCCGAGCTCGTGACCGCCGTGCCGTCGATGCTCGTGATCGTGTCCCCGGCGGCCAGGCCGGCGCTCGCGGCGCCGGAGCCCTCGACGGTGCCGGCGACGGGGACGCCGCCCGTGGTGCCGGTGGTGTTGCTGACCTGGACCCCGAGGAACGCGGGCAGCCCGATGGTGATCGTGCTCGACGACTCCCCGGCGAGGATCTTCTCGGCGATCGTCTTCGCGGTGGTGATCGGGATGGCGTAGCCGGTGACGTCGGCCGTGCCGGAGGACGCTGCCGTGGCCATGCCGACGACCTCGCCCTCGCTGTCCAGCACCGGTCCGCCGGAGTCACCGGAGACGATGTCCGCCGAGATCTCGATCAGGCCGGTCAGGGACTCGGTGCCGGTGCCGGACTCGCTCTGCACCTGGATGTCCTGGTCCGTCGCGGTGACCGTGCCCTCCGCGGCGACGAGGTTGCCGGTGCCCTCGGCGTTGCCGACGTCCTTCACGGTGTCGCCGGTGCTCGGCTCGCCGTCGTCGTCGAGCGTGACGGTGGACAGCCCCGAGGCGTCCTCGAGCTTCAGGACGGCGACGTCGTTGGTGGCATCGGCCCCGACCACGTCGGCCTTGTACTCCTTGCCGGTGGTCTCGTCGGTGACGGTGATGCTCGTCGCGCCCTGGATCACGTGGTTGTTCGTCAGGATCGTGCCGTCGGAGGTCAGGACCATGCCGGTGCCGGCCGCCTGCGACGACTCGTCGTAGTTCAGGACGGTGTTGATGGTCACGACGCCCTTCTTGTCGGCGGCCGTCGCTGCGGTGGCGGGGGACTGGGTCGTGCCGGTGCCGGTGCCGGTGCCGGTGTCGCTGCCGCTCCCGGTGCCGTCGCCGGGCACCGTGAAGCCGTTCGTGCCGTCGCTGCTGCCGGTGCCGCCGGTCCCGTCGGTGCCGGATCCGGTGTCGGGCAGCGTGGTGGTGCCCTGCGACTGGCTCGACGTCGTGGTCGTTCCCTGCGAGGACAGGCCGAGGGCGGTGCCACCGGCCGCACCGACGATGGCGAGCGCGGCGATGCCGGAGCCGATCATCAGGCCGAGCCTGCGCGGGCGCTTCGCGGTGCCGGGGTGGGTGGCGGTGCCGAGGTGGTACGCGGTGCCGGGGTGGTTCGCGGTCGCCGCCGAGGACGCCCAGGCGTGGTTCGCGCCGGCGAGGGCGGGGCTGCCGATCAGGTAGGGGCCGCGGCCGTCCGGCGTGTAGGCGTAGGGGCCGGAACCGTCCGGACCGTAGAGGTAGGGACCGGAGCCGTCGAACGCGTAGGCCGGGCGCAGGGAGGCCGGGTCAGCGTGCGGCGCCTCCCAGTGCGTCCCGGGAGCCTGCTGCTGCGCGGCGGGGGTGCCGTCCTCGTCGTGGTCGGCGGCTGCGGGGTTCGGGGTCTCGTTCATCGGTGCTCTCCGGTCGTCCCTCGACGGCCCGGTCGGGCGTCGATGGAGACCAGTACAGAGCGCTTCCCCATGACGAGCCTATGAGCGAACCCTGCGCACGCTCCGGGCTTGCTCGGGGGACGCCGAGTGGGGCTCCGGCGTTAGGGTGGCCTTACTTCCATGCCTCCGTCGACGCCCACGCCCCCGGCTCCCAGCTCCGTCCCCCGACTCGTCGGTGCGACCGTGCTGGCGGTCGTCGTCCTCGCCGTGGCCTGTGCGCTGTCGATCGCGTACGGCTCGCGGCCGATCCCGCTCGGCACCGTCCTCGACACCGTGCTGCACCCCGGCCGGAACGACGAGGTCGGGCTCATCGTGCTCGGCAACCGTGTGCCCCGCACCGTCGTCGGGCTGCTCGCCGGCGCCGCGCTCGGTGTCGCCGGAGCGGTGATGCAGGGCGTCACGCGGAACCCGCTCGCCGACCCGAGCGTGCTCGGCATCAACTCCGGCGCCACCCTCGCAGTGGTCGCCGGCATCGCGCTCTTCGGCGTGAGCGGCACGGCCGCCTACCTGCCCTTCGCGTTCGTCGGGGCCGCCCTCGCCGCCCTGCTCGTGTACGGGATCGCCGCGGTCGCCCGTCGCGGTCTCTCACCCGTCGGACTCGCGCTCGCCGGAGCCGTGGTCGCCGCGGCGCTGGCGTCGGTCACCACCGCGGTGCTCGTGACCGACCAGAGCCTCCTCGACCAGCTGCGCTTCTGGCAGGTCGGTGCCCTCGCAGGCAAGGACCTCGGCACCGCGGGCGTGATCACGGTCCCGGTGCTCGTCGGCCTGGTGATCGCGTTCGCCCTCGGCCGGTCGCTCAACACCCTCGCGCTCGGCGACGAGCTCGCGGCGTCGCTCGGGCAGCGGGTCGTGCTCGTCCGCGCCGTGGGCGGTCTGGTCGCGGTGCTGCTCGCCGGGTCCGCGGTGGCCGCCGCCGGGCCGATCGCCTTCGTCGGGCTCGCGGTGCCGCACGCCGTCCGTCGGCTGAGTGGCCCCGACCACCGCTGGACCATCCTGCTGTCGGCGATCGTCGCCCCCGCACTCCTGCTCGTCGCCGACGTCATCGGCCGCGTCGTGGCGTACCCGGGGGAGCTGCAGGTCGGCATCGTCACGGCGCTCATCGGGGCACCGGTGTTCATCGCGCTCGTGCGGTCGAGGGCGGTGCGGGGACTGTGAGGCGGTTGTTCGGCTCCGGCCGCCCGCGGTCCGGCGGGCGCCCCCGGTCTGGCGGTCTGCGCCGCTTGGCCGGCCTGCGCCGCTTGGCCGGCCTGCGCCGCTCGGCCGGCCTGCGTCGTGAGTTCGCGGTGCTCGTCGCCGTGGTCGTCGTCATCGTGGTGCTCGTCCTGGTCGGGCTCGGTGCGGGCTCGATCCCGCTCACACCGGGTCAGGTGCTCGCCGCCCTGTTCGGCCAGGGGGACCGGATCTCGGACTTCGTCATCGGGCAACTCCGCGGGCCGCGGGTGTTCGGTGCCGTGCTCGTCGGTGCCAGCCTCGGTGTCGCCGGGGCGATCGTGCAGAGCGTCGTGCGGAACCCGATCGCGAGCCCGGACGTGATCGGGATCACCTCGGGAGCGAGCGCCGCCGGACTCACCGCCATCGTGCTGTTCGGTGCCAGCGGCGGCACCCTCTTCTCCGTCGTGCTCGTCGGCGCCGTGGTGGTCTCGATCGTCATCGCCGGGCTCGCCTGGCGACGGGGGATCAGCGGCAACCGGGTGATCCTCGTCGGCATCGGCGTCGCGGCGATATGCCTGAGCATCACGGGCTGGATGCTCACGAGCGGCACCGTCACCCAGGCCGGCACCGCGCTGCTCTGGCTCTCCGGCAGCCTGAACGCCGTCGACCGCGACCTGGTCGGGGTGCTCGGCGTCGCGTTCGTCGTGCTCGGCCTGCTCGCGCTGCTGCAGTCCGCCCGTCTGCAGGTGCTGAGCCTGGGGGACGAGGTCGCCGCCGCGCTCGGACTCCGGCCGGACCGAGCGAAGGTGCTCCTGCTCCTCACCGCCGTGTGCCTGACCGCCGCAGCCGTCGCGACCGCCGGGCCCGTCTCCTTCGTGGCGCTGATGGCCGCGCCGATCGCGCGACGCCTGGTCGGCGGCGGACGGGTGGCACTCGCGCCGGCCGCTGCCGTCGGTGCCGCGATCACGCTCGGCAGCGATCTGCTGGCACAGTTCGCCTTCCCCGGCACCGCGCTGCCGGTGGGCGTGGTGACGGGCGTCGTGGGGGCGCCGTACCTGCTCTGGTTGCTCGCGCGGGGTCGGTGACGCAGGGTCGCAGGTGACGCTGTGGCCGCTCGTGCGTTCGCGGATCGCGGAAGTCGCTCCACAGTCCCAGATCAGGGCTGCCGCTCGGGGGTTCGTTTCCGATACGCTGGTGGGCCAAGAGGAGGAGGTCCACCGATGCCAGATCCAGTGGTCCCGCAGCCGGGCGGTCAGAAGACCCCGGAGCAGCGGCTGGTCGACACCACGCTGACCTTCAGCATGGACATGGGAGCGGCGCTCACCGCCGAGTCCGGTGTCTCGACCGAAGAACGTGAAGCCGTCAACGCGCTGCCCTCCGGGTCGGCGTTGCTCGTGGTCCGTCGTGGTCCCAACGTGGGGGCCCGGTTCCTGCTCGACTCCGACGTCACGACGGCCGGTCGTCACCCCGACGCCGACATCTTCCTCGACGACGTCACCGTGTCGCGCAAGCACGCGCAGTTCCTGCGCCACGGCACGAGCTTCAGCGTCAAGGACAACGGCTCCCTGAACGGCACGTACTTCGACGGTGTCCGCATCGACGAAGCACTACTCACCGACGGGGCCGAGGTCCAGGTCGGCAAGTTCCGCCTGACGTTCTACGCATCTCGGGTCGACCTGGCGCGCCTGGCGAACGCGTAGTGGCCGCACGGTCCGCTGCGGCCCGGGCGGGGTCCGCGGCACCGGACCTGCTCACGATCGGGCAGGTCCTCGCTCGCCTCAAGCCCGAGTTCCCGGACCTGTCGAGCTCCAAGCTGCGGTTCCTCGAAGAGCGCGAGCTCGTCACGCCGATCCGCACGGCGAGCGGGTACCGCAAGTTCTCCGCTGCCGACGTCGAGCGACTCCGCGTGATCCTCGGGCTGCAGCGCGACCACTACCTGCCGCTCAAGGTCATCAAGGACTACCTGGTCGACCTCGACGCCGGGCGCGAACCCGTCCTGCCGGGTGGCGGGGACGCGCCGAAGCCGTCGATCCTGGGCCGAGAGCGCCGCTACACCCGTGACGAAACCGTCCGGGCCGCGGGCGCCTCGCCGATGCTCCTCGCCGACGCGGTGTCCGCTTCGCTGCTCCCGGCAACTGACACCTACGGCGACGACGGCGTCTCCGTGCTGAAGGCCCTGGTCGAACTGCAGCGAACCGGCATCGAGCCGCGGCACCTCCGCACGCTGCGCAGCACCGCCGAGCGCGAGGTCGGTCTCATCGAATCCGCCCTCATGCCGGTTTCCCGACGGGGTGATGCCACGTCGAGGGCGAAGGCCACCGAGCTCGCGCGTGAGATCGCCGGACACCTGGAGATCATCCGCTCGAACCTCATCCGCCAGGCCATCGGACGTCTCGACGCATGACACCATCGGGCGCTCCGACAGGGCTTGTGTGTCAGGGGTCGGGGCGTATCCTCGACACGCCGGACGCGCCGGGTCGGATGTCCCGCGCGGGAGCGGTCGGAGTCGCTACCGTGGACCTCGGAACAACTCTCAACCCGTCGTTGAAGCTTCGGGTGGGAGCTCGATCGTCGTGGAAGGCAAGCTCATGAGTGGGAACGACACCCCTGGCACCGAGTCTGATGTGACCCGGTACGACCTCGGGCTGCTCTTCACCGATGGTCTGCCCGAGCACGACGAGCAGAACGGTTACCGCGGCACCGTCGCCGCACGGGCAGCCGGCATCTCGTACCGTCAGCTCGACTACTGGGCCCGCACCGAACTCGTGCAGCCGACGATCCGCGGGGCCGCCGGCTCCGGGTCGCAGCGCCTGTACGGCTTCCGCGACATCCTCGTGCTCAAGCTCGTGAAGCGCTTGCTCGACACCGGCATCTCGCTGCAGCAGATCCGCACCGCCGTCAACCAGCTCCGTGAGTCCGGCGTCTCCGACCTGGCCCAGACCACGCTGATGTCCGACGGCGCCTCGGTGTACCTGTGCACCTCCGACGACGAGGTCATCGACCTCGTGTCCCGCGGCCAGGGCGTCTTCGGCATCGCGGTCGGCAAGGTCCTGCGCGAGGTCGAGAGCTCCCTGGTCGAGCTCGACGCCACCGCCGCAGCTGACCCCTCCGACGAGCTCGCCGCTCGTCGGGCTTCTCGCGCTTCCTGACCCGCGCTTCCCGCTTCCCGCTCCCTCGCTCGCGCCCGGCCCGGGCTGAGATCTCACGACCTGCCGCGTGCGTGTCGCCGAGGTGTCGCGAACTGTCGCTTGCGACGCCGCCGGCCGACAGTTGGCGACCACTGGGCGGACGTGAGCGGCATGTCGTGGATCCCCGGCGAGCCGGAGCCGGGCGTGTCCGCCGGGGCTGGTGCGGGCCTCCCAGCTGTCCGAGATCCCGCGAACCGCCGCGTGCGCGTCGCCGAGGTGTCACGAACCGTCGCTTGCGACGCCGCCGGCCGACAGTTGGTGACCTCTCGGCGGACGTGAGCGGCATGTCGTGGACCCCCGGCGAACCGGGCCGGGCGTGTCTGCGCGGCTGGACGGGCCTCCCGGCTGTCCCAGAGCGGTCGCGACCTGCCGCGTGCGCGTCGCCGAGGTGTCACGAACCGTCGCCTCCGACGCTGCCGGCCGACAGTTGGTGACTTCTCGGCGGAGGTGAGCGGCATGTCGTGGACCCGCGGCGAACCGGGCCGGGCGTGTCTGCGCGGCTGGGACGGGCCTCCCGGCTGTCCCAGAGCGGTCGCGACCTGCCGCGTGCGCGTCGCCGAGGTGTCACGAACCGTCGCCT
>NZ_JAHEWS010000050.1:0-7808 GCF_018598405.1 Curtobacterium flaccumfaciens | reverse complement strand
CGCCCCGACCGGCCCGCCCCGCCGCACCTACACCCGGGCGAGCTCCGCCCGCAGCGGCAGGTCCTGCTCCTCGAGGATGACCTGCGCGCCCGCGGCCGTCCGGGCGTTCACGACGATCGGCGCGAGGAGGTTCACCGTGGTGCCGGACGCGCCGGGGTTCGCGACCACCAGGAGCATCGCGTCGGCGGGGTCGGTCAGCCCGAGCCCGACGGCCTGCTCGTCGGTGAGCTCCGGCGCGTACGACGGCAGGTGCACCGCGGCGTCGAGCAGGAACAGCCGTGCGTCGTCCCCGACGAGCGTGAACAGCCCTTCGGCGCCGTCGACCGGGGACAGCTCGAAGGCCGGGGCTGGGGCGAGCCCGAACGGCGGGACGGCGAAGGTCAGGGAGATGCTCATCGGAGGTAGTCCATCAGGGTCGGCTGCAGGACCTTCGCGGTGACGGCGAGGGCTGCCTGGTAGTTGGTCTGCTGCACCTGCAGGTCGAGAACGGCCTTCGCGAGGTCGACGTCCTCGATGCCGGCGCGGCGGCTCTCGAGCGAGACGGTCGCGGACTTCAGCGAGTCCTGCGCGGCGAGTGCGGCGGCGTGCCGGACGCCGACGTCGGCCTGGGCGCCGCGGACGGTCCCGAGCGCCGTGTCGACGTCCCCGATGCGAGCGTTCACGTTCACCCCGTTCTGCAGGTCACTGACGATGGAGTCGATCATGGCGAACACGGAGTCGTCGCCGGATCCGAAGACCGCGGCGCCGGAGGTGTCGACGCGCACCGTGGTGCCGTCGCCGATCCGTCGGGACACGTCGGTGCCGGACGCAGCCCAGCCCGTCGCGGGGTCGTAGGCGGCAGCGGCGGTCGACGATCCCGCGAACACCGAACGGGTGCCGTGGGTGGTGTTGGCACGCGCCTCGAGGTCGGCTCCGAGCGACCGGAACTGCGTGACGAAGGCGTCGCGGTCCGTGTCGCTCATGGTGCCCGAGTTCGCGGCCCGCACCGTGAGGTCGCGGACGGTGTTGAGCACCGAGTAGACGCTCGACAGGGCACTGTCGGTGGTCGCGAGCCAGGCCGCGGCGTCGTTCGCGTTGCGGGAGTACTGCGCTGCGGCGGCCTGCTCCTTGCGCACCTGCATCGACGAGGCCGTGCCGACCGGGTCGTCGGACGGCTTCTGGATGGCTCGCAGCGTGGTGGCCTGGTCGGTGAGTTCGGCGACGCGCGCCGCGCCGGCCTGCAGCCGTGCCGAGGCGGCCGCCATCGACATCTGGGTGGTCACACGGGTGATCACGATCAGCCCCTCCCGACGAGTCCTGTGCGGTTGATGATGGTGTCGAGCATCTCGTCGACTGCGGTCAGGACGCGCGCGGCGCCCTGGTACGCGTGCTGGTAGCTCAGCAGGTTCACGTTCTCCTCGTCGAGGTCGACGCCGGCGCTGGACTGCTGCTGGTTCCGCGCGTTGGTGAGCGCGAGTCCGGTCAGCGTCGATTCCGACGTGGCCGACCTGGAGGCAGTGCCCACCCCCGTCACGAACGTCGCCCAGACCTGGTCGGCACCGTCGGACGACGCCCCGAGCCGCGCGAGTGCGTCGGCGAACGAGTCGTCGAGTTCCCCCGCCGCGTTCCGCGTCGCCAGGCCGCTCGCGTCCGTGGGGACGACGCTGAGGGCCTGCGCGGCGGGGACACCGGCGGACAGGGCGAAGAACGAGGTGCCGGTGGTGCCGGCCGGGGTGGTCCCGGCGGCGTGCAGGGCGTTCACGGTGGTCGCCAGTCGCGTGGCCACGGCGTCGTAGGACTTGGAGGCCTCGGCGAGTGCGCCGCCGGTGCCGGTGCCGGACGCGGGTGCGAGGACCGCGAGGGCGCCACCGATCGACCCGCCGCTCAGTCCGACCGCCCCGGCCGTGCCGGTGGTCCAGGTCAGCGTCACCGCGGCACCGTCGGCCAGACGCTCAGCGCCGCCGAGGGCGACGGAGCGGGCGTCGGTTCCCTGCACGAGCGGGTTGCCGCCGAGGAGCACGTCGACCGTGCCGTCGGCGTTCGTCCGGGTGGTGCCACCGGCGAGGGTGGCGATCTGCTGCGTGAGCTGGTCGCGCTGGTCGAGCAGCTCGTTGGCGTTGCCGCCCGAGGCGAGTGCGGTGCGGATGCGCCCGTTCAGGTCGGCGACCTGCTCCGCAGCGTCGTTCAGCTGGGCGACCTGGCCGGTGAGCGTCCCGCGGACGGACGACCACTGGGCGTCGACCGCCTTCGAGCCGGCGGCCAGCGCCGAGGCGACGGTGGCGGCGGCTCCGAGCACCGCGCTGGCGGCCCCCGGGTCGTCGGGGTGGCTCGCGAGCTCGCTCCAGGACGACCAGAAGGCGTCGAGCTTGGCGCTCAGGCCGTTCTTGCCGGGCTCGTGCAACCCCGTCTCGAGTGCGGAGAGCGCCGTCGCGCGTGCATCGGCGTAGGCCGACGAACCGGCGGCGACACGGACGCCGGCGTCGAGCGTCAGCGACGCCAGGCGGGCGATGCCGTCGACCGAGACGCCCTGGCCGGCGAGGGCGGCAGTGCCCCGCATGAAGCCGGTCTGCGTCGCGGGTACGGAGTTCTGTGTGACGCGCTGCCGCGTGTACCCGGCGGTGCCGGCGTTCGCGATGTTCTGGCCGGTGACGTCGATGCCGGCGCGGGCCGCGGCGAGGCCGGAGTACGCGGTCGCGAGGGATCCGAAGGTGCTCACCACGGTGCTACAGCGTCCCCTCGAACAGTCGGCCGCCCTCGGAGCCGGAGCCCGAGGTGCCGCTGGCGTCGTAGGTGGCTGCGCTCGTCACGGTGCCGGCAAGGGTCTCCTCGGTGGCCTGGGCGGCAGCACGGAGGAAGCGGTCGTTCTCGTCGCGCAGCGCGCCGATCTGGGTGGTCAGCTCGACCATGGCGGTGAGGTGCGATGACAGGATCTCGCCCCACGGGCCGTTCGGTGCGGCGGCGACGACGTCGCGCAGGGGAGCGTCGGCGGGCACGCCCCACTCCTCGGCGACCTCGGCGCTCTGCGCGGCACGCTCGAGCCCGGTGCTGCGGAGACGGTCGAGGACCTGCTCGACCTCACGGCTGGCGTGCGACACCCAGCGGGAGCGGCCCGCGGTGAGCAGGAGCTGCTCCTCCTCGAGCTTGAAGGTGAGCAGTTCGAGCAGCTCGCGTTCGCGCCAGAGCACGGCGGACAGGTCGTTCACGCTCATCAGCTCCTCCCGGGTGGTGGTTCGTCGGGGTCGTCCCCGGTCCGTCATCCTGCGGACACCGTGATCTATCGACTCGGTGACCGCGACCGTAAGCCCCGTCCGCCGAGTGGCGTCACCGGTACTCGCCGAGTCTGTGACCCGATGACCCCCGTCGGGGGACAAGAACGACCGTTCCCCGGCCGAAGTCCCCCCAAATGCCGACCGGAAAGGGGCTCTGACACCCCCGCACTGGGGACGGATGAGCACCTGTTCAGCGCATTGCCAGCCGATACATTCAGAACGCACCCCGGGGGACACCCCGGAACCGCTCGGCAACGACGCGGGTGCACCGCTCGGAGGGACCCGGGCGGGTCTTCGGCGTACGCACCGGCCATCCGAGGCCGGCGTCCGTCGCGCCCACGGACGGGTGAGCCGACACACGTCAGGTCGACCAGGGGAACAGCATGGACCGCACCGAACGCAACGCGATGATCGTGGAGCACCTCCCGCTCGTGGGCTACATCGTGGCCGACGTCCGCTCCCGGGCCACGCACCTCGACCGCGACGACCTCGCCGCCGTCGGCTCGCTCGCACTCGTCGCCGCTGCCGAGGCCTTCGACCCCACCCTCGGCGTCCCGTTCGGCGCCTACGCCCGCACCCGGATCACCGGTGCGCTGGCCGACGACATGCGCTCCGCCGACTGGGCGTCCCGGGGCACCCGCAAGCGGATCCGTGAGACGCTCGCCACGCAGGAAGCCCTGTCCGCCCGACTCGGCCGGAGCGTCGGCGCGCAGGAGATCGCCGATGCCATGGGCGTCGACAAGCAGACCGCCGTCGACGCCATGAGCGATGCCGCCCGCACCGTCGCGCCGCTCGACGAGACGGTGCACGACCTCGTCGCCGCCGACCTGCCGCTGCCCGGGGACGACCTGCTCGAGACCGAGAAGCGCCGGTACCTCCGCGCCGCCGTCGAGGCCCTGCCCGAGCGGATGCGCTTCATCGTCGAGGCCGTGTACTTCGGCGATCGCTCGGTCACCGAGGTCGCCGCCGAACTCGGCATCACGCACTCCGCCGTCTCGCAGCAGCGCTCCGAGGCGATGCGCCTGCTCCACGACGGGCTCGCCGCGCACTACGGCGACGGCACGACCGTCGAGCCCGCGAGCCGCACCACCGCGGCTCGTCGCAGTGCCTACCTCGCCCGTGTCGCCACGAACGCCGCCGCCGGTGTCGCCCGTGCCGTGCACGACGCGACCGCGCCCACCGCGGTCGCGGCGAGCTGAGCCGTCGAGTCGGCACCGACGTCGGCGGAAACTTCTCCACCGATCCCCTAACGACTCCCGGCAACCGGTCGAGAGTCATCCATGTCAGCCCACGGACGGGCCGACGCACGACCCACATTCACGGAGGAAACCACCATGGGTATGTCCATCAACACCAACCTCTCGGCACTCAACACGTACCGGAACCTCAACGCGACGCAGAACGACCTGTCGAAGTCCCTCGAGAAGCTCTCGTCGGGTCTCCGCATCAACCGTGCTGCCGACGACGCTGCCGGTCTGTCGATCTCCGAGGGGCTGAAGTCCCAGGTCGGTGGCCTCACGGTCGCCGCCCGCAACGCGCAGGACGGCATCTCCGTCGTGCAGACCGCTGAAGGTGGCCTCACCGAGACCCACTCGATCCTCCAGCGCATGCGCGACCTGGCAGTGCAGGCCGGCAACGACTCGAACAACGAGGACTCCCGCAAGGCGATCACCACCGAGGTCGGCGAGCTCACCAAGGAGCTCACCCGCATCTCGGAGTCGACCAACTTCAACGGCATCAACCTGCTCGACGGCTCCGCCGGCACCGCAGGCGTCCTGAAGTTCCAGGTCGGCGCGAACGGCGACGCGGCGAGCCAGATCGACGTGGACCTGTCGAAGTCGAACGTGGAGGCCGTGTCGACCGCGGTCGGCGCGCTCACCTTCGACTCGGCGACGAACGCTCAGGCCGCCATCACCGCGATCGACGAGCAGATCAAGTACGTCTCCTCGGCTCGTTCGAGCATCGGTGCCGTCCAGAACCGCTTCGACCACGCCATCAACGTGACGAACGTGGCCAAGGAGAACCTCACCGCTGCCTCCTCGCGCATCACCGACGTCGACATGGCGGAGGAGATGGTCAAGTACACGCGCGACAACATCCTCAGCCAGGCCGGCACCTCGATGCTCGCGCAGGCGAACCAGAGCACCCAGGGCGTGCTCT
Organism: Curtobacterium flaccumfaciens; assembly: GCF_018598405.1. Classification (NCBI taxonomy): domain Bacteria; kingdom Bacillati; phylum Actinomycetota; class Actinomycetes; order Micrococcales; family Microbacteriaceae; genus Curtobacterium; species Curtobacterium flaccumfaciens. The sequence continues at coordinate 2,400 of NZ_JAHEWS010000050.1, read as the reverse complement.
CGCTCCTGCGCTAGCCGTCACGACGCCGTCCTCCGGGCCCGATCGGGTGCCCCGGAGGGCGGCGTCGCCATCCTGACCACCTCCACGACGCCAGGGAGTGTCGACGATGTCCTCGTCCGTGTCCTCGAGCACCAGCCTCGCGATCGACGGTCTGGTCAGCGGTCTCAAGACGACCGACCTCATCAACTCGCTGATGAGCGTCGAGGGTGTCCCGCAGACCCTGCTCAAGAACAAGCTCACCACCACCAACTCGTTCATCTCGTCGCTGCAGACGCTCAACGGGTTGATCCAGGGCCTGGCCACCAAGGCCGCGGACGCCGCGAAGGCCTCGTCGCTCGACCTCTTCGCCGCGACGAGCAGCGCCCCCGGCGTCACCGCCGTCAGCGGCGCCGGAGCGACCGCCGGGTCCATCAGCTTCTCCGTCGGTTCGACCGCCTCCGCGCAGGTCGGTGTGACCGCCGCGATGCCGACGTGGTCGACGGCCGCGCAGCCGATCACGATCGTCGGCGCGGACGGCAAGTCGACCACCGTCACGCCGGCGTCCGGTTCGCTCGACGACGCGGTGTCCGCCCTGAACAAGTCCGGCGCCGGCGTCACCGCGACGAAGGTCTCCGCCGGCACCGACGCCGACGGCACCAGGCTCTACCGCCTGCAGCTGACGTCCGCGAAGACCGGTGCGGCCGGTGCCTTCCAGGTGTACCGGGGCGGCGCGGACGCCGTGGCAGCGGGCACCGCGACGAACGTCCTCACCGAGACCGGCGCCGCCGTCGTCACGGCGGCGAAGGACGCGAGCGTCACGCTCTGGGCCGGCACCGCGGCCGCGCAGACGATCACGAGTGCGACGAACACGTTCACCGGGCTCGTCCCCGGGGTCGACGTCACGGTGTCGCAGGTCACCACCGAGCCCGTCACCGTCACGGTCGCGCAGGACACCACGAAGGCCCAGTCGGTCGCCTCGGGACTGGTCGACGCCATGAACGCGGTGGCTGCCTACTACAAGACGAACACCGCGGTGTCGAGCACGACGAGCGCGACGTCGGGCACCACGACGACGAAGGCCGGCGTCCTGCTCGGCGACGGAGCGTCCCGGGACGCCGTGCAGCGGCTCACGAGCACGATGTCCGCCCCGGTCGACGGGAAGTCACCGTCGACGATCGGCATCGTGATCACGAAGGACGGCTCCTTCACCTTCGACCCCGAGGTCTTCCAGAAGGCCCTCGCTGCCGACCCGAAGGCGACCCAGGCGATGCTCTCCGGGGTCGCCGCGAACGTCGGTGCCGCGGCCACCGCCGCCTCCGACAAGTACGACGGCTCGGTCACCACGACCATCACCGGTCAGCAGGCCGTCGCGAAGGACCTGAACACCCAGATCGACAGCTGGACCGATCGGCTCACGATGCGCCGGGCCGCGCTCCAGACCCTCTACTCATCCCTCGAGACCAGCCTCAGCAAGCTCCAGTCGCAGTCGAGCTGGCTCGCCAGCCAGCTGGCCGCGACGTCGAGCTGACGGGAACGACCATGACCTTCGACTTCCAGGCCGCCGCCTTCCGCCAGGCTGCACAGCCGCGCACCGTGACCGACCAGCGTCGTGCGCAGTACACGAACGAGGCCGTGCTCTCCGCGACCCCGGCGCAGCTCGTCACGATGCTCTACGACCGGCTGCTGCTCGACCTGCACCGCGCCGAGGCCGCCCAGGTCGCGGCCGACTGGGAGGCCGCCCGCGAGCAGCTGCTGCACGCCCAGGCGATCGTCGGCGAGCTGTCGAGCACCCTCCGCATCGACGTGTGGGACGGTGGCGAGGGGCTGCTCGCCGTCTACAACTACGCCTCGACCTCGCTCATCACCGCCAACGTGCACCGCGACGTGCAGGCCACCCGCGACTGCATCCGGATCCTCGAGCCGCTGCGCCAGTCGTGGCACGAGGCCGCCGCATCGCTGCCGGCGACGGCCGCACGGCAGCCGACCGGGGGAGCCCTCGGTGTCGCCTGAGCAGACAGGCGAGCAGACCGCCGACCGGCTCGCCTGGGAGGCCCTCCTCACGTCCCTGGAGCACGACGCCGCCGGGCAGGCGGCCGAGTCCACGGCCCCGGCCGGGTGGTCGGAGCCGACCGGGCTGGGACCGCTGCCGCGTGACCTGGTGGGACGGGCCTCCCGGCTGCTCGCCGCGCAGCGGGACCACATGACGGTGCTCGAGGCGGACCGCCGCTCGACGCTGGAACACCTCGGCGCCCTGCGCGCCGTCGACGCCACGCGTGAGCCACGCGGCGCCGTGTACCTCGACGCTTCCGCCTGACCCGCACCCCCCGAGCGACGATGTCGTCGTCGTACGACGGCGACCCTGTCGCTCCCGCGCGCGTGCAACTGCCGGCGTGCGCAAGAAGCGACGTCATCGCTGTCGTA
>NZ_JAHEWS010000004.1:0-185823 GCF_018598405.1 Curtobacterium flaccumfaciens | reverse complement strand
GAGGGGTGATGGGGGTCGGATCAGGCGGGGTCAGGCGTGATCAAGCCGTGAAGGTCCAGGTCATCGGGACCGAGGCGGCGAGGCCCTGGTAGGTGTTGCCGGCCGCGGAGTCGAGGGTCACCGCGAAGTTGAAGGGGACGCTCCCGCCGGCGGCCGGGGCCTGCGGCATCGTGAAGGCCGATGCAGGAGCGCCCTTGAAGCTGGCGAGGGTGCCGCTGAACACGGTGGTCGAGCCGGAGGTGACGACGAGGTTCATCTTGGCGCAGAGGTCGGTCGCGGTGCCGTTGGCCGAACCGTTCGCCGACTGGGTGCAGGTGGCGCCCGGGTTGAGCGTGAAGGTGCTGGCGTTCGCGGTCCCGGTGTTCTTGATCGAGATCGCGGTGTTGACCGTGTTGCCCGGGGTCATCGTCGTGCTGCCGCCGAACTTGTTGATCGTCGAGCAGGTCGCCGAGTTCGTCGAGACCGAACCGCCGTCGGTGCTGAGGCAGGTGACGGTCGCGCCGGCGTTCTGCTCCTGCATGATCAGCGTGCCGCTGCCGGCGGTGTTGCTGCTGTTGGTGATGCTCGCGGCGAACCCGGAGAGGGTGCCGGTGAGCGAGAGGGAGAGCAGGACGGCGGCGAAGATGCCGGCGAGGAGTGCCACGGGGGCGAAGCGGATCCGCTTCAGTGCGGAGGTGCGGGGCTTGGTGGACACGGGGTACCTCTTCGTTCGGTGGTGTTCTGGAAGTCTGGGAAGCAAGACCTTGGGGCTGTTTTGCTTCAATGATTAAGATAGTCATCGGTTGACCAAGTTGGCCACTCGTATACTTGCCCCAGTACGGGGGACGCCCTTGTCCCCCCATCACCCGACACGGAAGCAGGCCCTCGTGGCAGCAGCAGGAAGCGGCGACGACGCAGCCGATCTGATGGCCGCGTTCACCGCCGTCGTGCGCGCGAACGCGAGCCTGGTGAGTCAGCTGAGCGCCCGTGCCGGTGTGCACGAGAACGCACTGCGGGCCCTCGTGCTCATCAGTGACACCGGGTACTCCACGCCGACCGAGGTCGCCGGGTACCTGGGCCTGACCTCGGGCGCGGTGACGAACATGATCGACCGGATGAGCACCGCCGGTCTGCTCGAGCGCGCGCCGAACCCGGCCGATCGCCGGGGCTCACTGCTGCGGTTGCTGCCCCCGGGCGATGTCGTCGTGTCGGACTACCGGGAGCGGTACGCCGCGATGCTCCGGTCCGTCGACGGTGCCCACAGCGGAGAACTGCACGAGGTGCTCAACGACCTGGCGACGAGTCTGTACGAGCAGGCCGCCGCAGCGGACGACGCCGCGTCCTGACCCGCCCGTTCTGCTGCTCGTTCGCTACCGGACGGTGGCGAGGACCGCGCGTTCCGCTGCCGCGGTGAGGCCGGCACGGCGTTCCCGATCCGTCCCGCGCGCACGCTCGTCCTCGAGCATCCGCACGACCGTGTCCCGGAGGGGTCGGGTCACGCCGCCGGCATCGGCGAACGCCAGCGTGGAGCGCTGTGCGAATCCGCCCTCGGACACCGGGATCCACAGGGGGAGCGACGTGGGTCCGGCCCAGTAGGCCACGTCGTGCGCGAGCAGGACGTCGTCTTCCGCCGCGACGAGCTCGTCGTCGAACCCGGTGACCTCGGCCACGCACCGGAAGAACTCCCGCATCCGAATCGGCGCACCCACGGCGTTGACCGTGCCGACGAACCCGTCGCGCCCGGCCCGGACGAGCCAGGCTGCGAGGTCCGCGACGTCGATCACCTGGACGAACCGCTCCGCCGTCGTCGGCACGAGCACCGGCCCACCGCGGTCGAATCGTGCCGGCCAGTACCCGAACCGGTCACTGGGGTCGCCCGGCCCGGCGATCAACCCGGGGCGCGCGATGCACAGCCGTGAACCGAGGCGGAGCCGGGTGGCCCGTTCGGCGAGGACCTTCGCGTCGGCGAAGGCGGACGGGTCCGTCGGCTCCACCAGCCGGGCGGACTCGTCGGCGCCCGGTTCGTCGTTCTCCGCGTACACCGAGACCGTGGACACCAGGGTCCAGTGCGCGGCCCGGTCGGCGAGGGCGTCGAGCGCCGGGGCGACGAGTCCGGGGGCGTGGGCGAGCTCGATGACCTCGTCCCAGTCGCCGGTGGCCGGTTCGTAGGCACCTGGCAGGCTGCGATCCGCCTGGATGAAGCGCGCCCCCTCGGGGACGCTGCCGGTGGTGCCCCTGGCGACGCAGCTGACGTCGGCGCCCTCGGCCAACAGCTCGCCGACGATCGCTCGTCCGAGCCAACCGGTTCCGCCGAGCACCAGGACGCGTCGCATGGGATCAGTCAACCGTTTCGGTGCCGGTCGTGCGCGGTCCTGGCGTCGTCACACGGGCTGGAGCGGTCGCTGTTCACCGTCGGGGAGCTCGACCCGGATGCGGTCGCCGGGCCGGACCGTGCCGCCGGTGAGCACGACGCTCATCACCCCGCCCTTGCGCTCGACGGTGCCGTCCTCGGCGCGGCCGAGCACCGCGCGGAGCAGCCCCGGCTCGAAGCCGTTGATCTGCTGGCACGGGTTGCGCAGCCCGGTGACCCGGACGGAGGCGTCGTCACCGAGGTGCAGGACCGCACCCTCGGGCAGCCCGAGCAGGTCGATCCCGCTGGTCGTGACGTTCTCGCCCATCTGGCCCGGCTCGACGCTGAACCCGGCCTCGGCGACCTCGGCGAAGAGCTCGGCGTGGAGCAGGTGGACCTGCCGCAGGTTCGGCTGCGACGGGTCACGGGCGACCCGGGAGCGGTGCTGGACCGTCGTGCCGGCGTGGGCATCACCCTCGATGCCCCACCCCGCCACGAGCGTCACCGCGTCGACCAACGGCTTGCTGAACCGGTGCTCGCCGTCCTTGCTGACCGCGACCACACGCGGCTGGTCCATGTCGTCCCCGCTCATGGGGCCGATTCTGCCCCATGGTCGCGGCGGCGCGTATGTCCTGTGGTTCAGCGGCGCTTGCGCAGGGCGTTCGTCGCCCAGAGCGAGACGGCGATGAGCACGGGCTGGAACAGCAGGCGGACGAAGCGCTTGGTGTCGGTGTCCAGGCCGAACCCGTCGCGGTGGTGCATCCACTGCGCGATGTTGCCGGGGAAGACCGCGAGGAAGAACACCGCCACGACCCACCCGACGGTCACCTGTCGACGCGCCAGGAGCATCAGCGCAGCGCCGAGTGAGATCTCGACCACGCCGGACGCGATCACCGTGACGTCGGTCGGCAGCGGCACGAACTTCGGCACCTGCGCCTGGAACTCCTCGCGCGCCACCGTGAGGTGACTGATGCCGGCCCAGGTCAGCATGGCTCCGAACAGGATGCGGACGATGGTCCGGGGGCGGGTGGAGCGGACTGCGGGGGTGCGGGATGCCATCGGGATGGTGCCTTTCTCGGTCGGGTCGGGTGGAGTGGGTGGTCCGCGTCAGCGGCTGCGGAGGATCCCGCGGCGTCGAGCGACCTCGAACGTCACCGCGGCAGCAGCGGCGCCGACGGTGAGGAGCAGGGCGACCGGACGGCCGCGCGTCGACGAGACCAGATGCAGCCCACCGGCGAGCGCGAGTGCCGCAGCGGCGCCGGTCGAGGTCGTCACCGTGTCGTCGTCGAGATCGACCGCGAACCGCGTCCCGCCGAGCGCGGTCGCCGCGATGGCGGAGCCGGTCCCGATCAGGTCGCTTCCGGGTGCACGGCGGACCGCAGCGGCGGCGAGGCCGAGTCCGGACACGACCTGCAGGGCCGGGACGCCGAGTGCGTGCGGGACGCCCGGCTCGAACCCGCGGCGGCGCATCCGCTCGGCTCGTGCGCGCAGGGGAGCCCGACGAGTCGTGCCGGTGCCGTGTGCGATGAGCAGGACACCGGTCACGAGGTCGATCCAGCCGGTCATTTTCACGTTGCACTCCATTAGGTTGTGCACAACCTAACACGTCGTCTCGTCCGACAGCATCGAACGGTGCGCACTTCACGCCGGAGTGACGGACTGGAGGCGCGGTGCAGGTGAGTCCGTCGACTCACCTGCACCGCGCCTCCAGTCAGGATCGTTGCGTCCGCAACGTGCGCGACGTCAGCCGCGTCTGCAGCGTCAGCCGCGGATGAACGCGAGGATGTCCGGGTTGATGACGTCCGCGTGGGTCGTCAGCATGCCGTGCGGGTACCCCTCGTAGATCTTCAGGGTCGAGTCGGCCAGGAGCTCGGCCTGCTTCAGCGCGGCGTCCTGGTACGGCACGACCTGGTCGTCGTCGCCCTGCAGGACGAGGACGGGCACCGTGATCGCGCGCAGGTCGTCGGTCTGGTCCGTCTCGGAGAACGCCTTGATGCCCTCGTAGTGCGCGACGGCGCTGCCCGTCATGCCCTGACGCCACCAGTTCGCGATGACCGGCTCCGACGGCGTCACACCGTCACGGTTGAAGCCGTAGAACGGACCAGACGCGACGGCTTGGAAGAACTCAGCACGGTTGGCGGCGAGTGCCTGGCGGAAGCCGTCGAAGACCGAGATGTCGGTGCCCTCGGGGTTCGCGTCGGTCTTCACCATCAGCGGCGGCACGGCGGACACGAGGACCGCCTTGGCGACGCGGCCCTGGGGCTGCCCGTACCGGGCGACGTAGCGGGCGACCTGGCCACCGCCGGTGGAGTGGCCGATGTGGACGGCGTCGTGCAGGTCGAGGTGCTCGACCACTGCGGACACGTCGCTGGCGTAGTGGTCCATGTCGTGGCCGGTGCCGATCTGCGACGAACGACCGTGGCCGCGTCGGTCGGTCGCGATGACCCGGAAGCCCTCGGCCAGGAAGTACAGCATCTGCGCGTCCCAGTCGTCCGAGGACAGCGGCCAGCCGTGGTGGAAGACGATCGGCTGCGCGTCGGCGTTGCCCCAGTCCTTGAAGTAGATCTCTGCACCGTCGTCGGTGGTCACGTAACCCATGGTTGCTCTCCTGTGGCTGTTGTGCGGTTGTGGTGGTCGGTGGGTGGTCAGTCGAGTTCGGCGATGGCGTCGGTGATGAACGCCGCGACCTCGGTGGGGTGCGTCTGCATCACCAGGTGCGGTCCGTCGATCTCGATCACCTTGCGGACACCGGCGCGCTGGTAGCCGAAGCGCTCGACGTCCGGGTTGATGGTGTGGTCGGCGCTGGAGACGATGCCCCAGGACGGCTTGGTCTTCCACGCCGCGACGGATGCGGGCTCACCGAAGGCGACGGCGGACAGCGGACGCTGCGAGACCGCGAGCACCGCGGCCTTCTCGTCGTCGAGGCCGCCCGCGAAGACGGCGGGGAAGGCATCGACGGCCACGGAGACGTCGGTGCCGGGCTCGGCGCCGTCGACGGGGTAGGGCGCGTAGACGAGGTTCGCGGCGAGGTCGCTGTCGGGGAACCCGCCCTGGAGGGCGCCGAGGCTCTCGCCTTCCTCGAGTGCGTACGCCGCGACGAAGACGAGGCCGACGACGTTCTCGGCGACGCCGGCGACGGTGAGGACCGCGCCGCCGTAGGAGTGCCCGGCCAGCAGGACCGGTCCGTCGATCTGCTCGACGAAGGACTTGATGTAGGCCGCGTCGCCGGACAGGCTGCGGTTGAACACCGGCGGGACGAGGACCCTGTGGCCCTGTTCGAGGAGGAGCTTCGTGACGGGCGCCCAGCTGGCGGCGTCGGCGAAGGCTCCGTGGACGAGGACGATGGTGGGGGATCCGGTCACGGTGCGGTCCTTCCTGGGCCGCAGCCGGCGCCGCGGACCTGCGTCGGTCGTGGGAGCGTGTGCTCCCGTCCGAGACGCTAGGGGCGGGGACCAGCGGTGCACATCGGTCGTGGTGACCGAGATGTGCTGCCGGGTGACCTAGTCGGCGGCAGCTGTCGCTTCGGTCGCTGCTTTCGCTGCTCTCGCTGCTGTCGCTTTGGTCGCCGCTGTCGCCTCGGGCGTCAGCACCGACGGCAGCTGCTGCCGGGTCGAGACGCCGAGCTTCTGGAACGCCGCGTACAGGTGGGCGCCCACCGTCCGGGGCGAGACGAAGAGGTGTTCGCCGATGGCGCGGTTGCTCAGGCCCTGGGCCGCGAGCGTGCAGACGCGGAGCTCCTGCGGGGTGAGCAGCTCGATGCTGCGCTGCCCGGTCGTCGGCAGGCGCTCGCCCGTGGCACGGATGGCGTCCCGCGTCCGCTCTTCCCAGGTCGGAGCGGGCATCGCCTCGAACAGGTCCAGGGCGGCGTGCAGGACGGCGCGCGCGGTGGTGCTGCGGTTCAGACGACGCAGACGGCGACCGAGTCGGAGGAGCGCTCGGGCCTGCACGTACGGGATCGGCCAGCGCTCGTGCTGCAGGGTCGCCCAGGTCGCTTCGAGGTCGTCGTCGGGGAGGAGCGCGGTCCGGGCGTAGTCCACGGCGGCCCGCACCATGGGGGCGTGCCAGCGTGCGTGGAGCCGCTCGAGTTCCCGGAGCCGCTGCTCGGCGTCCGGCCGGTTGCCGGACTCCAGTGCGGCGTCGACGTAGTCGTGGGAGGTCAGGACGGCGAAGGACGGGTTGAAGGCGTCGTCGTCGGGCTCGAACAGGCGTCGCAGGGGTCCGAGCGCGTCCGCTGCCCGGCCGGAGAGCAGGTGCGCCAACCCCGTCGCACCGAGGAGGGTGGCGCGCATCGCACTCGAACGGAGCACCTGCGCGCCGGCGGCGGTCCCGCCGGCGATCCGCTCGGCGTCGGGGTACTCGCCCTCGAGCGCATCGAACCAGGCGAGCGCGCACCGTGCCGCTGTGGAGAAGCCCGCGTCGCCGAGGTCACGGCCGAGGGATGCGGCCTGTTCCGCGAGGACCCGGGCCCTGGCGACGTCGCCGGCCAGGTAGGTGGTCATGGAGGTCCCCATGAGCGCCTGCGGGAACGTCCGCAGCTCGCCGCGCGCCCGCATGCTCGCGAGGGCACGATCGAGCAGGACACGGGCCGTGTCGATCTCGCCCACCAGGTTCAGTGCGTAGCCGAGGAGCCACGCCGACGCTTCGTCCTGGGCAGTCGGCGCCGCTGCCAGCGCGAGTTCCCGGACACGATCGCCACGCGCCACCGGTTCGGTCCGGGCCGCGAGCAGGAGCGACCGCGGGTCGTCCTCGGGCAGCGCGAGGGCTTCGACGACGACGAGCATCGGGTCGCCCGGGTCCGCTTCGGAGGTGTGGTCCCACGCGAGCGCGGCGAGGTGCAGCAGTGCATCAGTGGCGTGCTCGACGGCACCGGCCGCCTGCATCTCGGAGACGGCGTGGAGCGCCGGACCGAGGTCGCCGACAGCCAGGCCCGTCCGCCCGGTGGGGAGGGTCTCGGCGATCCACGCCGCACGCGCAGCACGCAGCCGGTCGGGTGCCTCGTCGCGGGCTCGCTGCACCAGCAGCGACGCTTCGGACGTCCGGCCTGACAGTCCGGCGAGTTCCGCAGCGACGATGCGCCGCTCGACACGGCCGACCACGTCCGAGGTCAGTTCGGCGGCACGCTCGTAGGCCCGGCTCGCGACGAATGTGTCGGACATCGCGGTCCGTCCCGCACCGAGCGCGGCGATCTCGTCGGCGAGGGGATCGTCGTGCCCGGTGGCGAGCTCGGCGCGCCACCAGATCGTCCGCGCCGGGTCGTCCTGGTGTTCGAGCACGAGCGACCGCAGCACCGCGGTGCGTTCCGACGGCGACGCCGCCAGGAGGACGGCCGACTGCACGAGTGGGTGCCGGAACCGGATCGCACGCGGTGGGACCCACTCGAGGAGCGACGACGCCGAGGCCTGCTCCGTCCAGGTCGGCGTCGGGAACCGGCCGATGGCACGGGCAGCGACGCGGGCGGCCTCCTCGGGGCTGGTGCCGCCGGACAGCGCCACGGCGAGGATGGCCAACCGGACGGACTGGTCCAGCTCCGTGTACCGAGCGGCGAACTCCTGCTCGACCCGGCCCACGACCGGGCGTTCCCGCGTGCGGTCCACCGCCGCGGCCGACCGACCGAGCTCGTGCAGTGCGAGCGGGTTGCCCTCGGCGCGCAGCACGAGGTCGCGTCGAGCCTGCCCCGTGGGTGCTCCGGAGATCCCGTCGAGCAGTTCGTCGGCAGCCGGTTCGTCGAGCGGGCCGAGGTGCAGGCGCCGGATGCCCGGCGTCTCAACCATGCCGGTGTTCCGCGTCGTCATGACGATGACGACCGGGTCCTCACCGACACGACGGGCCATCATGCGGAGCGCCCACTCGGACGACGCATCCATCCAGTGCAGGTCCTCGGCGACGACCAGGAGCGGACGTTCGGCCGCGGCGTCGGAGAGCAACGTCAGCGCGGCGAGGCCGGCGAGCAGCGGCGACGGCTGCACTCCCGTCGCCACACCGAACGCGACGTCGAGCGCACGTCGCTGCGGTGCCGGCAGGTTCGCGATGCCGGCGCGCAACGGGTACAGGAGCATGTGGAGCGCGGCGTACGGCTCCGCGGACTCCGCCAGGGTGCCGGTGGTCGTGATCGCTCGCACGCCACGGGTGTCCGCGTACTCGAGCAGGTCCGTGACGAGCGATGACTTGCCGATTCCCGCTTCGCCGTCGACCACGAACGCGGAGCCACCGTTGGCGACGTCGCTGACGGCATCCCGGAGGGCCGCGCGCTCCCGCTCACGCCCGATGACGGGCTGCACCATCGTCACGCCGTCAGTATGGCAGCGGCGATGCAACCGCAGGGCCTGCGCGTTGTCCGGTTCACCGACGCTCATGCCAGCCGGTCGTCGACCGAGGCCTGGCGGACGACGACAGACGCCTACTGCGGCATGTCGACGAACCGCGAGAACATCCCGTGGAACGCCACGGTGATGGTGTCGGTCGGTCCGTTACGGTGCTTCGCCACGATCAGGTCCGCCTCACCCTGGCGCGGGTTGTCCTTCTCGTACGCCGACTCGCGGTGCAGCAGGATGACCATGTCGGCGTCCTGCTCGATGGAGCCGGACTCACGCAGGTCGGAGATCGCCGGCTTCTTGTCGGCACGCTGCTCGGGTCCACGGTTCAGCTGCGACAGGGCGATGACGGGGACCTGGAGTTCCTTCGCCATCAGCTTCAGGGCACGCGAGAACTCGGAGACCTCCTGCTGGCGGCTCTCGACCTTCTTGCCCGAGGTCATCAGCTGCAGGTAGTCGATGACCACGAGCTTCAGGTTGTGCTGCTGCTTGAGTCGACGGCACTTGGCGCGGATCTCGACGAGCGTCATGTTGGGGGAGTCGTCGATGAAGAAGGGGGCGTCGTTGATGCGACCACGGGTCTGCGCGATGGTGGTCCAGTCGCGGGAGTCCACGGTGCCCTTGCGCATGTTCTGCAGCGGGACGCTGGTCTCGGCGGAGAGCAGACGCATCGCGATCTCGGCGCGACCCATCTCGAGCGAGAAGAACGCGGCCGTCTGGTCGTGCTTGATCGCGGCGGCGCGGCACAGGTCGAGCGCCAGCGTGGACTTGCCGAGGGCGGGTCGGGCGGCGACGATGATGAGCTGTCCGGGGTGGAAGCCGTTGGTCAGGCCGTCGAGCTGCGCGAACCCGGTCGGCACACCGGTCATCTGTCCGTCACGCCCCTTGGCGGCCTCGATCTCGTCGAGCGCGGCGGAGATGGCGTCGGTCAGCGGGACGTAGTCCTCGGTCTGCACACCACCGGCGACGTTGTAGACCTCGGCCTGCGCGCTGTTGACGAGGTCGGTGACTTCACCTTCCGACGCGTAGCCCATCTGCACGATGCGGGTGCCGGCGTCGACGAGGCGACGGAGGACGGCCTTCTCGGCGACGATACCGGCGTAGTACCCGGCGTTCGCGGCGGTCGGCACCATGCTCGTGACGCTGTGCAGGTACTCGGCGCCGCCGGCGCGGGACAGCAGGCCGGTCTTGGTCAACTCGTCGGTGACGGCGATGACGTCGGTGGGCTCACCGTGCGAGTAGAGCGAGAGGATCGCGTCGAAGATGACCTCGTGCTTGGGGACGTAGAAGTCCACGCCACGGGCGGTCTCGATGACGTCGGCGACGGCGTCCTTCGACAGGAGCATGCCGCCGATGGTCGACTGCTCCGCGAGCATGTCGTGCGGCGGGGTGCGTTCCATGCCGCGCTCCGCGTAGTCCTGCGGTGCGGGCTCAAGATGTGCGATCGACACACGCTCTCCTCTGTTGACGACACGGACCGGGACCAGCGGGACGACACCCACCGGCCGGAACCCGCACCCTGTTTCTACCCCCGGCGACCGACATCCCCGAGTCGCTGGCCCAAGGTACGACCCCAGAGTTATCCCCAACAAACGCCCCTGTGGATAACTCTGTGGAGAGGTTGCGGAACACGCCGGACAGCTGTGTGGACAACTGTGGAGGAGCCTGTGGAAAAAGGCCGGTACGAACACACTTTCGACCGCTTGACCTGGGGTTTTCCGTTACACACCGTGTGTGGAAAAGTGGGGTTCAAGTACCCCTTGAAGGTTCTGATTTGACACGTTTCCACTGTGTAAAACGACTTGACAAGCACCCCTCCTGTGGGAAGAGTTCTCGGCCTGTTCCCAGCCAGCGCGACCCCGTCTGCACCGTAACCAGCCAGCCCGAGTCGAGCCGTGCCTCCAGGCCTGTGACCGTCTCGGCGACAGCCGTAGGACAAGCCGCGCGACCGCCCCTGGAACGCAACGACGGGCGGGCCTCCCGGAGGAAACCCGCCCGTCGTGGAGCGGAACGTCAGTGCTACTTGGCAGCGACGACCTTGAGCGAGATCACGGCAGTGATGTCCTCGCGCAGGCGCACGGTGGCCTCGTGGTCACCGACGGTCTTGATGGTCGCGGGGACCTCGACCTTGCGCTTGTCGAGCGAGCCGACGCCCTGCGCCTGGACGGCGTCAGCGACGTCGCCCGGACGGACGGAGCCGAACAGACGACCGTCCTTGCCGGCCTTGACCGACAGGGTGATGGTCGCGTTCTCGAGCTTCATCTTGAGGTCCTGTGCCTCTTCGATGGTGGCGAGCTCGCGCGCGGTACGCGCGGCACGGATCGACTCGACCTGCTTCTCGCCGCCCTTGGACCACGCGACAGCGAAGCCCTGGGGGATGAGGTAGTTGCGGGCATAGCCGTTCTTGACGTCGACGACGTCACCAGCGGAACCGAGGCCGGAGACCTCGTGGGTGAGGATGAGCTTCGACATGTGTCGACCTCCGATCAGCGGCCGGAGCCGGCGTAGGGGAGGAGCGCCATCTCACGGGCGTTCTTCACGGCACGGGCGATGAGGCGCTGCTCCTGGACGGAGACGCCGGTGATGCGACGGGCGCGGATCTTTCCACGCTCCGAGATGAACTTGCGAAGGGTCGCAACGTCCTTGTAGTCGATGACGCCGACCTTGATCGACTTCGCGGGAGCAGCGTTCTTGCCGCCCTTGCCGCGAGGCTTCCGGCGGTCGCCGGTGCTCTTTCCAGCCATAGTGATTTGTCCTTAGAAGAAAAGTTGTGTGTCCGTCGGAACGCGGAGGATCAGTCCGGAACTCGCAGTTGCCGCTGTCAGGCGGCGCTGCGTGCTCCGATCAGAACGGGGTCTCGTCGTCGAAGTTGCCACCGGGGGTGCTCCACACGTCGTTCGACTGTGCGTTGCCGCCACCCTGCTGGCCACCCTGGGGGGACCAGGGCGCGTCCGACTGACCGCCGCCGTTGTTGTTCCAGTTGCCGCCGCCGTTGCCAGCGGGGGCGTTGCCGCCACCGCCGACCTGGCCACGACCGCCGCCACTGCCACCCGCTGCACGGGTGATCTGTGCGGTCGCGTAGCGGAGCGACGGGCCGATCTCGTCGACCTCGAGCTCGATGCTCGTGCGCTGCTGGCCCTCACGGTCCTGGTAGGAACGCTGACGCAGACGACCCTGCGCGATGACGCGCGAGCCCTTGGTCAGCGACCCCGCCACGTGCTCGGCGAACTCGCGCCACACACTCGCGCGGAGGAACAGCGCGTCGCCGTCCTTCCACTCGTTCGCCTGACGGTCGAACGTGCGAGGGGTCGACGCGATGGTGAAGTTCGCCACGGCGAGCCCGTTCTGCGTGTAGCGCAGCTCGGGGTCCGCGGTGAGGTTGCCCACCACCGTGATGACGGTTTCGCCGGCCACGGGTTACTCGGCGCTCGCGGTCGCGGTTGCGGAGGCGTTGGCGGCCTTGCGGGCCGCACGCGCCTCGTCACGCTGCTTCTGGGCGGCGACCTGCGCGATGCCCTCTTCAGCGCGGAGGACCTTCGTGCGGAGCACGGCCTCGGAGAGACCGAGCTGACGGTCGAGCTCCTTGGCGGCCTCGGGCGACGACGTGAAGTCGACGACGGCGTAGATGCCCTCGGACTTCTTCGCGATCTCGTAAGCGAGCCGGCGACGGCCCCAGACGTCCACGTTGTCGACGGTGCCACCCGCGTTGCGGATCACGGCCAGGAACTTGTCCAGGCTGGGAGCGACGGTGCGCTCATCGATCTCGGGGTCGAGGATCGCCATCAGTTCGTACTGGTGCATGCGGAACCCACCTCCTCTGGTCTCAGCGGCCCCGGGCGGTTCCCGGGGCAGGAGGGTTGATGCATGTGCCCCAGACCACGCAGGTGCGCGAGGGGCAACCTGGGTAGCCTACCGGACTGCCTGGAGGCGCGCCACCGGCCTGTGGAGAACGGTCGCGCCCGTCAGTCGGTCGCGTCTCGGGCGCTGGCCGCGCCGCCGGCGCTGGTGTCGCTTCTGGCGCTGGTCGCGCCACCGGCGCTGGTGTCGCCCCTGGCGGCCCACCACTCGCGCAGGCGCTCCTCGGCCGTCTCCGGTCCGAGGGGTCCTTCGTCCATCCGCGCCTCGAGCAGGAACCGGTAGGCCTCGCCCACCGCACGCCCCGGCGGGATCTCGAGGATCCGCATGATGTCGTCGCCCGTCAGGTCGGGACGGATCGACTCGAGTTCCTCCTGCGCCGACAGCACCCTGATGCGGTCCTCGAGGTCGTCGTACGCGAACGCCAGCCGGTCGGCCTTCCGCCGGTTCCGCGTCGTGACGTCGGAGCGGGTGAGCTCGTGGAGTCGCTCGAGCTGGTCCCCGGCGTCGCGGACGTACCGGCGGACGGCGGAGTCGGTCCAGGCGCCCTCGGTGTACCCGAAGAAGCGCAGGTGCAGCTCGATCAGCCGGGAGACCGCTGCGATGGTGTCGTTGTCGAAGCGCAGCGCACGGAGCCGCTTCTTCGCCATCTTCGACCCGACGAGGTCGTGGTGGTGGAAGCTCACGGCGCCGCCGGGCTCGAGCTTCCGGGTCGCCGGCTTGCCGATGTCGTGCAGCAGGGCCGCGAGGCGCAGCACGGTGTCCGGGGGATCGCCTGCGTGCCGCTCGGCCTCGTAGCCGATGGCCTGCTCCAGGACGGTGAGCGAGTGCTCGTAGACGTCCTTGTGGTGGTGGTGCTCGTCGATCTCCAGGCGCATCTCGGGCAACTCCGGCAGGAACCGCTCGGCGAGCCCGGTGTCGACGAGCAGCCGGATGCCGGGGACCGGGTCGTTCGTGTTGAGCAGCTTGACCAGCTCGTCGCGCACACGTTCGGCGGAGACGATGTCGATCGAAGCGACGAGTTCCTGCATCGCGGCCCGCACGTCGTCGTCGACGGTGAACCCGAGCTGGGACGTGAACCGTGCCGCACGCATCATCCGCAGGGGGTCGTCCCGGAACGAGACGATCGCCGTCTGGGGCGTCCGGAGCCGCGCGGCCAGCAGGTCCTCGACGCCGCCGTGCACGTCGACGAGCTCACGGGCCGGCAGTCGCAGCGCCATCGCGTTGACGGTGAAGTCGCGACGGAGCAGGTCGTCCTCGATGGTGTCGCCGAACGCGACCTCGGGCTTGCGGGTCTCGCCGTCGTAGACGTCGCTGCGGTACGTGGTGATCTCGACCTGCTCGCCGGCGACCCGCGCGGCGATGGTGCCGAACTGGCGGCCGACGTCCCACGTGGCGCTCGCGATCGGTTCGACGATGCGCAGGACGTCGTCGGGTCGCGCGTCGGTGGTGAAGTCGAGATCGGTCACCGGCCGGCCGAGGAACGCGTCACGGACGGGCCCGCCGACGAGGGCGAGTTCGTGTCCGGCGTCGGCGAAGGCCCGAGCGAGGAGGTCGACGGGCTCGGTGGCGGCGAGTGCGTCGAGTCGTTCGACGGCCTGGGCAACGGACTGCATGACGGTGCTCATCCTCCCAGATCGAGGCCCCGAGTTCTCCACAAGCCGCGCGCGCACGGGTCCTGTTCATGGTCGCGCCTCATACACTCGTGCTCGGCCCGAACCGACCCCGTGGCCCGCTCCCCGTATGCAGATGCTCCGCACCACGCTCGCCGCAGCCGCGTCGACCCTCGTCGCGCTCGGCCTGGTCGTCGCGCCCGTCACCACCGACCACGCCTCCGCCGCGACGGTGTCCGCGGCGAAGAGCCACGTCGCCGACCCGGCCGCGGCCGACGCGGGGAAGGCGACCATCTCGATCGCCCCCGCCAACCGCGGCATCGTCCAGCGCGACCAGGACCTCACCCTCTCGGTGACGGTCACGAACGACACCGACGCTGCTCTGCCGGCCGGCACGGCGGAGTTCGACATCTTCCGCTCTGTGAGCACGCGCGATGTCCTCGCGAGCTGGCTCAACGACACCACCACAACCGGTTACCTTGGCGCACCGATGGACTCCGTGGACATCCCGGCCATCCCGGCGCACCGTTCGGTCACCATCGACTCGGTCGACATCGTCTCCGGCAACGTCGCCCTCGGCGGGTACCCCTCCTTCGGCGCCCGACGCATCGCGGCCGAGTACACGGCGGGTGACGCCTTCGCCGTCGACCGGTCCGCGATCACCTGGTACCCGGACTTCGAACAGGCCCCGGTCAGCGTCTCCGTCGCGATGCCGGTGACCGTGCCGAAGTCCACCGACGGCATCCTCACCGCCCCCGTGCTCGCCGCCGCGACCTCGGTGGACGGCACGCTCACGCAGCAGCTCGACGCGGCAGAGGACCACAACGTCGCCGTCGCCGTCGACCCCCGCATCATCGCGTCGATCCGGATCCTCGGCGAGAACGCACCGTCGAGCGCGGTCACCTGGCTGCAGCGCCTCGAGTCCCTGCGCAACGAGACGTTCGCGCTGCCCTACGCCGACGCCGACGTCACGGGCCTCCGCCAGGCCGGGTCGGACGGCATCCTGTCGCCGATCTCCCTCGACCAGTCCGTGAAGGCCGAGAACTTCCCCGGCGCCGAGACCCCGGCGCCCACACCGACTGCCACACCGGGGCAGACGTCGTCCCCCGGCAGCACCGAGGCCCCGAGCGACGACGCCACGACCGACGCCGGCACCGGCACCGGCACCGGCACCGGCGAGGACGAAGCGCAGGAGACCCTCCCGACCACCGAGTCCCTGCTCGACTTCCCGTACTCGATGGACTCCATCGCCTGGCCGACCGAGGGCACGGTGTCCTCCGCCGACCTTCCGGCGCTGCAGCGCGCCGGCACGACGACCACGATCGTCTCGAGTGGCAACACCTCGGCCGGCGCCGACACCACGATCGCCGCGTCCGAGAAGATCGGCGACGACCACGTGCTCGTCTCCGACCAGTCGATGTCGTCGATGCTCCGCCGAGCCGCGACCGCCACCGACCGGCAGACCTGGTCGTCGACGATGTCCGAGCTCACCGCGACGCTGGCCACCTCGGCCCGTGCGGCCACCGCCACCGGGCCGATCCTGCTGACGCTCGGCCGCGAGTGGCCGTCCGACTCCGCACGGCTCAGCCAGGCACTGGACGCCCTCGAGAGCACGGCCTGGGTCGCCCCGTCCGACCTCTCCACCGCCTCGAACGCCGTGGCGGGGTCCCTCACGCTCGCCAGCGCCTCCACCGGTGACGCCCGCATCGATCAACTCGAACGGCTCGTGCAGGGCGAGCAGGGGCTCTCCGCCTTCGCCACGATCCTCACGGACCCGAACGAACTCACCGCTCCGGCCCGCCTCCGGCTGCTCGCCCTCGCCTCGAACGCCTGGCGCGACGACGACCAGGGGCTCGCAGCCGCCGTCGAGGCACGCACGGCGGCCTGGGCGAAGAGCACCACCGAGGTCGGGATCGTCGACTCGAGCAGTCTCACCCTGCTCGGCGACCGGTCGTCCCTGCCGGTCTCGATCCGGAACAGTTCGCGGTACCCCGTCACGGTGCACCTCTCCGTACAGCCGTCCAACTCGGCGCTCCGGGTCGTCCGCAACGACATCGTCGTCGAGATCCAGCCGGACTCATCCACCCGTGCCACCGTCCCCGTGCAGTCGGTCGCGAACGGCAAGGTCGAGCTGACGATGTCGCTCTCGAGCCCGACCGGTGTCGCCGTCGCCCAGCCCGCGACGGTCGAGCTGAACGTCCAGGCGCAGTGGGAGACGGTCATCACGGCCGTCGCCGCGATCGCCCTGATCGGCATCTTCGGCTTCGGCATCTTCCGCAGCATCCGCAAGCGCGCGCGGCGCCGCAACGGCGAGCTCGACGACGAGGACGACGACGACCCGAACCGCCCCCTGGCGGTCCAGCCGACGGTCGGGGGCGCGCAGGCGGCCACGACCCGGTCTGGAGGCACGGATCACCACCCCGACGCGGCCACCGCCTCCGCGATGGCCGCGTCCACCGCCGTCGCCCCTGCCGGCGGGTCCGCCGCGGCGACGGACCGCGACCCCCTGCAGGGCGCCATCGCGCGCGCCGGAGCCGAGCCGGGCCTCCCGTCCGACGCCGCACGCAACACCGTCGCGGACGGCCGCGACGCCGAGGAGCCGACCATCAGCGCCAGCCAGCCCCAGCCCGACGTCGACGCCGAGCCGATCGCCGAGCGCAGTCTCGGGCGGGCGAGCGCGATGCTCGCGGCCGGCACGATGGTCAGCCGCATCCTGGGCTTCGCCAAGACGTTCGTGCTGGCGTACGCGATCGGGCAGAACGCGAGCCCCTCGGCCAACGCCTTCGCGGTCGCGAACCAGCTGCCGAACAACATCTACGCGCTCATCGCCGGTGGCCTGCTGTCCGCGGTGCTCATCCCGCAGATCGTCCGCGCGATGAAGACCGGCGCGGACGGCGGGCAGGCGTACGTCAACAAGATCGTGACGCTCGGTGGCTCGGCGTTCATCGTCATCACCATCGTGGCGACAGCACTCGCGCCGCTGCTCGTGCGGCTGTACACCACGTCGTCCGACGCCAGGGGTCCGGCCGCGACCGACCTCGCCATCGCCTTCGCCTTCTGGTGCCTGCCGCAGATCCTCTTCTACGCGATGTACTCGCTGCTCGGTGAGGTGCTGAACGCCAAGCAGGTCTTCGGCCCCTTCACGTGGGCACCGCTGCTGAACAACGTCATCGCGATCGCCGGCCTCATCGTCTTCATCGCACTGTTCGGCAGCGGACGCAGCGACGTCGGCGAGTGGACGCCGACGAAGATCGCGGTGCTCGCCGGCAGCGCGTCGCTGGGCGTCTTCGCCCAGGCAGCGTTCCTGCCGTTCTTCTGGAAGCGCGCCGGACTGTCGTTCCGACCGGACTTCCGCTGGCGCGGGGTCGGTCTCAAGTCCACGGGGACCGCGGCCGGTTGGCTCTTCGCGATGATCCTCGTGACCCAGATCGCCGGCATCGTGCAGTCGACGGTCGCCTGGAAGGGGCAGGACGACGGGCCCGGCAACGCCGTGCTCGGCAACGCGTGGCTCATCTTCATGCTCCCGCACTCGATCATCACGGTCTCCATCGCGACGGCGTACTTCACCCGCATGAGCCACGACGCCGAGCGCGGTGACCTCGACGCGGTCCGCCGCAACCTGTCGCTGTCACTGCGCATCGTCGGGCTCTTCACCGTCTTCGCCTCGGTCGCGCTGATCGTCGTCGCCGTCCCGTTCGGCCGCCTGTACGAGGGCACGTTCGAGAGCGCCCTGCAGGTCGGTGCCGTGCTCGTCGCCTACATGCCTGGTCTCGTCCTGTTCAGCATGCTGTTCGTCATCCAGCGCGTCTTCTGGGCGATGCACGACCACCGCACCCCGTTCCTCATGCAGTGCATCCAGTCGGTGCTCTTCGTCATCGGGGCCCTGGCGGTCTCGACGTTCCCCACCTCGATCATCGGCATCGGGGTCGCCGCCTGCACCACCATCGCGGGGTCGGCGCAGACGATCGTCGCACTCGTGCTCGTCCGCAAGCGGCTCGGGAGCATCGAGGGTCCGGTCATCACCCGGTCGCACGTCCAGTTCGTGATCGCCGCGCTGATCTCCGGCGTCGTCGGGCTCCTCGTCGTGAACTTCTTCGGCGCGTTCTCGGAGGCCGGGTTCGCGATGTCCGACCGCACCGGTGCCCTCATCACGATCATCCTGACCGGCGCCGCCATGGTGGCCGTGTACTTCGGGGCGCTCGTCGTCGCGAAGAACGGTGAGATCGGGAACGCCGTCCGGATGCTCCGCAGCAAGCTCGGCCGCTGAGCAGACCGCCGGCCCGGATCCTCACGGGCCGTGCGGAATGCCACGCCGGTACGATGGGTTGACCCGGTCAGACACAACGGAAGGGCAACCAGGCATGCGCCAGCTCATCATCATCGGTTCCGGCCCGGCCGGGTTCACCGCCGGCATCTACGCCGCGCGCGCAGAGCTCAAGCCGCTCATCGTCGCCTCCAGTGTCGAGACGGGCGGTGAACTCACCAAGACGACCGAGGTCGAGAACTTCCCGGGCTTCCCCGAAGGCATCCAGGGCCCCGACCTCATGATCAAGATGCAGGAACAGGCCGAGAAGTTCGGTGCCGAGGTCCTGTACGACGACGCCGTCTCCGTCGACCTCACCGGCAAGACCAAGAAGGTCACCGTCGGCTCCGGCGAGACGTACGAGGCCCTCGCGGTCATCTACGCCACCGGCTCGGCCTACCGTCACCTCGGCCTCCCCGACGAAGAGCGCCTGTCCGGCCACGGTGTCTCGTGGTGCGCGACCTGCGACGGCTTCTTCTTCCGTCAGAAGAACATCGCCGTCGTCGGTGGCGGCGACTCCGCGATGGAAGAGGCGACGTTCCTCACCCGCTTCGCCGACAAGGTGACGGTCATCCACCGCAAGGACTCCCTGCGTGCGTCGAAGATCATGCAGGACCGCGCGATGAACGACCCGAAGATCGAGTTCGCGTGGAACAAGGAAGTCACCGGCATCACGGGTGACTCCGCGGTCGAGGGCGTCACGCTCAAGGACACCGTGACGGGCGAGGAGTCCGAGCTCGCGCTGGACGGCCTGTTCATCGCGATCGGCAACGACCCGCGCACGCACCTGATCCACGGCCAGATCGACATCGCGCCCGAGGGCACGATCGCCGTCCAGGGCCGCTCGTCGAAGACCAGCCTGCCGGGTGTCTTCGCCGCCGGTGACGTCATCGATCCGACCTACCGCCAGGCCATCACGGCTGCCGGTTCGGGCACGGTCGCCGCGCTCGACGCCGAGAAGTACCTCGCCGATCTCGACGACGCACTGACGGACGAGGCCGAGGGTGTCGGTGCGACCGAGCCCGCGATGGTCGACGTCATCGCAGCACGCGCCTGAGCGGACCAACCCGCCTCGGAATACCACAACGGCATCGCCGTTGTACCCCCTGAACGACTTCTCGAAGGAGCACACATGTCCAACGCCAAGGCTGTCACCGACGCCACCTTCTCGGATGAGGTCCTCAAGTCCGACAAGACGATCCTCGTCGACTTCTGGGCGGAGTGGTGTGGCCCGTGTCGCGCGGTCTCGCCGATCCTCGACCAGATCGCCGAAGAGCACGCCGGCAAGATCGAGATCGTGAAGCTCAACGTGGACGACAACCCCCAGTCGGCCATGAACTACCAGATCACGTCGATCCCGGCGATGAAGGTCTTCAAGGGCGGCGAGGTCGTCAAGACCGTCATCGGCGCCAAGCCGAAGCCCGCGCTCGAGGCCGACCTCGCCGAGTTCCTCGCGTAGGTCGCCCCACAGGAAACGGCCCCGCTCTCCCCGGAGAGCGGGGCCGTTCTCGTCCGGAGCCACCGGATGACGATCGGCCCCGTCGCGGAACCCTGGTTCCCGGGGCCGATGTCGTAGTGTGGCGGGAATGTCCCACTGAACGGAGCACTCGATGACGAACGGCAACAGCCTCGACCCCTGGTACGACTCCTACGCCCAGCGCACCGCCGGGCTGAGCGCCTCCGAGGTCCGAGCCCTGTTCGCCGTCGCCTCGCGCCCCGAAGTGGTCTCGCTGGCCGGCGGCATGCCGTTCGTCTCCGCGCTCCCCAGAGAGCTCGTCACGGGCTCACTGGACCGTGTCATGAACGAGCACTCCGCCATGGCGCTCCAGTACGGCGGGGGACAGGGCCTGCGCTCGCTCCGTGAACACATCGTCGACGTGATGAGCCTCGAGGGCATCCGTGCCAGCGCCGAGGACGTCGTCGTCACCACCGGTTCGCAGCACGCGCTGGACCTCGTCACCCGGCTGTTCATCGATCCGGGTGATGTCGTGCTCGCAGAGTCGCCGTCCTACGTCGGCGCGATCGGCGTCTTCCGGTCGTACCAGGCCGAGACGGTCCACGTGACGACCGACGAGCTCGGCCTCGTCCCCGAGGCGCTGCGCGAGGCGATCGCGAACCTCCGCACCCAGGGCAAGCGGATCAAGTTCCTCTACACGATCCCGAACTTCCACAACCCCGCCGGCGTCACGATGAGCCGTGAGCGCCGCATCGAGGTGCTCGACATCTGCCGGTCGAACAACATCCTCGTGCTCGAGGACAACCCGTACGGCCTCCTCTGGTTCGACGAGCCGGCGCCGCAGGCGATCCGATCGATCGACGAAGAGGGCGTCGTGTACCTCGGTTCCTTCTCGAAGACCCTCGCACCGGGCTTCCGCGTCGGCTGGGCACTCGCGCCGCACGCCATCCGCGAGAAGCTCGTGCTCGCCAACGAATCGGCCGTGCTCGCGCCCAACTCGTTCGGCCAGTACGTCGTGAACGCGTACCTCGACGCGGCGGACTGGAAGGGCCAGGTCGACACCTTCCGGGGCATCTACGCCGAGCGCCGCGACGCCATGCTGTCTGCGCTGGGGGAGTTCCTGCCCGACCTGTCCTGGACCAAGCCGAACGGTGGCTTCTTCGTGTGGCTGACGCTGCCCGAGTCGCTCGACTCCAAGGGCATGCTCCCGCGCGCGGTCAAGGAGCTCGTGGCGTACACGCCCGGGACCGCCTTCTACGCGGACGGACGCGGTGGCGGACACATCCGTCTCTCGTTCTGCTACCCCACGCCGGAGCAGATCCGGGTGGGGGTCAAGCGTCTGGCCAACGTCGTCAACGACGAACTCGAACTGATCGAGACGTTCGGCCCGACGACCCGACCGAACACCGTGGTCCGTCAGACGTCGTCGGTCAGCGCACCGCCGCCGAACATCTCCTGATCAGCGCTTTTCCTCAGTGCTCCTCGCGCAGCACCGCAGTTCCACACCGGAGGACCCCGCATGGCCGAGCTCACCCGTCGTCACGTCGTCGTCGTAGCCGGAGGCATCTCGCACGAACGCGACGTCTCCCTCCGCTCCGGCCGTCGGGTCGCCGACTCACTGACCGGCTACGGCTGGCGGGTCGACCTACGCGACGCTGACGCGCTGCTCCTGCCGGCTCTCGCCGAATCACGCCCGGACGTCGTGTGGCCGGCACTGCACGGCGCCTCCGGTGAGGACGGGGCCCTTCGGGGCATCCTGGAGGCCGTGGACATCCCGTTCGTCGGCTCACGTTCGACGTCGGCTCGGTTGGCATGGGACAAGCCCACGGCGTCAGCGCTGGTCGCCCGCGCCGGCGTCCGCACCCCTCGTTCGGTGACGCTCTCCCACGACGTCTTCCGCGAGCTCGGCGCCGTCGGTGTCCTTGAGGCCATCGCGACCGAGCACCCTGTGCCGCTCGCCGTGAAGCCGGCGCGAGGCGGGAGTGCACAGGGCGTCACGCTGGTCGACGACGTCAAGGACCTGCCTCGGGCCATGGTGACGGCGTACACGTACTGCGACGACGTCGTGGTCGAGCAGCTGATCCGCGGCACCGAGGTCGCCGTGGGGATCATCGACACCGGAGAGGGCCCCGTGGCGCTCTCCGCCGTGGAGATCGTGCCGCGGAACGGCATCTACGGGTTCGAGGCGCGCTACAACGCGGGGGAGACGACCTTTTACACGCCCGCGCGGCTCTCGGATGAGTTCGCCGGAGCAGCCGCGGACGCAGCAGTCGCCGCGCACGCAGCTCTGGGACTCCGGCACCTGTCCCGCGTCGACCTGATCATCGACGGCGCCGGGACGCCCTGGTTCCTCGAGGCCAACGTCCTCCCCGGGCTCACCGAGACGTCACTGCTGCCGCAGGCACTGTCCGCTTCCGGTTTCGACCTCGGTTGGACCTACGCCGAGCTCGCCGAGCAGGCCATCCGGGATCACCGCGGCTGACCCTGCTGCCGATGTTCCACGTGGAACACCGGCTCTCGTATCCCGTCGGCTCTGTAGCGCGAGCTTGGATGTTCCACGTGGAACGTCGTGTCACTCGCTGAAGCGGGGGCTCCCAGCAGTCGACGGTCGGCGTATCGTCCGCCACATTCCACCGGAATTGCGCCAGGTGCCAGAGGCCCGGACTCTTCCGCGATGGGTCGATCAAACTGTCGAACCGACTTCGATGTGGCGGTCACGCACCATCCGCGACCGCGTCGGCCCCCGGCTCCGGCGATGGCCAGCCAAGGAGCCCAGGCATCCTCGGGGTCGACGCCGACGATCTCCAACGGTTCACATCGCGCAAGTCGACACTGCCGAACGCCTCGACGTCGATCACGACGATCTCCACCGCCCCAGGCCGAACGTCGTTGTGGGCGATCATCGCGGCACGGACTCCGACAACTGAGGAGTGAGGAGTGAGGAGTTTAGGGACAACGTGGGCTGGTGCGCGCTCTCGAGTACCGGCCCGACGACCGTGACCCCGCTACAGCGACCTCGCGGAACCACGGATCACAGCCCGCTAGAACATCCCTCGGACAACTGGCATGAAGGCGGAGCCGCTGTTCGTCACGACTTCACCATCTCCCCACAGGCAGACCGCGGTCACCGCTGTTGCATCCGCGTCCGAGCGAGCTGTGGAGCCGCTGGAGCGACCGAGACGACCTACCTATGTCCGCACCCGCTTTGGCCGTTCCCGGGGCTCAAACAGCCGCACAGGGCCGCTCAGCGATCGGTTCAGCCCTCGAGGTCCTGCACGCCGAGCTCACCGAGGATGCGGTTGAGGTCATCGCCGTTCGCGAAGTCGATCGTCACCGAACTCTTCCGAGCACCGACGGCGATCTTGACGCGGGTGTTGAGCCGATCACCGAGGCGTTCAGCGAGGTCGTTGAAGTGCGCCTGACGCTTCGACGGCTCGGGCTTCGGCTTCGTCGCGGGGGTCTTCGCGGACAACTGCTGCGCAATCGCCTCCGCAGCACGAACGGAGAGGTCCTCGTTGACGATCTTCTCGGCGAGGTACTCCATCGCCTCCGCATCCGGAGCAGCGAGGATCGCCCGCGCGTGTCCGGCGGAGAGCACGCCCGCGGCAACACGACGCTGCACGGGGGAGGGGAGCCGCAGGAGGCGGATGGTGTTCGTGATCTGCGGACGCGACCGACCGATCCGCTGGCCGAGCTGCTCCTGGGTGATACCGAAGTCCGCCAACAGCTGCTGGTAGGCGGAGGCTTCCTCGAGTGGGTTGAGCTGCGCGCGGTGGAGGTTTTCCAGCAACGCATCCCGGAGCATCGCGTCGTCCGGGGTGTCCTTCACGATCGCGGGGATCGTGCTCAGCCCGAGTTCCTTCGTGGCGCGGAGACGACGCTCACCCATGATGAGCTCGTACTGCGGGTCGGTGCCCGTCGCACCGGGGATGGGACGCACGACGATGGGCTGTAGAACGCCGATCTCGCGGAT
The DNA here is from genome assembly GCF_018598405.1 of Curtobacterium flaccumfaciens. Lineage (NCBI taxonomy): Bacteria > Bacillati > Actinomycetota > Actinomycetes > Micrococcales > Microbacteriaceae > Curtobacterium > Curtobacterium flaccumfaciens. Next base: position 161,983 of record NZ_JAHEWS010000004.1, on the reverse strand, counting down.
CGAGTGAACGAGCTCCTGGAGCTCCTCTTCGCGGAAATCCTTCCGCGGCTGCTGCGCGTTGGGGATCACATCGAGCGGATTGAGGTTCGCCAGTCGTGCTCCCGGCACGGCCACCAACTCGTCTGCCGTCGGAGCGGATGCCGGCGAGCCACCGGTCGGGAAGAACACGTCGACGGGACGATCCTGCTGGTCGGTCGCCGTCGGGATCAGGGCGCCAATGCCTCGGCCGAGTCCGGTTCGCTTCGGTGCCATCAGTGCTTCGCTCCTCGTGCTGCGATCTCGGAGGCCGCTTCCAGGTAGGACAGCGACCCGGTGGAGTTCACGTCGTAGGCGACGACGCTCTGGCCGTAGCTCGGTGCTTCGCTCACGCGGACGGAGCGGGGGATCATCGCCTTGAGCACCTGGTCGCCGAAGTGCTCTCGGACATCGTTCGCCACCTGGTTCGACAGGTTCGTGCGGCTGTCGTACATGGTCAGCAGGATCGTGGACACCCGGAGGTTCGGGTTGAGGTGTCGCTCGATCAGTTCGATGTTCCGCAGCAGCTGGCTCAGGCCCTCCAGTGCGTAGTACTCACACTGAATCGGGATGAGTACCTCTTGCGCAGCGACGAAGGCGTTGATGGTCAGCAGCCCTAGGGAGGGCGGGCAGTCGATGAAGACGTAGTGGTACGGCTCATCGAGGGACTGCAGGTACATGTCGAGCGCGGTCCGGAGGCGCTGTTCACGGGCCACCAGTGACACGAGTTCGATCTCGGCGCCGGCAAGGTGAATCGTTGCTGGCACGCACCAGAGCGTGTCCGACTCGGGGGAGGCCTGCACGGTGTCGGCCATCGGTGCCTCATCGACGATCACGTCGTAGATGCTCGCGACCTCCGCCTGGTGGTCGACACCGAGCGCGGTCGAAGCGTTGCCCTGCGGGTCCAGATCGATGACCAGCACACGAGCGCCACCGTGGGCGAGACCCGCGGCCAGGTTGACCGTCGTCGTTGTCTTGCCGACGCCGCCCTTTTGGTTCGAGACGGTGATGATCCGCGTCTCTGAAGGGAGTGGGAACTGTTGCGTGGCGATCGCGCGCCGGCGACGGTTCAGGTCGGCGATCTCGCGAGCGAGCGGCGTCGACGCGTCGTAGTCGGTCGATGAACTCAACGAGTGCCTCTTCCCCGGTTCGATGTTTCACGTGGAACGCGGAGCCACTGGCGGCCGGATGACCCGGCCCGAGCCGCAGCGTCAGTCAACTGTAGCCCGGAAGACGCGGGTCGTCTCGTCGACCACACCTTCTCCGAGCTCGAGCACCTCAACATCGGAGAGGCGCTTCCGGAGGATGACCTTTCGTGCCTTCTCGATCTCTTCGTCGACCCGCGCACCCTTCATCAGGATGAGCTGTCCACCCGAACGGACCAGGGGCACGGTGAGGGGGATGAGCTTCGACAGGGCGCTGACCGCGCGTGCGGTGACCTGGTCAACGACGACGTCGTCCGCCACGTCCTCAGCACGACCGCGGAGCACCGTAACGTTCTGCAGACCGAGCCGGTCGGACTCGCCGCGGAGCCAATCGGTCCGGCGCTCCATCGGCTCGATGAGCACGAACTCGAGGTCCGGACGGGCGATCGCCAGCACGAGACCCGGCAATCCCGCTCCGGAGCCGACGTCGGCGACGCGACCACGGGCCTCCAGGAGGGGTGCGAGCAACGCGGAATTGAGGATGTGTCGCGTCCACAAGCGGGGAAGCTCGAGCGGGCCGATCAGGCCGAGCTCCTCGCCCCGCCGGGCGAGCTCGTTCGTGAACGAGCGCGCTGCCTCGATCTGGTCACCGAAGAGTGTTGCGGCCGCCGCAGGCTCAGCCTCGAGCACCGGTGCTGCCTCCGTCGGGACGGGTGCGTCCGTCATCGGGTGACGACCGTGTGGCGGTCCCGACCCTCACCCTCGGACTCTGAGTGGAAGCCCTTCTCAGCGACCAGGTCGTGCACGAGCTTGCGTTCGTAGGACGACATCGGGGGGAGTGCAGCCGACGACGAACCGGCTTCGATACGCTCGACGGCGGTGTCCACGAGCCGCTGCAGCTCGTCGGCACGGGCGTCCCGCGAGCCGCCGACGTCGAGGATGAGCCGGCTGAACTCACCGGTCTCGGCCTGCACGGCGATCCGGGTGAGCTCCTGCAGCGCCGTCACGGTGTCGGGCTTCGACAGCACGCGGAGTGCTTCTCCGTCATCGGTGACCGACAGGTACACACGACCAGCGCGTTCCTCGATCTCGATGTCACCGTCGAGGTCGCAGATGTCGAGGAGTTCCTCGATGTAGTCCGCCGCGATGTCCGCTTCGTCGCGGACGTCCTCGGTCCCGGTGTCCGTCGTCTCGCTGTCCGTCGTCTCGATGGCGGCTGCGGATTCCTGCTCGGTCACTTACTTCTTCCCGTTCTTCTTCTGGCGCTGCTTGCCGACCGGCTGCTGACGCTGGGTGGTGACGCGCACGGGCTCGATCTCCGTCGCACCGGCGCCGGCACCGGCCTCGGCGAGGACCGGGGTGGCCGTCCCACGACGCTGTGCCTTCTTGGCCAGGCGGGCTTCACGGGCCAACGCCGCTTCGGAGCCGGGCGTCGGCATGCTGCGGATGACGAAGTACTGCTGCGCCATCGTCCAGACGTTCGAGGCCAGCCAGTAGAACATGACGCCGAGGGGGAAGCTCAGGCCCGAGATCACGAAGACCAGCGGGAGGATGTACAGCATCATCTTCTGCTGGCGGTACATCGGAGACTCCTTGGTCTCCGGGGACATGTTCTTGGCGACGAGCTGCAGCTGCGTGATGAACTGCGACGCCGTCATCACGACGATCATGAAGCCCGCGATCGCACGGACCTCCCAGCCGGAGGCGTTCGTGAACGTCTCGTGCAGGGGAGCACCGAACAGGGCCGCGTTGCCGAACGACCCCGCGAGGTCGGTCGTCAGGAGGCCGATGCCCGTCTTGTTGATCTGGGCCTCGTGCAGCACCGAGTACAGCGAGAAGAAGATCGGCATCTGCAGCAGCAGCGGCAGGCAGGAGCTGAGCGGGTTGGTCCCGGTCTCCTTGTAGAGCGCCATCGTCTCGCGGCTCATGGCCTCACGCGAGAACTGGTCCTTCTTGCCCTTGTACTTGTCCTGGATCTTCTTCAGCTGCGGCGCGACCTCGAGCATGCGGCGCTGCGACTTGATCTGCCGGACGAAGATCGGGATCAGCGCTGCGCGCACCACGAACGTCAGGAAGATGATCGAGAGCACCCAGGTGATCCCCGCGCCCGGGTCCATGCCGATGCTCTCGAAGATCCAGTGGAAGCCGACGAGGATGGCCGAGACCACCCATTTGAGCGGCCAGAGGATCGTTCCGATGATGTCCATGGGGACGGCTACGCCTTTCGAGTGCGCTGGGGGAGCAGGACCGGCCGGGCCGTTCCGACCGCGGGGTGCGGCTGCTGCGGGATCGGCGCGAGGACGAACCCGAACCGGTTGACGATGAACGGGTGACGGCGTTCCTTGACGTCGTCGATGCCGCCAGCAGCCCAGGGGTTGCAACGGGCGATGCGCCAGGCGCCCATGGCGGATCCGCGCACGACGCCGTACTGCTGGATCGCCTCGAGGGCGTACCGGGAGCATGACGGGTGGTAGCGGCAGACGTTGCCGTACAGCGGGGAGACCACCGCACGGTAGGCCCGGAGCACGACGACGCACGCGTTGCGTGGGAGCAACGCGACGACCCAGGCAAGCCGGGTCCACAGAGTGCGGTTCATGCTGGCTTCTCCACCCCGCGCGCGAAGGAGCGCGTGACGTCTTCGAGAAGGGTAGGCCATCCGGCCTGCGATGCGGCTGGCAGTACACGGACCACCACGTCGAACCCCTCGGGGCACTCGACGAGCAGGTCGTGCGCGATCGCCTTGAGCCGCCGCCTGATCAGGTTCCGGGTCACGGCGTTGCCCACCGTCTTCGCGACGATGAACCCGAACCGTGTCGGTCCGATCCGGTCGGCCGGCTGACGGACCACGGACACGACGACGTGCGCCGTGGCGCTCTTGCGACCACGACGCACGACGTTCCGGTAGTCGTCCCCGCGCACGATGCGGTTGGCGCTGGCCAACACTGCGACGCCGGGGTCAGACCGAGGACCGGATCAGGCGATGAGCCTGATCAGGCCGAGAGCTCGGTGCGGCCCTTGGCGCGACGCGCCGACAGGATGGCACGGCCGGCACGCGTCCGCATGCGGAGGCGGAAACCGTGCTTCTTGGCGCGGCGACGGTTGTTCGGCTGGAAGGTGCGCTTGCTCATGATGTTCTCCACACGGCTGCTCGCGGCGAGCCGTCACGTATGTGTAGCCGTCCGGGTGTCGAACGACGCAGATGGGCGCGACCAAAGGGCCGCAGTCAACTGGTTAACGATACGTGACAGCGGCGGGCAGGTCAAACCCCGCTCGGACCGGTCACGTCGTCGCGCCCACGGTTCCGGTCGCTCGAGCCCATTCTCCACATTGGGGACAACTTCCGTTCGGTGCGACCCGCTCCGGTCCTTTACAGTGGGGTGATCGATCGCCTCCAGGCCCGGTACGACAGGGAAGCACTCCTGTTGCACGGCTCGGAGCGGTCGTGGACAACACTGTGGACAACCCTGTGGGAACGTCCGCGGCAACGAGGCGTCGACGAAGCCCCCGGAGCCACCGACGATCCGCCGGCGACGACCTGGTCCCGAGTGCGGTCGCCGAGGACGCCACGGCATGTCCGACCCCGCAGGACGCACCCTCGTCCAACAGCGACAGCACGACACGACCCCTGGAGACGAGCGCGACATGACGATGCCGGCCGACCCCGTCGAGGACCTCTGGTCATCCGTACTCGGACTCCTCGCCGAGGACCCCCGCATCACGCCGCAGCTCCACGGGTTCCTGAACCTGGTCGAGCCGAAGGGCGTGCTCGCCGGCACCCTCTACCTCGAGGTGCCGAACGACCTGACCCGGGGCATGCTCGAGCAGCGCATCCGCATCCCCATCACGGAGGCGGTCGGCCGCATCGGTGACGACGCGGTCGCCAACTTCGCGATCACCGTCAACCCGGACATGGCCTCGGAGCCGCGGGTGGACCCGAACGTCCCCGAGTACGCCGAGCCCGTGCAGGAAGCCGTCGAGCAGAGTGCCGCTCCACGCCAGTACATCGAGGCACCGTTCGTGCCGAGTCAGATCGACTCTCCCGGCACCAGCGGGCGCCCGGAGTCGCGGCTCAACCCGAAGTACAACTTCGACAACTTCGTCATCGGGTCGTCGAACCGGTTCGCCCACGCCGCAGCCGTCGCGGTCGCCGAGGCGCCGGCCAAGGCCTACAACCCGCTCTTCATCTACGGGGACTCCGGACTGGGCAAGACCCACTTGCTCCACGCCATCGGGCACTACGCCGAGAGCCTCTACCCGGGGATCCGCGTCCGGTACGTGTCGAGTGAGGAGTTCACCAACGACTTCATCAACTCGATCGCGAACAACCGCTCGAACCAGTTCCAGCAGCGCTACCGCGACATCGACATCCTGCTGATCGACGACATCCAGTTCCTGCAGGGGAAGGACTCCACGCAGGAGGCCTTCTTCCACACGTTCAACACGCTGCACGACCACAACAAGCAGGTGGTCATCACGTCGGACGTCGCGCCGAAGCACCTGACGGGCTTCGAGGACCGGATGCGCTCCCGCTTCGAGTGGGGCCTCATCACCGACGTGCAGGCACCGGAGCTCGAGACGCGCATCGCGATCCTCCGCAAGAAGGCGCAGTCGGACCACCTGCAGGTGCCCGACGACATCCTCGAGTTCATGGCGTCGAAGGTGTCGAGCAACATCCGGGAGCTCGAGGGCACGCTGATCCGCGTCACCGCGTTCGCGAGCCTCAACCGGACGGCCGTCGACATGGCCCTGGTGCAGACGGTCCTGAAGGACCTGATCACCCTCGACGAGGACAACGTCGTCGCGCCGACGGACATCATCAACCACACCGCGGAGTACTTCAAGCTCTCCGTCGACGACCTGTACGGGTCGTCCCGCTCCCAGGCGATCGCCACGGCGCGACAGATCGCGATGTACCTCTGCCGCGAGCTGACGAGCCTGTCCCTGCCCAAGATCGGGCAGCTGTTCGGCAACCGCGACCACACCACGGTCATGTACGCGAACAAGAAGATCACCGAGCTCATGAAGGAGCGACGGTCGATCTACAACCAGGTGACCGAGCTCACCAGCCGCATCAAGCAGGACCGCCGCTACCGCTGAGATCGGCCCGTCCCCGGGGTCATCCACCATCTGAGACGGTTCCATGGGCCGGAGTTCTCACAGTGTGGATAGCCTGTGGATAACTGTGGAGGACACGCCGCCCGGTTGTACACAGCTGAGGGGTCACCTGTGGAGACTGGGGATGGAAGTGGATAGATGAGTTTCATTCATCCCGTTAACGCTCACACACCGCTCACAAGTCACATGCGTGTAGTTCCCTACTGCGGAGCGGGATGCACAGGGTTATCCACAGTGTGCACAGGCGTTAACACCATTACTCCTGGTTAACGATTCATCTCCGCGGGACAACCTTGTGGACGGCGGGATGACAAGAAATCCGGCCCTCCTCCGCCTGTGCCAGAATGGGGCGGCCGGACAGTCCAAGCCGATCGACAGGGGTTCCAGCTGTGAAGTTCGAGGTCAACCGGGACGTCTTCTCCGAAGCCGTCTCCTTCGCAGTGAAGCTCCTCCCGCAGCGCACGACCCTCCCGATCCTGTCGGGCGTCCTGATCCACGCCGACGGAGATCGTCTGACGCTCTCGTCGTTCGACTACGAGGTCTCGGCGCAGACCTCCATCTCGGCGCAGATCGACGAACCGGGTACGGTCTTGGTCTCTGGCCGCCTGCTCAACGACATCGCGAGCCGGCTGCCGAACGCTCCCGTGTCGTTCACCACCGAAGACGCCAAGATCTCGGTCAGCTGCGGCTCCGCGCACTTCACGCTGCTGTCCATGCCGGTCGAGGAGTACCCGACCCTGCCCGAGATCGGCCCGCAGACCGGTGTCATCCCCGGCGACGCGTTCTCCGAAGCGGTGTCCCAGGTCGCCGTCGCCGCCAGCCGTGACGACGTCACCCCCGTCATCACCGGCGTCCAGCTCGAGGTCGGTGACAACGACCTCTCCCTCATCGCGACGGACCGCTACCGCGTCGCCGTCCGCACGATCGCGTGGGACTCCGGCCGCGTCGGCTCGGACCCGCTGCACGCGCTGGTCCCCGCACGGACCCTGCAGGAGGTCGGCCGCACGTTCGGGTCGGCATCAACGGTTTCGGTGTCGATCAGCGGCAACTCGGACCGCGAGCTCATCGCGTTCCACGCCGACGACAAGACCGTGACGTCGTTGCTCATCAAGGGCAACTACCCGCCGGTCCGCCGGCTGTTCCCCGAGACCGTCAACGACCACGCGGTGATCAACACCGCGGAACTCGTCGAAGCGGTCCGACGGGTCTCCCTCGTCCTGGAGCGCGAAGCCGCGCTCCGGTTCTCCTTCACGGTCGACGGGCTCACGCTCGAGGCGATCGGATCCGAACAAGCGCAGGCGTCAGAGTCGATCAGTGCGTTGTTGACCGGCGAGGACACGGTGGTCTCCTTGAAGCCCGCCTTCCTCCTGGACGGGCTGAACGCGGTGCACTCCGAGTTCGTCCGCATCTCCTTCACCAAGACGGAGAACCCCAACAAGCCGGGCCCGGTGCTGATCACCGGCCAGACTTCGCAAGAGGCCGCAGCGACCGATGGATACCGGTACCTGCTGCAGCCGAACCTGCTGCTGCGATAGGCGCAACAGGCAACCTGCGCTGGCGCACACCACCGGCAGCTTCAGCGCGACGACGAACAGAAGAGGAAATCATGCACATCGGTCTTGTCGGCCTTGGTCGCATGGGCAACAACATGCGTGCCCGTCTCCGCAACGCAGGTATCGAGGTCACCGGGTACGACGCGAACCCCGCCGTCTCCGACGTCGCCGACCTCGGTGCCCTCGCCGCTGCCCTCCCGGAGGGCCAGCGACTCGTGTGGGTCATGGTCCCGCACGGCAAGATCACGGACGACGTGATCACCGACCTCGCCGGCGTGCTCGGCGAGGGTGACCTGGTCATCGACGGCGGCAACTCGAAGTGGCTGGACGACACCAAGCACGCCGAGCAGCTCGGCGCGCGTGGCATCCGCTACATGGACGTCGGCGTCTCCGGTGGTGTCTGGGGCAAGGACAACGGCTACGGCCTCATGGTCGGCGGTGACGCCAAGGACGTCGAGTACGCCATGCCCGTCTTCGACGCACTCCGTCCCGAGGGTCCCCGTGAAGAGGGCTTCTCGCACGCGGGTCCGATCGGCGCCGGCCACTACGCGAAGATGGTCCACAACGGCATCGAGTACGCCATCATGCAGGCGTACGGCGAGGGCTACGAGCTCCTCGAGGCCAAGGACATCATCACCGACGTCCCCGCCGTGTTCGCCGGATGGCAGCGCGGCACCGTCGTCCGCTCCTGGCTGCTCGACCTGATGGTGCTCGCACTGAACGAGGACCCGAAGCTCGACGCGATCGAGGGCTACGTCGAGGACTCCGGCGAAGGTCGTTGGACCGTCGAGGAGGCCATCGAGCACGCCGTCCCGATGCCGACGATCTCGGCGTCGATCTTCGCGCGCTTCGTCTCGCGGCAGGGCAGCGCCTCGCCGACGATGAAGGCCGTCGCGGCGCTCCGCAACCAGTTCGGCGGTCACGCCGTCAAGAAGTCCTAGGACCTCCCGGGGAAACCCGGACTCGGCCCGCGTGCACGTCGACCATCTCCAACTGACCGACTTCCGGAACTACCGGGAGGCGGATGTCGACCTCGCACGCGGGCCGAACCTGTTCGTCGGGCGCAACGGACAGGGCAAGACCAACCTGGTCGAGGCGATCGGGTACCTCTCCACCCTCGGCTCGCACCGCGTCCCCACCGACGCAGCCCTCGTCCGTCAGGGGTGTGACGCCGCGATCGTCCGGGCACGGCTCGCCCACGAGGAACGCAGCATCCTCGCCGAGGTGCAGATCAACCGCACCGGTGCGAACCGTGCGCAGGTGAACCGGTCCGCGATCAAGCCCCGTGAGCTGCCGCGGTACTGCACGTCGGTGCTCTTCGCTCCGGAGGACCTCGCTCTGGTGCGCGGTGAACCTGCCGGTCGGCGCCGGATGCTCGACGAGCTGCTCGGCCAGATCGCTCCTCGGATGCAGGGTGTGCTCGCCGACTACGACCGGACGCTCCGGCAGCGGAACACCCTGCTGAAGTCGGCACGAGCGACCGGCGCGAAGGCGAACGCCCTGTCGACGCTCGACGTCTGGGACGACCGCCTCGTCGGACTCGGCGCGGAGATCGTCGCCGCGCGTGACCACCTGACCCGTCGGCTCGCACCCTTCGTCGCCGAGGCCTACGCGACGGTCGCCGGCGAGCACCACGACGCCTCGATCACCGGAGTCCTCTCGATCCGAGGGGGCGATCCCGAGTCCGCAGCGGCCACCGACCCCGTGCTCGGGACTCCGGACGAGCCGGTCACGGTGGCATCGGCGGCCGAGGCGTTCTCCGCGGCGCTCGAGCGACGGCGCCGGGACGAACTCGACCGCGGTCTGACCCTCGTCGGACCGCACCGAGACGACGTACTGTTCCAGCTCAATGGGTTACCTGCCCGCGGATACGCCAGTCACGGCGAGTCCTGGTCGTTCGCTCTCGCCATCCAGCTCGCGAGCGCCTCGATCCTGCGCGCGGAGTCGAACCTGGGCGACCCCATCATCATCCTCGACGACGTCTTCGCCGAGCTCGACGAATCCCGTCGTGAACGCCTGGCGAACGCGGTCGCCGACTACGAGCAGGTGCTCATCACCGCCGCGGTGTTCGGCGACGTGCCCCCGCAGCTCGCGGCGCACACCGTGCGGATCGAGGCCGGCACGATCGTGACCGACGAGGCGGAGACGACCCGGGCCTCCAGCCCGACGACGGACGCGACGGACCCGACGGACGCGACGGACGCGACGGACCCGACGGACGCGACGGACCCGACGGACGCGACGGACCCGACCGACGCCACGGACCCGACGGACCCGACCGACGCCACCCACGCGACCCCCGCGGAAGCGGACGCCTGATGCCGAAGCCCCGCAAGCCCACCGAACCCTCGCAGGTGTACCGCCACCTCCGGGCCGTCTTCGGCGACCCGTCCAAGCGCGGGGTCGACGCCCGCCGCCGACGCTCGCGCGAGTTCGACGCCGACACCGTCCCCTACGGCCGCGGTCGCGAGCCGAGGGGCCTCGGCGACGTGGTCGGATCCCTCGCTGCCGAGCTCGGCTGGACCGAGCCCCTCGCCCAGTCGGAGATCTTCACGGACTGGGCCGAGGTCGTCGGGGAGGAGAACGCGCGGCACTCACGGCCGGTCGAGATCAAGGACGGTCTGCTCTTCATCAAGTGCGACACCACGAGCTGGGCGACGCAGCTGCGCAACCTGAAAGTGAGCATCACTACCACTATCTCGGAGCGATATCCGATGGCGGGCGTCGAGAGCATCCGAGTCGATGGCCCCTACGCCCCCTCCTGGAAACACGGTCTCAAGACGGTCCAGGGGCGCGGTCCTCGCGACACCTACGGTTGAGGCGACGAAATCATCCTGGAGTGCCAGAAAAGCCCGTCTGCGGGGCAGATGAGCCCTCGAAAGAGGGGGCTCTGCGGTAGACTGGGAGGTGCAGTGCGCGGGCGTTCCGCGCGCAGGCAGGAGCACGCTCGACATGGCATCAGAATCTGACGACGACCGACAGAACCCGCTCGGCGAGGAGACCCCGCAGAGCGAACCGTCCTACGGCGCAGACCAGATTCAGGTGCTCGAGGGGCTCGAGGCCGTCCGCAAGCGCCCGGGTATGTACATCGGTTCGACCGGTCCCCGGGGGCTGCACCACCTGGTCCAGGAGATCGTCGACAACTCCGTCGACGAAGCCCTCGCCGGGTACTGCGACACCATCGACGTGAGCATCCGTGAAGACGGTGGCGTCCGCGTCGTCGACAACGGCCGTGGCATCCCGGTCGACGTCCACGCGGCCGAGGGGGTCTCCACCCTCCAGGTCGTCCTCACCGTCCTGCACGCCGGCGGCAAGTTCGGCGGTGGCGGGTACGCCGTCTCCGGTGGTCTGCACGGCGTCGGTTCGTCGGTGGTCAACGCGCTGAGTTCCGAGCTCGACGTCGAGGTCCGTCGTCAGGGCCACGTCTGGCGCCAGAGCTACACCGACGGCGTCCCCGTCGCGCCCGTCTCGAAGGACGAAGCGACCGACGAGACCGGCACGACGATCACGTTCTGGCCGAACGCCGAGATCTTCGAGTCCGTCGTCTTCGACTACGAGACCCTGCGCACGCGCTTCCAGCAGATGGCCTTCCTGAACAAGGGCCTGCGGATCAACCTCCGCGACGAGCGCGCTCCGGAAGAAGGCGAAGAAGCCCGCAACGACACCTTCATGTACGAGCGTGGACTCGCCGACTACGTCGAGTTCATCAACGCGCAGAAGAAGGCCGACCTCGTCCACCCCGACGTCATCGGCTTCGAGTCCGAGGACCCGGAGCGCAAGATCGCGCTCGAGGTCGCGATGCAGTGGAACACCTCCTATCAGGAGAGCGTCCACACCTTCGCGAACACGATCAACACGCACGAGGGCGGGACCCACGAAGAGGGCTTCCGCGCCGCGCTCACGACCCTCGTCAACCGCTACGCGCGCGAAGCGAAGATCATCAAGGAGAAGGACGACAACCTCACGGGTGACGACATCCGTGAAGGGCTCACCGCCGTCATCTCCGTGAAGCTCGGCGAGCCGCAGTTCGAGGGGCAGACGAAGACCAAGCTCGGCAACACCGAGGCGAAGTCGTTCGTGCAGCGGGTCGTCGGCACCGAGCTGACCCACTGGTTCGAGAGCAACCCGACGCAGGCGCGCGACGTCGTCCGCAAGGCGATCCAGGCGTCGCAGGCGCGTCTGGCCGCCCGCAAGGCGCGCGAGACCACCCGCCGCAAGGGGCTGCTCGAGTCGGGCGGCATGCCCGGCAAGCTCAAGGACTGCCAGTCGAAGGACCCGATCCTGTCGGAGATCTTCATGGTCGAGGGTGACTCCGCCGGTGGTTCCGCCGTGCAGGGCCGCAACCCGATGACCCAGGCGATCCTGCCCCTGCGCGGCAAGATCCTGAACGTCGAGAAGGCCCGGCTCGACCGTGCCCTCGCCAACCAGGAGATCCAGTCGATGATCACGGCGTTCGGCGCCGGCATCGGTGAGGACTTCGACCCGGACAAGGCCCGGTACCACAAGATCGTGCTGATGGCCGATGCCGACGTCGACGGCCAGCACATCACCACGCTGCTGCTCACCCTCCTGTTCCGCTACATGCGTCCGCTCATCGAGCGCGGCTACGTGTACCTCGCGCAGCCGCCGCTGTACCGCCTGAAGTGGTCGAACTCGGCGCACGAGTACGTGTTCAGCGACCGGGAGCGCGACGCCCTGATGCAGGCGGGCCTGGCGGCCGGCAAGCGCATCCCGAAGGACAACGGGATCCAGCGCTACAAGGGCCTCGGCGAGATGGACTACAAGGAGCTCTGGGACACCACGATGAACCCGGACACCCGCACGCTCCTGCAGGTCACGCTCGAAGACGCGGCAGCGGTCGACAGCACCTTCTCGACGCTGATGGGTGAGGACGTCGACGCACGTCGCCAGTTCATCCAGCAGAACGCCAAGGACGTCCGCTTCCTCGACATCTAACGGCCAGGAGGCGCGGCGTGAGCCGCGTCGACCAGTCCTGACCACCTGTGGTCGCGCCCGGCGCGACCGACGGAACCACAGCCTCCAGGCTGTCCAGAAAGGGAACGAAGCCACATGGCTGACGACAACGAGAACGGCGCCGACGAGCAGCCCGAGATCGTCCACGGCGACAGCGGGGACATCGTCGTCTCCGGTGACCGCATCTCGCAGGTCGACCTGCAACTCGAGATGCAGCGCTCGTACCTCGACTACGCGATGTCGGTCATCGTCGGTCGTGCCCTGCCGGAGGTCCGCGACGGCCTCAAGCCGGTGCACCGCCGTGTGATCTACGCGATGTTCGACGGCGGCTACCGCCCGGACCGCGCGTTCTCGAAGTGCTCCCGTGTCGTCGGTGACGTGATGGGTCAGTTCCACCCGCACGGTGACTCGGCGATCTACGACGCCCTCGTGCGCCTGGTGCAGCCGTGGTCGCTCCGGTACCCGCTCGCGCTCGGCCAGGGCAACTTCGGTTCGCCCGGCAACGACGGTGCGGCCGCCCCGCGGTACACCGAGACGAAGATGGCGCCACTCGCGCTCGAGATGGTCCGCGACATCGACGAGGACACCGTCGACTTCCAGGACAACTACGACGGCCGCACGCAGGAGCCGGCGATCCTGCCGGCTCGGTTCCCGAACCTGCTCGTGAACGGCTCGGTCGGCATCGCGGTCGGCATGGCGACGAACATCCCGCCGCACAACCTGCGCGAGGTCGCCGAGGGCGCGAAGTGGGCGCTCGACAACCCCGACGCCACGCGTGAGGAGCTGCTCGCGGCGCTCATGCAGCGCATCAAGGGCCCGGACTTCCCGACGGGTGCGCAGGTGCTCGGTACCAAGGGCATCCAGGACGCCTACCGCACCGGTCGTGGCTCGATCACGATGCGTGCCGTCGTCTCGGTGGAGGAGATCCAGGGTCGCACCTGCCTCGTCGTCACCGAGCTGCCGTACCAGGTCAACCCGGACAACCTGGCGATCAAGATCGCCGAGCTCGTCAAGGACGGCAAGCTCGCGGGCGTCGCCGACATCCGCGACGAGACCTCCGGCCGCACCGGACAGCGCCTGGTGATCGTGCTCAAGCGCGACGCCGTGGCCAAGGTCGTGCTGAACAACCTGTACAAGCACACGCAGCTGCAGGAGAACTTCGGCGCGAACATGCTCGCGATCGTCGACGGGGTGCCCCGCACCCTGCCGCTCGACGGCTTCATCTCGGCGTGGGTCGCCCACCAGGTCGACGTCATCGTCCGCCGCACCCAGTTCCGTCTGCGTGAAGCCGAGAAGCGCGCCCACATCCTGCGCGGCTACCTGGCAGCGCTCGATGCCCTCGACGAGGTCATCGCGCTCATCCGTCGCTCGCCCGACGTCGAAGAGGCCCGCACCGGCCTGATGGACCTGCTGTCGGTCGACGAGATCCAGGCGCGCGCGATCCTCGAGCTGCAGCTCCGTCGTCTCGCCGCACTCGAGCGTCAGAAGATCCACGACGAGGCCGAAGAGCTCGAGCGCAAGATCGCCGACTTCCAGGACATCCTCGGATCGGAGAGCCGTCAGCGCTCGATCATCCGCGACGAGCTCAGCGAGATCGTCGACCGCTTCGGCGACGACCGCCGCACCGAGATCATGTTCGGCTACGACGGCGACATGTCGATGGAAGACCTCATCCCCGAAGAGGAGATGGTCGTCACCATCACCCGCGGTGGGTACGTCAAGCGCACGCGGAGCGACCAGTACCGGTCGCAGCACCGCGGCGGCCGAGGTGTCCGGGGCGCCCAGCTCCGTGCCGACGACATCGTCGAGCACTTCTTCGTCACCACGACGCACCACTGGCTCCTGTTCCTCACGGACCAGGGCCGGGTCTACCGCGCCAAGGCGTACGAGCTGCAGGAGGCCGGCCGCGACGCGAAGGGCCAGCACGTCGCGAACCTGCTCGCGATGCAGCCCGACGAGCAGATCCAGCAGGTGCTCGACATCCGCGACTACGAGGTCGCGCAGTACCTCGTCCTCGCGACCGAGCACGGCCTGGTGAAGAAGACCGCACTGACCGAGTACGACACGAACCGCACCGGCGGCATCATCGCGATCAACCTGCGCGACGGCGACAAGCTCCGCCAGGCGCTGCTGGTCGACGAGCACGACGACCTGCTCCTCGTGTCCCGCCAGGGCATGTCGCTCCGCTTCACCGCGACCAACGACACCTTGCGCCCGATGGGTCGGTCGACCTCGGGTGTGAAGGGCATGTCCTTCCGCGACGGCGACTCGCTGCTCGCAGCCCGGGTCGTCTCGGACGACGGGTTCGTCTGGGTGATGACCGAGGGCGGCTACGCCAAGCGCACCTCGGTCGACCAGTACCGGGTGCAGGGCCGTGGTGGTCTGGGCATCAAGGTGGCCAAGCTGGCGCTCGACCGAGGCGATCTTGTGGGCGCTCTCATCGTCGGCGAGGACGACGAGGTGCTCGTCGTGCTGCAATCGGGCAAGGTGGTAAGGTCTGCCGTGGCCGAGGTCCCTGCCAAGGGCCGTGACACGATGGGCGTCGTCTTCGCGAGGTTCGCGGAGAACGACCGGATCATCGCGGTGGCCCGGAACACCGAGCGGAACCTGGAGGACCAGGACGACGCCGAGATCGAGCCCGCGGGCCCGGTGGAGACGGTCAGCCCAGCCGAAGCGGCCCCGGATTCCACTGATCCCATCGACACCGAGCCCGTCGCAGACGAGGCCGGAGAGGACCAGTCAAGCAATGAGTAGTGTCGCCGAGAAGCTCCAGAAGAAGGCGAAGCGTCCCGTCGGCACCCGCCAGGTGCGACTGCGTCTGGTCTACGTCGACTTCTGGTCGATGGTGAAGCTGAGCTTCCTCATCGCCCTGGCCGGCAGCATCGTGATCGTGGTTGCCACGGCGCTGGTGTGGGTCATCCTGAACCAGACGGGTGTGTTCACCCAGGTCGACGCCCTGTTGAAGGACGTCACCGGGCAAAACAGTTACTCGATCATGGACCAGTTCTCACTGGGCCAGGTCCTCGGGTTCTCCATCGTCGTGGGCATCCTCAACGTGGTCGTCGGCACCGTGCTCGGCGCCATCGTGAGCGTCCTCTACAACCTCAGTGTTCGGATCACGGGCGGTCTGCTCGTGGGCTTCACGAACAACTGACACACCCGGGCCGGATGGGCCCACCGCCCGATTTCGTTCCGACGGGATCGTACGGTAGGCTTTCATCCGGTCTGAGGGGCTATAGCTCAGGCGGTTAGAGCGCTTCGCTGATAACGAAGAGGTCCAAGGTTCAAGTCCTTGTAGCCCCACCAGTTCTTCGGAACACCACGACAATTCCATCCCGTCACCGAGCACCTCGGTGGCACTCGGGGCCTTAGCTCAGTTGGTAGAGCGCCTGCTTTGCAAGCAGGATGTCGGGAGTTCGATTCTCCCAGGCTCCACTCGCATCAGCCCCTGGTTGACGACTTCGTCGTCTGCCCAGGGGCTTCGTTCTGTGCTCATGCGCGCCGCCGCCCCTGCGGCGCGATCGTCGCGAGCGGTTCGGTCGTCGTGCTTGTCTGCGCGCCTTCGGCGACGCGCCGCTCCGCGATGGCTGGGGCCGCCACTCCGTGTCGTTCTTGTCGAGTGGTCACGACGTGCCGCGTGCGTGGTGGGGCGGTGGCACGAAGTGTCGTCTGCGCGCCGTTTTGGCGACAGGTTGCGACCGCTCGGCATTGCCGCCGCGCGTTGCGTGAGCACATGGCGGACGGGAGGCGCGGTGGCGGGCCGGTGTGCGCCTCCAGACAGGTGGGTGGGCGGGTTCAGGGCACGCGGTGCCCGGGTGCGCCACCTGCCCTGGGAACGACGAAGGGCCCCGGCAGCAGCCGGGGCCCTTCGTACGAACCGGGAGGTCAGGCGGCGGGCTTCTCCGCCGTGTCGGCGTCGTCGGCGACCCACAGGTCGTCGTCGGCGCGGAGCGTCTGGTACGCGGCGTACGCAGCACCCGCGACGGCGACGACGCCGACGATGATGAGTGCGACTCCGCCGAAGCCGAGACCCTTCTTCTGCTGCGACGGGACGTACTTCGCCGCGGCCTTCTTCGCGCTCTTGCTCTTCTTCTGCGCGTTCTTCACGATCTTCTTGACCCGGGGGTCCTTCGCGAGGTCGGTCACGCTCAGCACCGAACCAGCGGTCGAGACGAGTCCGGGGACCACCTCGGACTGGAACTTGTGCGAAGCGCTCTGCGCTGCCGAGGTGGCAGCGTGCACACCGGTTGCGAACGCGGGACGGATCCCGTTGTCGATCGCGTTCTGCACACGGGGTGCGATGTCCTTGCGAGCTGCGTCGGCGGCGTTCGACCGGGCCTCAGCCAGGATCGCGTTCGCGTGCTCGAGGACCTTGCGCTGCTCGCCGAGGAGCGAGGCGGTCTGGCCCTTGAGCTTCTTGATCTGCTTCCGGCGCTTTCGCGGAATCTCGATCGTCGTCATCTGGTACCTCCATCGGAACGGCGTGCCCCCATCCTGCCACCACACTGCCTGACAGGTCACGGAACCGCAGCTGTGGGATCCGTCCACGGTCAGGAGTACATGCGAGAATCGGAACATGTCTCTGCACACCGCTGTCGCAACGATCCACACCAACAAGGGCGACATCCGCGTCAACCTGTTCGGCAACCACGCACCGAAGACCGTCAAGAACTTCGTCGACCTCGCCACCGGCCAGCAGGAATGGACCCACCCGGGCACGGGCAAGGTCTCGACCGACAAGCTGTACGACGGCGTCGTCTTCCACCGCATCATCAAGGACTTCATGATCCAGGGCGGCGACCCGCTCGGCCAGGGCATCGGCGGCCCGGGCTACCGCTTCGACGACGAGATCTCCCCGGAGCTCACGTTCCAGAACCCCTACATCTTCGCCATGGCGAACGCCGGCATCCAGGGCGGCCGCGGCACCAACGGCTCGCAGTTCTTCATCACCACGGTGGCGACGCCGTGGCTGCAGGGCAAGCACACCATCTTCGGTGAGGTCGCCGACGACGAGTCCCGCGCGGTCGTCGACGCGATCGAGGGCGTGCCGACCGACGGTCGCGACAAGCCCGTCGAGGACGTCGTCATCCAGAGCATCGACGTCGAAGGCGTCTGACCCTCACGTGACCGACCAGGCGTACAACCCGAACAACACCTGCTACCGGCATCCGGACCGGCAGAGCTTCGTCCTCTGCCAGCGCTGTGGGCGGACGATCTGCCCGGAGTGCCAGACGCCGGCGGCGGTCGGGGTGCACTGCCCGGAGTGCGTGCGTGAACAGCGCGCACAGTTCGCAGCGAACCGTCGAGCGTCCGGGGCCCCCAGCGGGTTCACCGTCGCTCGGCGGCGCTTCGCGATGCTCGACCAGAAGGGCACGGTCGTCATCATCGCGATCTCGGCCCTGATCTGGCTGCTCGACCAAGTCAGCGGCCGAGCCCTCACGAGTTGGCTCGCCTTCTACACGCCGGCCATCGGCACGCAGCCCTGGCGGCTCGTGACGGGGCTGTTCGTGCACTCGTCGTTCCTCCACATCGCCTTCAACATGTTCGCTGTCTTCATCTTCGGACGGATCCTCGAGAACATGCTCGGCACGTGGCGGTTCCTTGCGCTGTACTTCTTGGCAGGGCTGGGCGGTGATCTCGCCGTGGCGTGGTTGAGCCCCGGTACCCCGGTGGTCGGAGCCTCCGGAGCGATCTTCGGCTTGTTCGCCGCGTTCTTCATCATCCAGCGAAGCCTCGGCTACAACGCGGTCCAGCTGCTGGTGGTGATGGGCCTCAACCTCGTCATCGGGTTCCTCCCGGGCACGCAGATCTCGTGGCAGGCGCACGTCGGCGGGATCGTGATCGGGTTCGTCACCGGGTACGTGTTCTCCAAGACGCGGAACGTGCGGAAGCAACGGCTGCAGACCGGACTCCTGATCGTTGAGGTCGTCGTGCTGATCCTGGCGATCTACGCCGCCTTCATCAGTATCGGTGGCCTCAGCGTGTGGGGCGCCTGATCCATCCCCTCGAACGCCCCGTCGCACTGCGGCGGGGCGTTCGTCGTTCCCGGCGCTGTTTGTCAAGGTCGTCCACAGTGATCCACAGCGCTGCAGGAAGTTATCCCCAGGTGTGGAGAAAGCGGTGAGTTACACCGGTGTGATTATCCCCACTGTGGACTCAGCTGTGGATAACTCCGGGGTGCGGGTGTGGATGGTCGTGTGGAGAGTGGGGAAAAGTGTGGAGAACGACCGGATCGTGGAGGATCTGCGTTCTGCCGCTGACCAGGGTTGTGGAGAACGAGAACGCCCGCCGCACCTTGCGGTGCGACGGGCGTCAGGAAAGCAGCTGCTCGGAGGTCAGCGCCACCGGGTGGTCATGAGGAAGCCGACGAACATGATGCCGAAGCCGATCAAGATGTTCCACGAGCCGAGGCTCGGCACCGGCAGCGTGGCGTTCGAGATGTAGAAGACGATCACCCACACCAATCCGATGAGCATGAAGCCGAACATGACCGGCTTGAACCACACCGGGTTGGGGGCGTCCCCAGCGGTGTCGACCGAGTCGGCTCGGGTCCTCCGGGCGGGCTTGGTGCGGTCCTTGTCCTTGGCCATGGCCGGTATCCTACCGTGACCACGTGTGTGGATCGGCCCGCGGACCGCCGCACACATCCCCCACGAGTACGGTGAACCGCCATGACCAGGATCCTCGTCGTCGACAACTACGACAGCTTCGTCTACACGCTGAACGGGTACGTGCAGCAGCTCGGTGCCGAGACCGACGTCGTCCGCAACGATGCCTTCCCCGAGTCCGAGATCGCCGACCGCATCGCCGAGTACGACGGGGTGCTGCTCTCCCCGGGTCCGGGCACTCCGGCAGCCGCAGGCGTCTCGATCCCCACGGTGCACGCGGCCATCGCGGCCGAGACCCCGTTGCTCGGCGTCTGCCTCGGGCACCAGGCCATCGCGGAGGCACTGGGCGCCACGGTCACGCACGCCGACGAACTCATGCACGGCAAGACCTCCGAGGTCGACCACGACGACAGCCCGCTCTTCGCCGGCGTCCCGCACCCCTTCACGGCCACGCGCTACCACTCGCTCGCGATCGTCGACGGCACCGTCCCTGACGAGCTCACCGTGACCGCGCGCACCGGTGGCGGGGTCATCATGGGCGTGCAGCACCGCGAGCACCCCGTGTTCGGTGTGCAGTTCCACCCGGAGTCGGTCCTGACCGAGGGCGGCTACCGCATGGTCGGCAACTGGCTCGAGACCACGGGCCTGTCCGGCGCCGCCGAGCGTGCCGCCGGCCTCGGACCGCTCATCGCCACCCACCGAGCCTGACGAACGCCCACGGCGGCAGACGCCGTCGTGTCATCGAGACGCCGCCGAATCCGGCGGCGTCTCGTGCGTTCCGGGGCGTCTTGCCGACAGGACGGCGTCTCGCGGTGCGGACAGGGCGCTGGACTGGAGGCCCGCCACGCGTCCGTCAGGACGGAACCGTCAGGACGTGGTCGGCTCAGCGGCCGTCGTCACCCTCGTCGTCGCCGCTGTCCTTGCCGCCGTTGTCGCCACCGCTGTCGTTGTTCGAGGTCGGTGCCTTCGACGGGGCCGCGGAGCGCGCGCAGTAGGTGAGTGTGACGGCGCTGCCCTGTGCGACGTCGCCTGCCGGGGTGTCCTGCTGGGTGACGAGCCCGCCGGTGCACGAGTACGACGGCGCCGGGTTCACGGTGAGGCCGAGCTGCTCCACGGTGGCCTTCGCCGCCGAGTACTGCTGCTGCGTGACGTCGGGCAGCTGCACCTTGCCGTTGGAGATCGTGAGGTTGATCACGATGCCCTTGGTGTGCAGGGACGCCGCCGCGGGGTCGGAGCTCAGCACCGTGCCCTCGGGGACGTCGGCCGAGTAGTCGCTCGAGATCGCGCCGAGCCGGAAGCCGGCGTCGTCGAGAGCCTGTTGCGCCGCAGCCTGCGTCTGCCCCTGGAGTTCGGGGACGGGGACGCGCTCCGGGCCGAGGGAGACGACCACGTTGACGCTCTGGTTGCGCCCGACGTTCACGCCGGAGCCGGGGTCGGTGCGGATGACGGTGCCCTTGTCGACGCTGTCGGAGTTCTCCTCGACCTTGACGGGCTTCAAGTCCTTCTTCTCGAGCGCACCGGCTGCCGCGCTGTAGGTCGACCCCGCGACGTTCGGGACGCTGACGGAGGACGACACCGGCGGCTTGCCCGGCTGCAGGTTCGCGACGAAGAACACCACGGCGACGATGACGGCGACGGTCAGCAGGATGCCGACCCAGATCCACGCGACCGGCGGGCGGTTCTGCGTGCGCTGCGGTCGGTGCTCGGCGGTGTCGTCGTCGAGCTCGCGGAAGGCCGAGGCGGCGTTGGTCGTCGTGCGGGGGTCGACCCCGAACAGCACGGTCGAGGCGTCGTTCGCGGCGTTCTGCTGCTGCTTCTTGGTCGACGCGGGGACTCGTCCGGCCGCGGCCTGCTGCAGGTCGGTGCGGAACTCGGCGGCGTTCTGGAACCGGCGCGTGCGGTCCTTGACCAGTGCGTGGAGTGTCACGGCGTCGAGGGCCGGTGACACGTCGGGCGAGATCGTCGACGGCGCGACGGGCTGCTCGCTGACGTGCTGGTAGGCGACCGCCACCGGGGTGTCCCCGAGGAACGGTGCGCGGCCGGTCAGGAGCTCGAAGAGCACGACGCCGGTCGAGTAGAGGTCGGTGCGGGCGTCGACGGTCTCGCCGCGCGCCTGCTCCGGCGAGAAGTACGACGCGGTGCCGAGGATCGACGTGGTCTGCGCAACCGTGGCAGAGGTGTCGGTGATGGCCCGGGCGATGCCGAAGTCCATGACCTTGACCTGGCCACTGTGCGTGACCATGACGTTGGCGGGCTTGATGTCGCGGTGGACGACGCCGGCCCGGTGCGAGTACTCGAGCGCGGTGAGGATGCCCTCGGTGATGCGGACGGCTTCATCAGGTGCCACTGCACCCTCGGCGATGATGTCGGAGAGCGGACGGCCCTCGACGTACTCCATCACGATGAAGGGGACCTGCACCTCGGCGCCCGAGGGCTCGGACACCGTCTCTTCGCCGGCGTCGTACACACGCACGACGGTCGGGTGCGCCATGCGCGCGGCCGCCTGGGCTTCCTGCCGGAAGCGGGTGCGGAAGGCCGGGTCGTTGGCGAGGCTCGGCTTGAGCAACTTCACCGCGACCTTGCGGCCGAGGCGGGTGTCGTTGCCGAGGTGCACGGTCGCCATGCCGCCTCGACCGATCACGTCACCGATCTCGTAGCGATTCGCGAGGAGCGTGATCCCCGCGGTCACACCTTCTGGCACGTACTCCTCCGTCTGTTCGTCCGGCTAGTGTACGGCAGCACCACCTGGTGAGACGCTGGTCGAGGAGGGGTCGACCGAACCGTTACCGAACAGTGTCGAGTCCCCGTCCGGGGGTCAGTCCATCGGGCCACCCTGGCTCGGGTTCGTGCCCTCGCTGGGGTCGATTCCCTCGTCAGGGTTCGTCGGCTGTTCCTCCGTGGGCTCGGTCCACTCGACCTGGGCGCCCGGTGAAGAGGCGGAGACGACCGATGCGTCGGACTGCGGCGACTTGCAGGTCACCTTGTAGGACAGGGTCACCTTGCCGTACTGGGCACCCGCGACGGTCACGGCGGTGCCCGAGGTGGAGCCGGAGCTGCTGCCGTTCGAGGGGACCGTGCCGTTGTCGATCGTGTAGGTGTAGCTCACGTCCGAGTAGCCAGCGGGGCAGCTCGTGTACGCGGGCCAGCTGAAGGTCACACGACCGGACTCGCTGACGGTGCCGCCGGTCGCACGCGCGGGAGCCGGTGCGGTCAGGACGTCACCGAAGGCCTTGATGCTGACGAGCGTCCCGGGTGCGAGGCTGCCCTCGGGGCTGAGCGACTCGACGGTACCCACCTGGTCGGACGACGTCGCGTTCGACCCGGGGACGACCTCGGCCTGCAGCCCCTGGCCGCGGAGCTGGTTCGCGACCTGCTCGGCGTTCTGCCCCTGGTAGTCGGCTGCCGAGACCGTGACGCGGGTCTCGGTCGGCTCGGGGGTCGGCGTCGGCGTGGGCGTCCGGCTCGGCTTCGGCGTGCTCGAGGACTTCGTCGGTTCCGGCTCCGGGTCGTTGGCGTTCAGGGCGTAGGCCCCGATGCCACCCGCGATGGCGAGCAGGACGACGATGCCGACGAGCCACCAGATCCAGGCGCGCTTCTTCTTCGGTTCCTCGGGCTCGTCGGTGACGGGCGAGCGGGGGGTCCCGGGTACGCCGGCCATCGCTCCGGCCTGGGTACCGATGAGGGCGGTCGCGGCGTCGTTCCCCTGACCCTGCGGCGGGTTGAAGGCAACGGTGCCGTTCTGCGCGATCGCCGGGACGGCCACGGTGGCTGCGGCGACGTCACCACGACGGAGTGCCTGTGCGGCACGCGCGAGGTTGGCGGCGGTGGCCGGACGGTCGGCGGGCTTCTTCGCGATGCACGAGATCACCAGTGCCGAGACCGGCTCGGGGATGTCCCCGGGCAGCGGCGGCGGCTGCTCGTTGATGTGCGCCATCGCGATCGCGACCTGCGACTCACCGGTGAACGGACGACGGCCTGCGAGGGCCTCGTACGCGACGATGCCGAGCGAGTAGATGTCGGTCGACGGCGAGGCGGGGTGACCGCTCGCCTGCTCGGGCGACAGGTACTGCACCGTGCCCATCACCTGACCGGTCGCGGTGAGCGGGACCTGGTCGGCGATGCGGGCGATGCCGAAGTCGGTGATCTTGACGCGGCCGTCCGGCGTGATGAGCAGGTTGCCGGGCTTGATGTCGCGGTGCACCAGGCCGACCGCGTGTGCGGCCTGCAGGGCGTTCGCGGTCTGCGCGACGATGTCGAGCACCTTGTCGACCGGGAGCGTGTGCTCGCGTTCGATCATGGTCGACAGGGCCTCGCCGGGGACGAGCTCCATCACGAGGTAGGCGCTGCCGTCCTCCTCGCCGTAGTCGAAGACGTTGGCGATGCCCTCGTGGTTGACGAGCGCAGCGTGCCGGGCCTCGGCGCGGAAGCGCTCGAGGAAGCCGGGGTCACCGAGGTACTCGTCCTTGAGGATCTTGAGTGCGACGGTTCGGCCGATGACGAGGTCGGTTGCCTGCCACACTTCTCCCATGCCGCCGATGGCGACCCGGGAGGAGAGCTGGTACCGCCCACCGAAGGTGAGTCCGCTGGTGGGTCTCATTTGTTCAGCACCGCCTCCATGACTTTCTTCGCGACCGGGGCCGCGACCGTGTTGCCCACTCCGGACTGCCCGAGCCCGCCGCCGTTCCCGACGACGACCGCCACGGCGACCTCCGGGTCCTTCGCCGGGGCGAACCCCGTGAACCAGAGCGTGTAGGGATCGCCGGTACCTGCTTCGGCCGTGCCGGTCTTGCCGGCGACGTCCACACCGTCGATCTTGGCATTGGTGCCGGTCCCCGCGCTCACGACGCTCTGCATGGCCTCGGTGAGGTCAGCGGACTCGGAGGACGACAGCGGATCACTGTACTGCCTCGGGGAGAACGACTCGACGGTCTTCAGGTCGCTCGTGGTGATCGAGTCGACGAGCGACGGCTGCATGACCTTGCCGCCGTTCGCGATGCCGGCGGACACCATGGCCATCTGCAGCGGGGAGACCCGGACGCTGGCCTGGCCGAAGGCGCTCAGCATGAGCTGGGCCGTCGAGTCGACGTCGGGGTACTGGCTGGCGGTCGCGGCCATCGGGACCTCGATGGCGTCGCCGAAGCCGTACTTGTCGGCCATGCTCTTGATCGCGTCGTACCCGAGCTTCTGACCGAGTTCCGCGAAGGGGATGTTGCACGAGTACTGGATGGCCGTGCGCAGCTTGACCTTGTCGCCGCCGCCGCACGTGCCGCCCTCGGCGTTGTTGATGTACGAGGTCGTGCCCGGCAGCTGCAGCCGCGACGGGTTCGGGAACGTGGAGTCGAGGTTGTACTTGCCGCCCTCGAGTGCCGCCGAGGCCACCACGAGCTTGAACACCGACCCGGGTGTGTACAGGTCGCCGCCGATCGCCCGGTTCTGCAGCGGAGCGGTCTCGGCGCCGAGCAGGGCGTCGTACTGCCGCTTGACCTCGGCCGTGTCGTGCGAGGTGAGCGCGTTCGGGTCGTAGCTCGGCTTCGACACCATCGCGAGGATCTTGCCGGTCTTCGGCTGGATCGCGACGACGGCACCGCTGTTCGTGCCGAGGGCGTCGTACGCCGCCTGCTGCACGTCCGGGTCGATGGTCAGGTTGACGTTGTCGCCCTGGACGTCCTGGCCCGTGAGGATCGAGTTGAGGTTCTGGAAGAACGAGGCGTCCGAGTTGCCGGACAGCACGGTGTTCTCCGCGCTCTCGATGCCGGTGTTGCCCTGTCCGATCGTGAAGTACCCGGTGACGGCGGAGTACAGGTCACCGTTGGTGTACTTCCGCTGGTACTGGTACTGGTCGTCCACGGGGGTCGACTCGGCGATCGGGCTGCCGTCCACGAGGATCGCGCCACGCTTGGTCGAGTAACTGTCCAGGATGGTTCGGGAGTTCCGGGAGTCGGCGCGCAACGAGTCCGCCGAGAAGAACTGGATCGAGGTCGTCGACACGAACAGTGCGACGAACATGAGCACGATGACGGTCGAGACACCGCGGAGCTGTCGGTTCATCGACGACGCTCCTTCCTGGTCGCGCGCGCGGACCGCCCGCTCGCGGCGGGGAGCGCACCCTGCTGGACGCGCTGTTCGGCGGGGATCGAGTCGGTCAGGCGCAGCAGCATCGCGGCGATGATCCAGTTGGCGATGAGCGAGGAACCACCTGCGGCCATGAACGGCGTCGTCAGGCCGGTCACCGGGATGATCCGGGTGATGCCACCGACGACGACGAACACCTGCAGGGCGATGATGAAGCCGAAGCCCACGCCGAGCAGCTTGCCGAAGTCGTCCTGCGCCATGAACCCCACACGGATGCCGCGTGACGCGAACATGATGAAGAGCGCGAGGATCGCGAAGACGCCGATCAACCCGAGCTCTTCGCCCAGCGAGGCGATGATGTAGTCGGCGTTGGCGACGGGCGTGATGTACGGGCGGCCCTGGCCGAGCCCGGTGCCGGTGATCCCGCCGTTCGCGAAGCCGAAGAGGCCCTGGACGAGCTGGTAGCTCGCCTGCGTCTCACGGCTGAAGACCTCTTGGTTGAACGGGTCGAGCCACTGCTCGAACCGGCCGTGCACGTACTCGAGGACGCTCTGCGCGACGAGGGCACCACCGATGAACAGCGCGAGGCCGATCGCGACCCAGCTGATGCGCGCGGTGGCGACGTAGATCATCACGAGGAACAGGCCGAAGTACAGCAACGCGGTGCCGAGGTCGCGCTGGAACACGAGGACGGCCATCGCCGCGCCCCACATCACGAGGATCGGGCCGAGGTCGCGGGCACGTGGGAACGTCATGCCGAGGAACTTCTTGCCGACGATCGACAGCGAGTCGCGGGCGGTGACGAGGTACCCGGCGAAGAACAACGCCATGGTGATCTTCGCGAGCTCGCCGGGCTGGAACGAGAACGGCCCGATCTTGATCCACACGCGGGCGCCGCCGATGTTGTTCCCGATGACGGGCAGCATCGGCAGGAGCAGCAGGACGATCGTCAGCGCCATGAAGATGTAGCGGTACCGCTGCAGGAACCGGTGGTTCCGCACGGCGACGAGGGTGATGATCGCGAGGACCATCGCGAGCATCGTCCAGACGATCTGCTTCACGCCGATGGCGTCCCAGCCGGACAGCCCGTTGTGCACGTCGATCCGGTAGATCTCGGCGATGCCGATGCCGTTCAGCACGAGTGCGATCGGCAGGACGAACGGGTCGGCGTTCTTCGCGACGACCCGCAGCACCACGTGCATGACGAGCGCGAGGCCGAGGATGCCGCCGCCGACCCAGAGCACCGACTGGTCGAACAGCCGGCCCTTCGTGCCGAGCTGCACGAGCACCATCGCGCCGGCGCAGATGCCGCACGCGATGACGAGCAGGAACAGCTCGAGGTTCCGCGCGCGGGCGGGCTCACGGAGCTTGATCGTGATCGCCTGGGTGAAGGACTGGGCGGCCGTGGCGGTGCTCATCGCGAGCTCCGCGTCGGGCTCGGTGACGGCGTGGACGAGCGGGTCGGCGAGGGCGACGGTGACGAGCCGTCGTCGCCGTCCCCACCGGTGCCGGCTTGGTCCTCGCCGGTCGCTGCGGCCTTGCGGAGGCGGTCGACGATGTCGCGGGCGTCGGAGAGCGACTGCGCGTTGATCGTCGACCGGACGTTCTCGCGGGTGTAGTCCGGCAACGACGAGACCGTGATGTCGGTGTCCTCGTACACGTCGGACAGCGCCAACGGCCCGATCGACTGCTGCACGCCCTTGTAGATCGCGACGGTGCCGCGGTCGGTGCCGACGTAGTAGTGGTCCTGCGTGATCCGCCAGCCGACGAACACCGCGCCGATGAGCACGGCGACGGCCGCGACGAGCGCCACGGTCCAGGACACCCGGCGCCGGATGCGGCGTCGGCGGTCCTCGGCGATGAGCTCCGCGAAGAACTGGTCGGACTCGGGCTCGAAGTGCGAGTCCTCCGGAGCGGTGGTGACCTTGAGCGGGTGCAGCAGGATCGTGGGGAGGCGGATCGGCTTGCGGCCGGTCGACGCCTCGAAGGTCAGGGGTGCCGCGGCGGACCCGACGGTGGTGGCCGCGTCGTCGTCGTCGTCGACCTCGGCGTCGGTGACGTCCATGACCACGACGGTGACGTTGTCGGGGGCGCCGTGGTCGAGCGTCTCCTTCACCAGGCGCTGCGTGACCTGGTTGGCGTCCATGGTCGACGCCAGTGCGTGCCGGATCCGCTCTTCGGCCAGGTACGAGGACAGGC
The DNA here is from genome assembly GCF_018598405.1 of Curtobacterium flaccumfaciens. Lineage (NCBI taxonomy): Bacteria > Bacillati > Actinomycetota > Actinomycetes > Micrococcales > Microbacteriaceae > Curtobacterium > Curtobacterium flaccumfaciens. Next base: position 134,302 of record NZ_JAHEWS010000004.1, on the reverse strand, counting down.
CGTCGGAGCACAGCAGCCAGCGGTCGCCCGGCTGGATGTCCATGATCGCGGTGTCGACCTCGGGTGCCGCGTCGACGTCGCCGAGCACCCGCATGAGCACGGAGCGGCGCGGGTGGACAGCGGCTTCTTCCGGGGTGATCCGGCCGCTGTCGACGAGTCGCTGGACGAACGTGTGGTCGGACGTGATCTGCTGCAGCTCGCCGTCGCGGTGCCGGTAGATGCGGGAGTCACCGATGTGCGCGATCGCGATCTGGTCGCCCACGCGGATCATGGCGGACACCGTGGTGCCCATGCCGGTGAGTTCCTGGTGCTCGAACACGGTCTCGGTGATGAGCTGGTTCGCCGCGATGAGCGCCGACTGCAGCGCGAACTCGGCGTCGTGCGCCGAGGGGAACTCGCGGTCGACCTCGCGGATGCGCCGGATCGCGATCGCCGAGGCGACGTCGCCGCCGGCGTGCCCGCCCATGCCGTCCGCCACCGCGAACAGGTGCGCCCCGGCGTAGCCGGAGTCCTGGTTGTTCGCGCGGATGCGCCCCACGTGGGACACAGCGGCGCTCAGCGTGCGAGCGGTCATGCCGGGTTACCGCCGCAGCTCGAACGTCGTCGTCCCGATCGTGATCGGCGTGCCTGCCGCCACGAGGACGGGAGCGCTCACCTTCTGACCGTTGACGAAGGTGCCGTTCGTGGACTCGAGGTCGGTGAGGAGCCAGCCGTCGGCACGGAGGTCGAGGCGGGCGTGGTTGGTCGAGGTGTAGTCGTCACGGATCACGACGTTCGATTCGCTCGAACGCCCGATCGTGATCGGGCCGCCGCCCAGCGGCATCTCCATGCCTTCGCGCGCGCCCTCGGTGATGACGAGGCGGGCGGCGACCGGCGAGGCGGACTGCTGCGTGCCTTCCGGCCGTTCGATCAGGTCCGTGAACGCACCGCTCGAGGCGGGGCCGGGGGCCGCCGCCGCAGGGGCGGTGGGGGTGCTCGGCCCGGACGGGGCCGACTTGGGATCGGTCGGGATCGTACGCACGCGCTGGCCGAACAGATCGCTGCGCAGGGCGAACACGATCACGAAGACGAACAGCCAGAGCACCGCGAGGAACGCGAAGCGCAGGACGAGCAGGGTCAGGCCTGTTGTCATCGAGCACCTCCGTCGTTCTCCGGGATCACCCGGAACACCATACGGGTACGACCGATCTCGATGGTGGAGTCCGGCTCAACGATCGCCTGCTGGAAGTGCTGACCGTTCAGCTTCGAGCCGTTCGTGGAGCCGAGATCGGTGGCCTGTGCGTGCTTGCCGTCCCACAGGACCTCGACGTGCTTCCGGCTCGTCCCGGTGTCCGCGATGGTGATGTCCGCGTCGCTGCCGCGCCCGATCACCGTGCGTCCGCGGTGCAGACGGTGGCGCTGGGAGCCGATGTCGAGCACCGGGATCCACGCGACGTCGCGCTGCACGGTGGTGGAGTCGATCTGCAGGATGCCCGTCGAGAGCGTGCCGTCCTGCTGGAGCCGGATGGTGACCGGGCCGGAGAACGAGTAGTTCTGCGCCACGGCGTGTTGGTGCACCATCTGGGTCAGTTCGTCGATGAGCGGACGGCCGACGTCGTTCATGCGGGTGAAGTCCGGCGGCGCGAGGTGCACGGTGAACTCGTTCGGCACGAGGATGCGCTCGCGGGAGACCACTGCGGCCTTCGTGTCGAGCTCGCGCCGGAGGGCGCTCGAGATCTCGACGGGCTGCACCCCGGAGCGGAAGGTCTTCGCGAACGCACCGTTGACGGCGCGTTCCAACCCTCGCTCGAAGTTGTCCAGCAGGCCCATGCGTCTCCCGTGTCGTCGGTCGTCAACCACTGCATGGTAGTGGTTGGCGTTGACACCCGTCTGTGCGTGGTAGTGTTTCGGGGCTGGCGCGAGTGGCGGAATTGGTAGACGCGCACGGTTCAGGTCCGTGTGCTGGAAACGGCGTGGGGGTTCAAGTCCCCCCTCGCGCACCAGGCGAAGAACAGGAACGGCCCCGGAGCAATCCGGGGCCGTTTCCTGTTTCCGGGGGTCGATCCGGGAACGCTCGCGGATCAGGACCGATCCGGCTCCGTCGTGTGGTCGGCATCCGGCCTGGAGGCACGGCTCGGCCCCGACACGCCGGTTCCGCGGATCCCGTGGCCGGTTCGTGCCGCGTCCGTCGCCGCGAAGAACGGGCGCGCCGTGGGCAGGAAGAGCAGGACCGCGGCGACGACCGACAGCGCGATCGTCAGGACCGCGAGCTCGCCCCCGGTGAGGCTGAGGACCGCGCGGAAGGCCGCGACGACCACGAGCACGATGCGCGCGACCCGGGAACCCGCCGCCATCCGGAACACCGCCCAGGCCACCAGGGCCCAGAGCACCAGGGCCACGATCCCGGCGAGGACCGGCGCCCGTCCGGTCATGGCGTTCGTCGCGGAGAACTGGAGCACCGTGGACGCGACGCAGGCGGCCACCCACACCAGCCACAGCACGAAGGACACGGTGACCACCTGCGGTCGGTCCGGTCGTCGGGGGATGAAGGTCCTGGTCATGCTGCACCGTCCTCTGCCGCTCCCTGGTGCGGCACCTCGAGCGTACCGACCGGGGCAGCGCGGGGCCGTGGTGCCCCGCTAGCGTGACCGGGGTGACCGACGAACCCACGACCGTTCCCCGCCCCGGTGTCGACGTGCCCGATGACCGTGGGCGGACCGGGCTCGACGCCGTCGGCCGCGATCTCGACCGCAACCCGGACGTGGTCGTGCGGGACGTCGAGGTGGTGTCGAACGGCTGGCACGTGCTCCGGCGCACGACCCTCGACGTCCGGCGCCGTGACGGTCGGTGGGACCGGCAGCAGCGCGAGACCTACGACCGGGGCAACGGTGCGACCGTGCTGCCGTACGACGCCGAGCGCGGCACGGTGCTGCTGACCCGGCAGTTCCGGTGGCCCGCGTACGTGAACGGGCACCCGGACGGCATGTTGATCGAGGCGGCGGCGGGACTGCTCGACGAGGACGACCCCGAGACCGCCGTCCGCCGCGAGGCCGTCGAGGAACTCGGCATCCGGCTCGGCGCCCTGGACCGCCTGGGCGACGTCTTCATGAGCCCGGGGTCGGTCACCGAACGGGTCCACTTCTACGTCGGCGCGTACACGCCGGCGGACCGGGTCGAGGCCGGCGGTGGTGTGGAGGACGAGGGCGAGGACATCGAGGTGCTCGAGGTCGCGCTCGACGACGCGCTCGCGATGGTCGCGGACGGCCGGATCGCCGACGGCAAGACGATCATGCTGCTGCAGTGGGTGGCGCTCCGGCGCGCAGCCGCTCGCTGAACGGGGGTGGGTACCGGTCCGCGTACCGTCCGGACCATGACTGATTCGACGACACCGGACGGATCCAGCGATCCCACCGAGACCCAGCAGCAGTACACCGAGGACCTCCCGGACGGCTCGTCCACGGGCGACGCGACGGAGGACCCGCAGCAGGACAGCGACGTCGACTCGGGCGGCGAGCCCGCCGACCCGCAGTAGCGGCGACTGACGACGGACGGGAGGCGCGGTGCCAGATGGCAACGCGCCTCCCGTCCGTCGTTCCGCCGGTCCGGAGACGGGTCAGGTCCCGGTGTCGACCAGCAGCCGGCCGAGCGAACGTCGGCGGGCCTGGAGCACCGGGTTGACCGTCGCGACGAGCATGATCACGAAGCCGATGGCCATCACGAACGGCAGTGGCCTGAGCGGTTCGGTCCAGCTGGAGAGGGCCGTCGGGACGGTCGCGAGCGCGACGGGCAGCGCGATGAGCACGGCGGTCACCACCATGGCGAAGGCCTCGAGGACCGCGCTCACCACGGCCGTTCGGAACGTGCCACCGGCGACGACGAGGAGCGCGACATCGCGGCGGCGGCCCATGGTCGTCATCACCACCGTGGCGGCGCCGGTGAAGAGGATGATCAGCACCGGCGACCCGAAGATCGCGAGTCCGGCCAGGTAGTACGAGGGTGAGTCCCAGACGCCGGCCAGGCCGGTGAGCGATCCGAGCATCAGCGCCACGGCGAGCAGGGCGATCGCCGAGTGGCTGCGGGCGACGTGGTGGGTCAACGACTCGCGGGCGAGGAACCAGGAGGCGGGTGCCTCGGGCAGCGCAGTTGTCCACCAGGCCACGAGCGTGCGGCAGAGCCACGGTGCCACCGTGACGACGAAACCCATCGCCGGCACGAGGAACATCATCGTGACGCCCTGCGCGCCGAGCAGGTTGAGGACGTACATCGACACGGTCGTCACCCCGAGCACGACCGCCGTGGTCTTCCGTCCGAGGCCAGTTCTGGTCACCTCGAGTTCCGGCTCACGGACGGCGAACAGTGCGGGCGTCCGGGAGGCCGCCCGTGCAGCACCGAGTGCGCTGAGGAGCACGGTGAGCTCGAAGACGGCGAAGGCGACGAGGCCCTCCACCAGACCGAGGCGCGGCTCCAGGGCGGGGGCATCGACGCTCCGCAGCGGCGCGGAGAGGAACGCCATGAGCTGTTGCAGGACGACCGGGATCACCAGGAGTGCCGTCCCGAACGCGGCGAGGGACAGGGCGGCGGCCTGGGTGAGAACCACCCGACCGATCAGTGCGGGCCCGATGCCGCCGAACTGCCAGAGCGCGTGGGTACGCCGCTGGACCCGGATGGTGAAGGTCACCAGCACGTTGAGCGCACCGACCACGACGATCGAGTTGATCCCGCCGAACACCAGCGCGTGGTTCCGGAGGCCAGCGGCGTCGACCGGGTCGGTCAGGACCGCAGCGGTGGAGACGTCGCCGGCGCAGACGAGGGCGACCACCGCGGCGAGGACCATGATCACGAAAGCGGAGGCCCACAGGCGCCAGGCCCGGACGACCTCGACGAGGACGAGCCGGGCGATCACCGTGACACCGCCTCGAGCACGTCGTCCACCGTCGGTGACACGAGTTCGCGGTGCAACCTGCCGTCGCGGAGCACGAGCACCCGGTCGCCACGGGCCGCTGCTTCGAGGTCGTGCGTGACCATCACCACCGAGCGTGACCCAGTGGCCGCGCTCTGCAGCAGGTCGAGCACCCGCGCGCCGGACTCGGAGTCGAGGGCACCCGTCGGTTCGTCGGCGAACACCACATCGGGCGCCGTGACCACCGTGCGGGCGATCGCCACCCGCTGCTGCTGCCCACCGGAGAGCTGTCCGGGCCGTCGTCGGGCGACCTCGGACAGTCCGACGGCGGCGAGGGCCTGGCGGACGACCGCGCGGTCGACCGACCCCGATGCCAGGCGGAGTGGGAGTGCGACGTTGTCGAAGGCGGTGAGCGCGGGGATGAGGTTGTACGACTGGAAGACGAACCCGAGGTGGTCGCGGCGGAACCGGGCGAGTGCGTCGCCGCGGAGCGTCGAGAGGTCGGTGCCGTCGACGCGGACCGATCCGGAGGTGGGGGAGTCCAGCCCGGAGAGGCACTGCAGCAGCGTGGACTTCCCCGAGCCGCTGGGCCCCACGACCGTCACGAACTCGCCGCGCGGGATGGTGAGGGTGACATCGTCGAGGACCGTGACGTCGTGTCCGCCAGGACCGCGGAACCGGCGCGTCAATGCGGTCGTGCTGATGAGAGCATTCATCCATTCAATATATGACATATGTTACGAGCGTGGGTCGGGCGGAGCGGCGGTGGACGCACGACATGTCGCACGCGTAGGTTCCAGCCATGAGTGCAGAGCTGACGCTCGGCGCCGAGGAAGAGCTGCACCTCATCGACCTCGAGTCCGGACGACTTTCCGCGAAGGCCCCGCGCCTTCTGCCCAAGCTGCCCACCGACCGCTTCGGCGCCGAGCTGCAGCGCACGACGATCGAGACGAACACCCCGGTGGTGCGGACCCTCGACGACCTCCGGCGGGTGATCGTCGACCTGCGCAGTGAGCTCAGCGCCGCGATCGCCCCGGCCGGGGTCACCATCGCCGCCGTCGGCACCGCGCCGCGGTCGGAGTACGCCGACTTCGAGCTGAGCTCCGGCGGACGGTACGGCCGCATGCAGGAGCAGTACCGGATGCTCGTTGACGAACAGCTCATCTGCGGTCTGCAGGTGCACGTCGGGGTGAGCGAGCGCGACCTGGCGGTGCTGATCGCCCAGCGGGTGGCGCCCGTGCTCCCGTCGCTGCTCGCACTGAGTGCATCGAGTCCGTTCTGGAACGGGCAGGACACCGGGTACGCGTCGTTCCGCAGCATCATCTGGCAGCGGTGGCCGTCGGCCGGCAGCTTCGGTCCGGTCGCGGACGCCGCCGAGTACGACCGGGTGCTCGACGACCTGATCGCCTCCGGGGTGATCGCCGACAAGAAGATGGCCTACTTCGACGTGCGGCCGTCGTCGCACGCGCCGACGCTCGAACTGCGGGTCTGCGACGCCACACCAGTGGTGGACGACGCCGTGCTCATCGCCGGACTCTTCCGCGCCGCGGTGCGCAGGGCCGAGAAGTCGGTCGAATCCGGCGCCGAGTGGCACCCGCGCAGCGAACCCCTGCACCGTGCGGCGATGTGGCAGGCGGCCCGTTCGGGGCTCAGCGGTGAGCTGGTCGGCCTCGGGCAGCACCCCGAACGCCTGCCCGCCGAGGTCGCGGTGCGCCAGCTCGTCTCCCGCCTGCGCCCGGAACTCGAGGAGCTCGGCGACTGGGGCACGGTGACGGAGCTGCTGGAGGACACCCTGGCGCGCGGCAACTCGACCGACCGGCAGCGCACCGCCTACGCCGAGCGCGGGGAGCTCGACGACGTCGTCGCCCTGGTGGTCGAGGACACCGCGGGGCTCCCGTCCGGCCGCGACGAGGACCCGGTGGCCCCGATCCCGGGGTACCGCGTCCGTGCCGGTGACGAGGCGGTCGGGCCGGGAGCCCGCCCACGCCCCGCGTTCCGTGCGCTCGCGACCTTCTTCAGCGGCTGGGACGCCCAGACCGCGATCGAGCGCTGCGCCGCCCGCGACGTCTGGACCCGTGAGCACCACGTCGGCTTCGTGGTGGACGGTGGTGCGCAGGAGTTCGGATGCGACCTGGTGCCCCGGACGATCAGCGCGTACGAGTGGTCGCAGCTCGAGCGGGGCCTCGGCCAGCGCGCCCGTGCGATCGAACTGTTCCTGCGTGACGCCTACGGCGACCGGCGGATCGTGGCCGACGGGGTGCTGGACGCCGACCACTTCGTCGGCGCGAAGGGCTGGGACCCGGACGCCACCCGACTGCCTGCGACGGCGGTCCGTGCGCCGGTGCTCGGGTTCGACCTGGTGCGCAACGAGTTCGGCGGCTGGCGGGTGCTCGAGGACAACGTCCGCTCGCCCTCGGGCGTCGCGTACGGCATCGCCCTGCGCGAGCTGATGGACGACGTCGTGCCGGACGCCCCGCGGCCGGCGCACCTGCGCGACCCGCACGGCGTGACCGACCGGCTGTGCCAGACCCTCTGCGAGAACACCTCCGCGGTGACGGGCGCGACCGATCCCGTGATCGCACTGGTCAGCGACGGCCCCGCCGCCGGCGCGTGGTTCGAGCACCGCAGGCTGGCCGACGGGGCCGGGCTGCGCCTCCTGTCCGGGTCGGACCTGGACGTCCGTGACGGACGCGTGGTCGACGCGACGACGGGCGACGTGCTCGACGGGCTGTACCTGCGGATCGACCGTGACGTCAGCGCCCTGACCGCCGAGCACGCTCCAGATCTGGGTGCCCGGATCCTCGACGTGGCGGAGGCGGGACGGGTCTACCTGGCGAACGCGCCGGGCAACGCGCTGGTCGACGACAAGGCGATGTACGTCACCGTGCCGGACCTGATCTGGTACTACCTGGACGAGAAACCCCTGTTGGCATCCGTGCCGACGTACCGCACCAGCATCGAGGTCGAACGGCTGTCGGTCCTGGACCGCGTCGGGGAACTCGTCACGAAGCCGGTCGACGGCGAGGGCGGCCGCGGGGTCCTGATCGGACCGAGCGCGAGTGCCCCTGAGGTGGCCGAGCGACGGCGCGAGATCGCCGCGGACCCCGCCGGGTGGGTGGGGCAGGAGGTGGTGCAGCTGTCCTCGCACCCGACGATCGGACCGGCCGGGCTGGACCCGCGGCACGTGGACCTGCGGGCCTTCGTCTACGCGACCGGGACCGGGCCGGACGACGTGCACCTGGCCGACGTGGCGCTGACACGCGTCGCGCCCGAGGGCAGCATGGTCGTCAACTCGTCGCAGGGTGGTGGCGTGAAGGACACGTGGATCGTGGGGACCGCTGGGGCCGGAGGCGACGGCGTGGGGCGGTGAGTGCCCTGCTGGAGCGACCACGCGCCGGCGGCGCTCGCCGCGGGCGGAGAATGGTGGGATGACGACGACTGCGACCGCGCTGCCCCGACCCGGAGAGGTCCTCGTGGCCGAGGCATCGGACGTCGAGCAGGTCGTGCACCGTGCCACGAACCAATACGCCTCCGGGGTCGTCGCGGACACCACCGGGTGGGCGGACGGCGATCGTCGGCGGATCGAGGACCTCGGGTTCCGCGGCGGCGACGCCCGTGGCGAAGCGCTCCGGACGCTCGACCTGACCATCGCCGACGACGGCACCCCGACACGGGTGCTCGATGCGCCCGCGATGGCCGCGCTGAACAGCCACCACGCGCGGTTCGCCGAGCGGCGCGGTGAGGTCGTCCGGTACCAGACCGACGTGTCGGTGTGGACGGGGATCCCCGCGCAGCCCACGCCGCAGGACTGGGAGGACGTCCGGGCGCTGCTCGGGTCGGGCGGGATGCTCGGCGTCGGTGCGGCTGCCGTCCTGCCCGAGGGGTGGGAACTCGTCGAGGGTGCCGGCGGCGTGCAGCTGACCGGTGAGGCGATCGAGGGTGTGCCGGATCCCGAGACGATCGTGCTGACGCCCGACGACGTGCCGGAGATGACCGCCCTGGTGGAGCGGACGAAGCCGGGGCCGTTCCTGCCGCGGACGATCGAGCTCGGCACGTACCTGGGCATCCGGCGGGACGGACGGCTCGTGGCGATGGCGGGGGAGCGGTTGCACCCGCCGGGGTGGACCGAGATCAGCGCGGTGTGCACGGACGAGGCGTACCGGGGGCAGGGGTTCGGGCGTCGGTTGGTGCTCGCCGTCGCGCACGGGATCCGGGAGCGTGGCGAGACCCCGCTGATGCACGCGGCCGCCGGGAACACCGGGGCGATCGGTCTGTACCAGCACCTGGGGTTCCGGCTGCGGGACCGTGGGGCGCCGCGGTTCGTGCGGGTGCCGTGAGCGGCGTCCGGGCCTCGGCAGTCGGGATCGAACGGCCGCAGTCCCCGTTTCACTGAGCTATCGGTCACCGGTCACAACGCGGAGCGGTCATGAGTGGGGCATGCTCGACTCATGACGTTCTCCTGGTGGATCTGGTCTGCCTTTGTGCTCGTCGGGCTCATCGGAGCGGGACTGCTCTTCCGTTCGGTTGTGGTGACGGTCCGCGAGTACGGGTTCGGACGAGGTCAAATGACCAGGCGACCGGGGGCGCCCTGGTTCTGGACGGGGCTCGCGACGCTGATCATCGCGGGGTTCCTCGTTATCGGCTGGGCCTTCATGCTCGACGTGTGACTCCGCAGGATGGCGAGTCTCGGCCGCGTCTCGACGACCGCCTTGCGTTCGGAGCTCCGGCGGAGCGCGCAGCAGTTCACCCGCGCCCGCTGACCGATCCTCTACCGGGCGGCGTGCCCGGTTGGAACGACCGCCGCGCTCGCCCTATAGCCTCTCTGGCGTGAGCATCTCCGACTTCGACGTCGAGCCCAGAACCGGGTCGCGCTTTGGGGCGGTCGTGCTCGGAATCGCGAGCGCAATCGTCTCAGGAACATTCGCTGAAGATCAACGAGTCAAGAGCGTCCGCTAGCCGATCCGCTACCGGGCGATGTACGAGGCGGTCTTCTCGGTGTGGGTGCATCCGCTCTGCCTGTTCAATTGCGCAGCACGGTGATCCACGTGGCGTTCGCCCTGGTTGGTGTCTGCCATGATCACCCCATGTCCACGACCCCGACCACCGATGCCCGGCATGGCGGCACACGCCGACTCCGCCCGGTGTCGATCGACGGGCCTCGTCTGGCCGGATGGACCACGATGTTCGTGGTCGTGCAGGCCGTCGCATCGGCGTGGCAGGTCTCGGCGACACAGCCCGGCGTCGCAGACCGCGAGTTCGACTTCCAGTCGCATCCGACCTGGTGGATCGTCGCGATCAACGTCGCGGCCGCGGCGGTCGGATGGCAGCTGTCTCGACGGATCGATCCGTCCGGAAGGTTCGACCCGCAGGCCGTCCTGGCGTGGGCCGTTCGCGTGATGTCCGTGCTGACGGTGTTGGTCGTCATCGCCTTGCCCGCCCAGATGGTGTGGGTGGTGTGGGCAGTGCACCACGGTGTGCTCGATCCGATCACATTGCCCAACGTCGTGCGGACCGTTCGACAGTTCTGATCGTCAGAGACGAGAAGCACGAGCATGGCGCGAGCCAGATCGCCGCGGCGGCTGCGGACCCCTGGGCTTGCCGACTGGTGACCGATGGGCAAGCGGGCACTCAGGAGCTGATGCGACGTTGCCACTCGCGGCGTCGATGTCCGTGGTCCTCAAACCCCGATGCGTCGACGCGGCTGAGTCGGGTTGAACCGGACGCAACTCGATCGGCCTCAGTCGACCCGAATGCGGACAACCCACCCGACGATCGTCCCCTCGTGCGGGATCCGCGGAGCCAATGCTCGCGCCGCATGCTGCATCGCAGAGCCTGGGATCGGTTCTTGCCCTCCCGCAAAAAAGCCCGGTGAACGGGCGCTGAACGTTCCACGGTTTCGCGCTCCTCCTCGGGGTGCTTAGCAGTGGGAGCCGCGCGACAGCGCGGCGGAGGTCGCGAGCAAGCAGGTCAAGGGACTGAAGGGCTGTGTCGCCCCGAGTAAGTTCGTCGTGGGCCTGGTCGTGCGAGTCGATCGCAGGAGGGGGCCCGGCGATGGCGCAGCCTGGCCCGGGGCCCTCGCACCGAGCCCGAGTCGTGGATTCTCTAGGATCGACCCATGTCCACGACCATGCCCGGCTTCGGGACGGAGCGCATCACGCAGCTCGGCCTGCGCGACCGCGTCTACGACCGGGTGCTCGAGGTCCTGATGGGCCACGACGTCGAACCGGGCATGCGACTGTCGATCGACGGCCTGGCCCGCTCCCTCGGAGTGTCCCCGACCCCGGTGCGCGAAGCCCTGGTGCAACTCGAACGCACCGGCCTCGTCACCCGTGAAGCGAACAAGGGGTACCGGGTCTCCCCGCCCCTGGCCGGCGACCAGCTCGAGGCCCTGTTCGACGCCCGGCTCATCGTCGAGAGCGGCGCCGTCGAGCTCGCTGCCCGCGGCGACGTCGACGGCCTGCGCGAGCGACTGGCGGCAGCGCTCGACGAGCAGGCCGCGGTTGCCGCCGAGGTCGCGTCCGTCGGTGCTGCGCACGCTCCGGAAGAGCTGATGGCCCGCTTCTTCCGCAGCGACTGGCAGTTCCACCAGCTGATCTTCGACGCGACACGGAACCCGTTCCTCGAGGAGATGTCCGAGATCATCACGACGCGCGTGCACCGCATGCGGCAGATCGTCGAGGGTGGCGGGGACGACACGGATCGTGCGGTCCAGGAGCACCGGGCCATCCTGGAGGCGCTGGCTGCGGACCCGACGTCGGCCGTCGCCGCGATGCGGCTCCACATCGACGCCGTCCGGTTGCGTTCGCGCGCGGACGCCTCCCACACGAGCTGAGGCGAAGGGGTTGCGTTCCGGCGTCGTGCGAGTATCTTTCCTATAGGAAAGAGGTTCATCGCTGAACCACCACGACATGCAAGGGAGCATTCCGTGACCACTCCACAGGACTGGGTCGACCAGGATTGGGACCCCACCACCTGGACGTCGAAGACCTGGCCGATCGCCGCCTGCCTGCACGGGTTCGCGCAGGTCACCCGCGACGGGACGGCCTTCCACGACGCCCCCGCCGAGGTGTGGGACGAGGTGTTCGCGCAGATCGAGGCCGTCGGCTTCTCGCTCGCCGAACTCGCTGACAGCCACATCCGCCCCGCAGACCTCGAAGCCTCGCGCCGCGACGAGCTGTTCGCCGTCGCGAAGTCGCACGGCATCGGGATCCCGTCCGTGCACCTGCAGCGCAAGAGCGTCATCCAGCCCGGGCACGAGGACGAGAACCTGGCCTACGCCCACCGCACCATCGACGCGGCGGCCGAGTGGGGCATGCAGGTCTTCTCGACGGGCCTGCACCAGCCGTTCACCGACGCGCAGAAGCGCGCGCTGTGGTTCTGGACGGCGCCGGGCCCGAAGGACCCCGACGACCCCGAGGTCTGGGCCGCCGCGGTCAAGCGACTGCGGGAGCTCGGCGAGCACGCTGCGAGCGTCGGGCTGCCGATGGCGCTCGAGCTGTACGAGGACACGTACCTCGGCACCGCCGACAGCGCGGTCCGCCTGGTCGAGGAGATCGGGCTCGACAACGTCGGGCTGAACGCCGACGTCGCGAACCTCATCCGCCTGCACCGTCCGGTCGAGGACTGGCGGGAGCTGTTCGCGAAGACCATGCCGCACACGAACTACCTGCACGTGAAGAACTACACGCGTGACGAGGCCGGCGACGGCAGCTGGGCGACGAGCGCGCCGAGCACCATGGAGACGGGCCTCATCAACTACCGCCAGGTCCTGCGCGACGCCGTCGCCGACGGGTTCCGCGGGATCGTCATGACCGAGCAGTACGGCGGGGACAGCCTCGGCGTCTGCGCCACCAACCAGCAGTACATCCGATCCGTCCTCGCGACGACGAAGCTCGACGCGACGGCGACCCCGACTGCAGCAACCAGCACCGAAGGAGCAATCCGATGAGCACCCTCGACATCGCCGTCGTCGGGTCCGGCTACATGGGCGGTGGGATCGCCCAGGTCCTCGCCCTCGCCGGCCACACCGTCCGGATCGCCGACGTCTCGGCCGAGATCGCCGAGCAGAACCTGGAGCGGCTGCTCACCGAGACCGCACAGTTCGTCGCTGACGGGCTGTTCCCCGAGGACGCCGTCGAACGAGTCCGCGCACACCTGAGCGCCGCAGAGTCGATCGAGGCCGCCGTCGCCGACGCGGACTTCATCGAGGAGGCCGTGCCGGAGAAGCTCGAGATCAAGCACGCCACGCTCCGCCGCATCAGCGAGGCCGCCCGCCCCGACGCCGTGATCGGCTCGAACACCTCGACGATCCTGATCGAGTCGCTGGCCGAGGCGGTCGTGGGCCCGGAGCGGTTCCTCGGCGTGCACTTCTCGAACCCGGCACCGTTCATCCCCGGCGTCGAGCTCATCCCGCACCCGACCACGAACGAGCACGCGATCGAGGTCGGCGAGACCGTCGTCGCCGCGACCGGCAAGCAGTCGGCGCGGGTGAAGGACTCGACGGGGTTCGTCCTGAACCGCCTGCAGTACGCGCTGTTCGAGGAGGCCACGAAGATCGCCGACGAGGGCATCGCGAGTCCCGACGACATCGACACCATCGTGCGCACCACGTTCGGGTTCCGCCTGCCGTTCTTCGGCCCGTTCGCGATCGCCGACATGGCCGGGCTCGACGTCTACGCGTTCTGCTTCGAGTCGCTGCAGACCCGCTGGCCCGAGCGCTTCGCCACCCCGCCGTCGCTGCAGCAGCACGTCGACGCCGGTGAGCTCGGCACGAAGTCCGGCGCCGGGTACCTCGAGGTGCCGGCCGACCGCACGCCCGAGCTCGTCGCCTACCGGAACAAGGCGTACGTCGCGATGCAGAAGCTCCTCGACGAGCTCGGCCCGGCACCGATCCACTGAGGCGGACCACGATGAGCGACCAGAACCAGTCAGCCGGCCAGCGCCAGGACCGCACCGTCGTCCTCACCGGGGCCGCCTCACCGCGGGGCATCGGCCGCGCGACCGCCCACCACCTGGCCGAGGCCGGGTGGGACATCGGGATCATCGACCTCGACCAGACCGCGAGCGAGCAGGTCGCCGCCGAGATCCGTGAACAGCACGGCGTGCGGGCCGTCGGTGTCGGGGCGAACGTCGCCGACGAATCCGCCGTCCGTGCGGCCTTCGACACGATCGAGGCCGAACTCCGCCCGATCACCGCACTGGTGAACCTGGCCGGGGTCTCGTCCGCGCACGCCTACCTCGACCTGCCCGAGGGGGAGTGGCACCGCGTGCTGTCGATCAACCTCGACGGCGTGCACTTCGCCAGCCTGCGGGCGGCGGAGTCGATGGTGCGGTCCGGCTACGGGCGCATCGTGAACCTGTCGTCGGTCTCCGCCCAGCGCGGCGGCGGCACCTTCAGCAAGACGCCGTACACGGTGGCGAAGGCCGGCGTGATCGGGCTGACCCGTGGCCTGGCGCGCGAGCTCGGTCCACGCGGCGTCACCGTCAACGCGATCGCGCCCGGTCCGATCGACACCGACATCATGGGCGGCACGCTGTCCGAGGAGCGGAAGGCCGAGATGGCCGCCGACGGCGTACTGCCGCGCATCGGCACCCCGCGGGACATCGCCGCGGCGATCGCGTACCTGATCAGCGAGGACGCCGGGTTCGTCACGGGCCAGACGCTCAACGTCGACGGCGGCCTGTACATGCACTAGGGCCAGCCGCCCACGGAACGCGCGCCGACCGCGCGACGCGATCCGTGCCTCCCGTCCGGACGACCGAACCGACCGCCGGACGCCAGAACGACCGCACCGTGCTCGCAAAGGAGCGAACCCGTGTCACTACCCCCTGCCCCCGCGCTCGGGTCGACCAACGACCCCGGCCTCAAGTCCGCCATCGGCAAGGCGACGAAGCACCTCATGCCGATGCTCGTCATCCTGTACTTCGTCGCGTTCCTCGACCGCACGAACGTCGGTTTCGCCGAAGAGGCCCTGAGCGTCGACCGCGGCATCTCCGACGCCGCCTTCGCCCTGGGTGCCGGCATCTTCTTCATCGGCTACGCGATCTTCGAGATCCCGTCGAACCTGCTGCTCAAGCGGTTCGGTGCGCGCTTCTGGCTCGCCCGCATCGCGGTGACGTGGGGCATCGTCGCCGCCCTGTTCGCCTTCACGACGAACGACACGATGTTCATCGTCCTGCGGTTCATCCTCGGCGTGACCGAGGCGGGGCTGTTCCCGGGCGTGATCATGTACCTGTCCGAGTGGTTCCCGAACAAGGTGCGCGTGCGCATGTTCGCGATCTTCTACCTGGCGCAGCCGTTCTCGCAGATGATCGGCGCCCCGCTGTCCGGTGGGCTGATCAGCATCGGCGATCAGGTCACGCCGTTCCACGGCTGGCAGGTCATGTTCGCTGGCGAGGGGTTGCTGGCGGTGTTCGCGGGCATCGCGGCCCTGGTGTTCCTGACGAACAGTCCGCAGCAGGCGAAGTGGCTCGAGCCGGGGGAGAAGGCGTCGCTCACCGCGGCCATGGAACGCGAGGACACGGCCCGCACCGAGGACGGCCCGAAGGGCATCTGGCGCGCGATGGCGAGCGGGCGCGTCTGGTACTTCACGATCATCTACTTCTGCCTGCAGGTCGCCGTGTACGGCACGACGTTCTACCTGCCGCAGCAGGTGTCCTCGCTGCTCGGGCAGGACGTCGGCTGGCAGGTCGGGCTCGTGACCGCGATCCCGTGGCTCGTCGGGCTCGTCGCCTGCTACCTGATCGGGTCGCGTGCGGACTCCGTCGGACGCCGTCGTCGCTGGGGCACCCTGTTCTACATCACGACCGGCCTGTCGATCCTCGGGTCGGCGTGGGCGGGTGCGAACGGGCAGCCCGTGCTCGGCATCCTGTTCATCACCCTGGCCGTCGCGAGCTTCCTGGCCGTCGGCCCGATCACCTGGGCCTACCCGACGGCGTTCCTGACCGGTGCCGCAGCCGCCGCGGGCATCGGCCTGATCAACTCGCTCGGCAACCTCGGCGGGTTCGTCGCCCCGATCATGCGCACCGCGATCAACGAGGTGGTGCCCACCGACAGCGGCGCGTTCGGCATCGTCTCGCTCGGCGTCCTGGCGTTCGTCGCCGCGGTGATGATCTTCTGCACCAAGTTCTTCCGCGGGGCCAAGGCCGACGAACTGCTCGACACCTCGCACGTCCGCACCACCGACCCGAAGGGCAGCACGCGATGACCAGACTGTTCAACGACCCGGCGGACTTCGCCGACGAGGCGACCGACGGCTTCGTCGCCGCGAACGAGCGGTGGGTGCGCGGGGTGCACGGCGGGGTCGCCCGTTCCACCACGAGCCCCGACGGCACGGTCGCGGTCGTGATCGGCGGCGGCTCGGGCCACTACCCCGCGTTCGGCGGGCTGGTCGGACACGGCCTGGCCGCGGGTGCCGCGATGGGCAACCTGTTCGCCAGCCCCAGCGCCCAGCAGGTCACCGGGGTCGCGAAGGCCGCGGAGCACGGTGGCGGGGTGCTGCTCAGCTACGGCAACTACGCCGGCGACGTCCTGAACTTCGACGCCGCGGCGCGCACGCTCGAGGCCGACGGCATCCCGGTCCGGACCGTCCGCGTCACCGACGACGTGACGAGCGCCCCGGCCGACGACCGCGCGAAGCGCCGCGGCATCGCGGGTGACCTCTGCGTCTTCAAGGTCGCCGGCGCCGCCGCCGAGCGCGGGGACGACCTCGACACGGTCGCCGCCGTCGCCGAACGGGCGAACGACCGGACGCGCAGCTTCGGCGTCGCGTTCTCCGGGTGCTCGCTGCCGGGTGCTGAGGAACCCCTGTTCACGGTGCCCGAGGGGCGGATGGCGGTCGGCATGGGCATCCACGGCGAGCGGGGCATCGACGAGACGGACGTGCCCACCGCGGACGGGCTGGCCGAGCTGCTGGTGTCCCGGCTGCTCGACGAACTGCCCGACGGCGTGGCACTCGAGGGCCAGCGGGTGGTCCCGATCCTGAACGGCCTGGGCTCGGTCAAGTACGAGGAGCTCTTCGTCGTCTACCGCTCGGTGCAGCGGCGCCTGGCGGACGCGGGGGTCGTCATCGTGGAGCCCGAGGTCGGCGAACTCGTCACGAGCTTCGACATGGCCGGGGTCTCCCTGACGCTGTTCTGGCTCGACGACGAACTCGAGGAACTCTGGGCAGCACCCGCGGACACCCCCGCCTACCGCAAGGGCGGTGCGGTCGCCGAACAGCGGGTCGACCCGTCCACCGTGGCGGCCGACGCCGAGGGCGTGGGCATCGGCCCGGCGACCGACGAATCCCGCGTGGTCGCCGAACAGGTCGCCGCCGGGTTCGCCGCGGTCCGAGCCGTCCTCGACGAGCACGCCGACGAACTCGGCCGCATCGACGCCGTGGCCGGCGACGGTGACCACGGCATCGGGATGCAGCGCGGATCGCACGCCGCCGACGTCGCAGCCGCCGACGCGGTCAGCCGCGGTGCCGGTGCCGGCACCGTCCTGCTGGTCGCCGCGGATGCCTGGTCCGACAAGGCCGGCGGCACGTCCGGTGCGATCTGGGGTGCCGCCCTGGAGGCACTGGGTCGCGTGGTCGGGGACGACTCGCGTCCGTCGGGTGCCACCGTCGCGCAGGGGGTCCGCGCGGCCACCGAGGCCGTGCTCGCGTTCGGCGCCACCGTCGGTGACAAGACGATGGTGGACGCCCTGGTGCCGTTCGACGAGGTGCTCCGCACCCGGCTCGACGCCGGGGCGGCGCTCGCCGAGGCCTGGGGCGACGCCGTCCGCGCCGCCCGACAGGCAGCGGACGCCACGGAGTCCCTCGTGCCGAAGATGGGCCGGGCACGGACCCACGCCGACCAGGCCGTCGGCACCGCGGATCCCGGCGCGCTGTCCTTCGCCCTCGTCGTGGAGACGATCGCCCCGTGATCACCGTCGGGGTGTCGCTGAAGACGTACTTCTCGCACGCCCGGACGCTGTCGTGGGCGGCCGAGGTCGCCGACATCGCCCGGCGACACCCCGCGGTGCGCTCGGGTGCGGCGTCGCTGTTCGTGGCGCCGACGTTCCCGGCCCTCGTCCCGGTGCGTGACCTGCTCGCCGGCACCGGTGTGCAGCTCGCCGCGCAGGACCTGTCGTGGGCCGACGCGGGCGCGTTCACCGGCGAGGTCTCCGGCGCCGAACTGCGGGAGATCGGTGTCGACCTGGTCGAGATCGGGCACGCCGAACGGCGTTCCCTGTTCCACGAGGACGACGCGACGATCGCGGGGAAGGTGCACGCGGCCTTCCGCAACCACCTGCGTCCGCTGGTCTGCGTCGGGGAGCCGGACCGGGCCTCCGATCCGACCGAGGCCGTGGCGGCGGTGACCGCGCAGCTCGACCGGGCCGTCTCGACCGCCGTCGCGGACGGTCTCGCCGGACCCCTGACCGTCGCCTACGAACCGGTGTGGGCGATCGGTGCCCCGGCACCCGCACCGGACGACCACATCGTGGCGGTGCTCGCCGGCATCGAGCAGCACCTCGCCACCCGGCCCGAGCTGCACGGCAGCACCGTGCTCTACGGGGGCAGTGCCGGGCCCGGCCTGCTCACCCGGGGGCAGGGGCGGATCGGCGGGCTGTTCCTCGGACGGTTCGCCCACGACCCCGCCGCGATCGCCACGATCCTCGACGAGGTCGCGGCGCTCGATGCCCGGGGACTGCAATAGGCATACCTTTCAAGCGTCGCGGGTGCCCGCCAGCCCGTGGTCGTGTGCGTAGACGACGAGCTGCACCCGGTCGCGCAGCGAGAGCTTGCCGAGGATGCTCGAGATCTGGGTCTTCACCGTCGACTCGGTGACGTACTCCTTCGTGGCGATCTCGGCGTTCGACAGCCCGCGGGACGCCCACCCGAACACGACCCGCTCCCGCTCGGTCAGGCTCGCGAACTCGGGCGGCTGCGGGGCCGGGGCCCGTGCCACGTCGGTGCCGAACAGCTGCGCGAGGTCGTTCGGTGCGATCACCGAGCTGCCCTCGTGCACGGCCCGCACCGCGGCGAACAGGAACGGCGGCGTCGTGTCCTTGAGCAGGAAGCCGCTGGCGCCGAGCCGGATCGCGGTCGCCGCCGCCGGGTCGAGCCCGAAGGTGGTGAGCACGACGACGCGGGGGAGCGGGCCCGCGACGGCACCGGAGTAGAGCTGCCGGACGGTCTCGACGCCGTCCATGCCGGCCATCCGCATGTCGAGCAGCACCACGTCGGGGCGCACCTGGGGGATGAGTGCGAGCGCTTCGGCTCCGTCGGAGGCCTCACCGACCACGCGCATGTCGTCCTGGGCGTCGAGCACCACCCGGAGCCCGGCGCGGAACAGCGCCTGGTCGTCGGTGAGCAGGATCCTGATCGGTTCGGTCATCGGACGGGTCCCCCTTGGACGTCGAACGGGATGCGGGCGCGTGCGGTGAACACGTCGTCGAGGACGGCGGCGTCGAACGACCCACCGAGGGCGCCGAGGCGCGAGTCCATGCCGTCGATCCCACGGCCCGAGCCCGCGGTGGTGCCGTCCCCGACGACGTTCTCGACCTCGAGCACCAGGTCGGCGCTCCGCCAGGTCTCCCGCACGACCACCGGGTTGCCGGGGGCGCCGTGGCGCAGGGCGTTCGTCAGCATCTCCTGCAGCACGCGGCGGGCGGCGGTGCCGGCGTCCGGGCGCAGGCCCAGCGGGACCCCGCGGACCGTGCGGTCGACCTCGACCCCGGCGTCGCGGATGCCCTGCACGATCTCCTCGAGCGAGCCGGGCCCGGTCGCCTCGGACGAGCCGTCGATGTGGCCGAGGACCTGGCGGACCTCGACCAGGGAGCTCCGGGCGGTGCTCGCGATGGTGGCGCTGACCGCTCGGATGCGGGCCTCGTCGTCGAGGAAGGGCACCGAGTCGGCCTGCGCGATGATCACCGCGAGCGAGTGGCCGACGACGTCGTGCACGTCGCGGGCGATGTCGGCGCGGATGCGTTCGGACTCGGCGACGTCGATGGCGCGGGTGGCGGTGGCCTCGGCCTCGGTGGCGACGGCTTCGGCGCGGGAAGCGGCGGCTTCGGCGTCGGCTCGGCGCTCCGACTCGCGGTCGCGGGAGCGGAAGGCCCGGACGGCGACCCCGCCGGCCCAGACGCCGAGCAGCGCGGTCACCGGGGCGGCCATCGCCAGGAAGGCCTGGTCGCGCGGGCCGTTGATGAGCACCAGGAACCGGAAGCCGGTCGACGCCAGGTAGACGGTCGCTCCCGCACCGGCGACGACCGCGAGTACGCCGGAGACGACGACCTCGGTGCGGGTACCCACGACCGCGGCGGTGCCGATCACGACGAACAGTGCGAGGTCGACCAGCGAGGGGCGCTCGCCGCCGCCGACCTGGACGACCCCGAGGACGACCACCATCACCATCGCGGCGGACGGGGAGACGCGGCGCAGGGCGATCGCGACGGACGCCGACAGGACGGCGGCGAGGCTCGCGTGCTCGAGCTCGAGGTCGATGGGCAGCAGGAAGACGAACGCCGCCAGGACCGCCCAGGTGACGTCGATGACGATCGACCGGGTGGCGAGCGGCCGGAGGAACCTGCCCCGTTCGGTCACGAGAGCGATCCTCCCATGCCGCACCGCCGTCACGCGGGCGGCGTCATGGCCATGAGTGCGACGACGGTGGCGACCACGATCGCCGCGCAGAGCAGCAGCGTGGCGATCGTGTGCTTGGTGGAGGTCTGCATGCTCCCAGCCTGGGCAACCGTCCGGCCGACGGCATCGGGCGGTCGAACGAAGGGCCTCGTCCTGCCGGGTGAAGCCTGCCGGGTGAAGCCTGCTGCGGACCCGGTGCCGCGGAACCAGCGCATCCGGGACACCCTCTGCGTGATCCGGCCACCTTGGACGGCCGCTCAGTGCCCCCGGCGAACCATCGGCCGTGCAATCGCTCGATCGACACGAAGGAGCACGATTTGTACTTCCACAAGCAGGAACTCCAGTTCAAGGCAACGCCCGACAAGCCCGACGCGATCTACGCCCGCAAGCTGCAGGAGGTGCTCGGTGGCCAGTACGGAGAGATCTCCGTCGCGCTGCAGTACCAGTTCCAGGCGTGGAACATGCACATCCCCGGCAAGTACCGCGACATGGTGTTCGGCATCGGCGCCGAGGAGATGGGCCACGTCGAGATGCTCGCGACGATGATCGCCCAGCTGCTCGAGAAGTCGCCCCTCGGCATCACCGAGGACGCGCTCCAGGACGACCCCACGGTCGCCGCGATCGTCGGCGGCACCGACGTCCAGCACGCGATCGTCGCCGGTGCGGGTGCCCGTCCGGTGGACAGCAACGGCAACCCCTGGCAGGGCTCGTACATCACCGCCAGCGGCAACCTGCTCGCCGACTTCACGGCGAACGAGAACGCCGAGATGCAGGGTCGTGTGCAGGCCGCTCGGCTCTACCACATGACCGACGACCACGGCGTGCGGGACCTGCTGTCCTTCCTCATCGCCCGCGACACCATGCACCAGAACATGTGGGCGACCGCGGCCGCCGAGCTGCGCGAGAAGGGCGTCGAGGGCTTCCCGGTGCCGAGCAACTTCCCGCAGTCGAAGGAGAACCAGGAGGTCAACTACCAGTACCTCAACTTCTCCGACGGTGCCGAGGCGAAGAACGGCCCCTGGGCGAGCGGCCCGTCGTTCGACGGCAAGGGCGAGTACTCGTACCACGACGGCCCGACGACCTCGGTCCCGATGCCCCCGCCCACGCACCCCGACGTCCGGCTCTACGGCACCACCGAGCTCCCGAACGTCGTCGAGAAGACGGCCGGCCTGGTGCAGGACAAGCTGAACAAGGAGTAGTCCCGACGGTCGCCCACGCGACCGACGGAACGACGGGAGGCCCGGCGCACGACGTGCACCGGGCCTCCCGTCCGTCAGGTGGTCACCGCACCGGCGGGGCGGACCCGCCCACGGTCATCAGCGCCCCCGTCTCGGGTTCTTCGTCACGTGGTGCCTCGAAGATGCCCGAGTAGGCGCGGGCGGCGCTCCACCCGGCGATCAGCAGGGCCGTGCCGAGGACCGCGGCGACCCAGGGGGCCAGGAACGACTGCTCGACGAGCCGGGGCGCGGCGACCCAGGCCAGGAAGGTGCCGGTCAGGCTGCCGGTGGCTCCGAGGAGCACGGCGGTGCGCCGGTCCAGGCTCGTCAGCGCGAGCGCCGCGGTGACGACGAGGACGGCGACCACCGCGTTCAGCAGGACGGACGTCATCGCTCAGCTCCTCACTCGGCGGTGGTGCCGGAACCGACCGCGAGCTGCTCGGACCCGCCGCCGACGGAGACGGCGATCTTGCGGGGCTTCGCGGACTCCTTGACCGGGATCGTGATGCTCAGCACGCCGTTGTCGTACCCGGCGGTGATGCGCTCGGCGTCCAGGCCGTCGCCGAGCGTGAGCTGCCGGACGAACGTGCCGGGCTGGCGCTCACGCGTGATCCACTGCGAGCCCTCCGGCGCACCGAGGGTGCGCTCGGCGCGGATCGTCAGGACGGAGCCGTCCACGTCGATGTCGACGGAGCCCGGGTCGATGCCGGGCAGGTCGACGTCGAGGACGTAGTGGTCCCCGGTGCGGTACAGGTCCATCGGCATCGAGCGCGGGCCGGCGGCGGTGCCGAGGAGCGAACCCGCGAGTCGGTCGAGCTCGCGGAACGGGTCGAAGTTCATCGTCATCGAAATCAACTCCTTCGTGGTTCTCGTTGAGTCCCCTCGACTCAACTGCCACCGTTTTAGCACTCGACCCTTGTGAGTGCCAAAAGAACGCTCAGAGGACGCCGAGAACTCAGCCGAGCAGGGGCTCGAGCCGTACGACTGCCATCCGCAGGTGCACCAGGGCCTTGCCGGGGGACTCCACCCGGGCCGCGGGCGCGGACAGCGTCAACCCCGCCACGAGCTCGCCGCGCTCGCCGCGGACGGGCAGTGCCAGGCACCCGAAGCCCCGCACGAAGGCACCGACCTGCGACGCCGAGGCACCGCCGGCGGCGTGCAGCCGCCCCATCGCACTCGACCCGGGTGCCGATCGCAGGGCGGTCGCGTCGAGGAGCGGGAAGTCCGGGTCGACGTTGACGTCGCAGATCCCGTCGGCGTCGTACCGGGCCAGGTGCACCCCGGCACGGACCGCCGATCGCACGTCGGACAGCACGGACCGGACGGCGCGGGGGAGTGGTGGGACTAACGGGGCCGCGGCCGGGGCGACGCCGGCGAGCTCCGAGACCTTGTGCCCCAGCGCGAAGCCGCGCAGGTCCGGCAGGCGCACCAGATACTCGTCCTCCACGAGCAGCGTGATGAGCCGGTAGGTGGTGGCCCGCGGCATCCCGAGCGCATCCGAGATCTGCTGGGCGGTGACGCCCGGCCCGGCGTGCGCGACCGCCTCGAGCACCGCGAGGGCGTTCTGGATCGCCTTCGGCTGCCGCGCGCGGAGACCGGGTTCGCTCACCGCACCCCCGTCCCGTGGCCGGGTCCGGCGGACGACCGGGAGGCGCCCAGCAGG
The DNA here is from genome assembly GCF_018598405.1 of Curtobacterium flaccumfaciens. Taxonomy (NCBI): domain Bacteria; kingdom Bacillati; phylum Actinomycetota; class Actinomycetes; order Micrococcales; family Microbacteriaceae; genus Curtobacterium; species Curtobacterium flaccumfaciens. The sequence goes on along the minus strand of NZ_JAHEWS010000004.1, from coordinate 110,932 downwards.
TCCGCCTCGACCGGCACGTCGTACACTGCCCGGCTCCGACCCCGTCGCCAGGGTCGCCGACGGGTCGCCACCAGGAACGCGACCACCACCGCGGTGACCGCCCCGACGGCGAGGACGACGGCCGGCCACCGGGGCGATGCGGCCTCGACCCCGGCGTAGGTGAGCAGCACGGCGGTGAGCAGGACACCGGTCGTCACCGCGGTGGTCGCCACCCCGGTCGTCAGCTCGCCGATGCGTCGCAGGAACACCGGAGCTGCGAAGCACGTCATCGCGTACGCCGTCAGGTACCCGAGTGCCGCGACGACCAGTTCGGCCTCCATCAGGGACCAGGTCGGGATGCCGGTGAGGAGCCCGAGGACCGGCAGTGCGGTCAGCACCGAGCACGCCAGCACGCCCGCGACGAAGGGTGCCCGGAAGCGTGGTGACGCCCGCCCGAGCGCGGCCGGCAGCACCCCTTCACGGCCCATCGCGAACAGCACCCGGACGAGCGCCGTCGTCGAGGCGATCGCGCACGCGGCGAACGAGGCGGCGATCCCGAGGTCGAGCGCCCACCCGACCCACTGCATGCCGAACGCCGTGGCGAGCTCGTTGACCGGCGACGCGCTCGTGGCGAGGTCGGCGCCGATCGCGGCGAACCCTGTCTGCTGGGCGGCAGCGCTCACGACGTAGAGCACGCCCGCGACCAGGACGGTCCACGAGATCGCGCGGGGGATCGCCTGGAACGGGCGGCGGGCCTCCACGCCGAGCACCGACGCGCTCTCGAACCCGACGAAGGCGGTGACCGCGAGCGCCGTGCCCACCGCGAAGGGCGCCGGTGCGGTCGGGCCGAGTGCGAGGGCGGACGTGTCGACGGGCTGCAGCCGTGCGACCAGGGCGACGATCAGCACGACGATGACGGCGACGGACAGGGTCTCGACGAGCAGGGTGAGGCGCGTCGACAACCGGACCCCGAGGGCGATGACGGCGAACACCGTGGCGCCCATGGCGGTGATCACCACGACCGTGACCAGGGAGCCGGTGCCGGCAGTCGGGACGAACCGGGACAGCAGGTAGTCGAGGTAGTAGCCGCTGCCGGTGAGCGAGAACATCGCGATGAACCCATAGCCGAGCAGCAGTGCGGCGCCCGCGACCACACCGGCTGCCGGCCCCAGGCCGAGCGAGACGTAGGTGTAGAGCGAGCCGGTGCCCGCCACGCGTCGGACGAACTGGTTCACGGTGCGTCCGACCAGGAACGACAGCGCCATCGCGGCGAGCAGGGACCACGTCGCGCCCTGCCCGGCGACGGTCGCGACGAGCACCGGGATCGTGGTGGCCGCCGCCGACGGTGCGACCGCGGACACCGACTGCGCCAGCACGTCGACCGGGCCGATGCTCCGCCGGGACAGCCCGTCGACGGGTGAGCGCGTACCGATGCCCGGCACCCGGGGTGGGTCGGCGATGGCACGGTCGAGCGCGGTCATGCGGCAACGGTACGGGGGCTGCGTTGCCCCGGTGTCTCGGTCGTGTTTCGCGGTGGTCTCGGGCAAATGAGACGCCTCGTCCGGGCCGTCCCATTCGGGTGCGTGCGGGTTTCACACCCGTGGAACGGGGGCGCAACGGCAGCGCGGGACCGTGGTCCCACCCGACCCAGTCACCCGAACCGGAAGGCCACGATGTCCAGCATCACGAAGGACCCCGCGTCACTCGGAGCCGTACCCGCACCGCAGCGGACCATGCGCGGCTCGCTCGGCGTCACCGCGATCGTGTTCATGGTCGTCGCGGCCGCCGCCCCGCTCACCGTCGTCGGCGGTGCCGCCCCGCTGGGCATGCTGCTCGGCAACGGCGTCGGGTTCCCGTCGCTCTACGCCGCGTCCGCCGTGATCCTGCTGCTGTTCTCGGTGGGGCTGGCGGCGATGACCCGGCACCTGCCGCGACCCGGCGCCTTCTTCACGTTCGTGGGCCACGGGCTCGGTCGTCCGGCCGGTGCGGGGGCGGCCACGCTGGCGCTGCTGACCTACACGACGATCCAGGTCAGCGTGCACGGCTACATCGGGTACCTGCTCGGGGTGACCGTCACGGGCCTCGGTGGGCCTGACATCCCCTGGTACGTGTGGTCCCTGGTCGTCGTGGCGCTCGTCGGGGTGCTCGGCTACCGGCACATCGACCTGTCGAGCAAGGTCCTCGGCGTCCTGCTCGTCGGCGAGGTCGGGATCGTGCTCGTCCTGGTCGCCGGGATCGTGTTCCGCGGCGGTGCCGATGGGCTCTCGCTCGCGCCGTTCGAACCGACCCACGTCATGTCCGGCTCACCCGGCGTCGGCCTCATGTTCGCCATCGCGGCGTTCATCGGGTTCGAGGCGACCGCGATCTTCCGCGACGAGGCGAAGGACCCGGAGCGCACGATCCCACGGGCCACCTACACCGCCGTCATCGGCATCGGGGTGTTCTACACGCTGGCGTCGTGGGGACTCGTGATGGCCTGGGGTCCGGACGGCGTGCTCGCCGAGGCCGCGAAGGACCCGGGCGCGCTCATCCTCACCACGGCGGCGCGGTACATCGGCACCGCGGGCGAGGCCGTCATGAACGTGCTGCTGCTCACGAGCATGTTCGCCTGCGTCCTGTCCTTCCACAACGTCATCACCCGGTACCAGCACTCGATGGCGAACGCCTCGCTCCTGCCCGGTCGTCTCGGCACCGTGCACCGCAAGCACGAGTCGCCGCACACCTCGAGCGTCGTGCAGACCGTCACCGCCGCCGTGCTCATGGTCCTGTTCGCCGTCCTCGGCCTCGACCCGGTCCTGCAGGTCTTCAGCTGGTTCGCCGGCGTCGCCACCCTGGGCGTGGCGCTCCTGATGGCCGCGACGAGCCTCGCCGTCATCGTCTACTTCCACCGGAACCGTGCCGACCGCCGCATCTGGAACACCGTCATCGCCCCGGTCCTGGGGTTCGTCGGGCTCGTCGCCTCGGCCGTCCTGATCTGGGCGAACTTCCCGACGCTCGTCGGTGACGTCGACGGTTCCGGAGCGAGCGTCTTCGGTGTCGTCAGCACCGTGCTCACCGGCCTCGTCGTGGTCGTGCCCGCCGTCGGCGTGCTGCAGGCCGTGGTGCTGCGCCGGCGCGACCGCCGCCGCTACGACCAGATGCTCGACCGTCTCGCCAGCGACGGCTGACCGACCCACCCGACCCGCGCCTCCAGACCGAACCGAAGGAACCACCAGCATGACGCTCACCGATCCCGTCACCGCCACCACCCACCCGCTCGCGAACCTGAGCCCTGACGAGTTCACCGCCGTCCGCGACGTCGTCACGGCGCAGCCGGACTGGACCGACACCACGCGCTTCGTCTACGTCGGCCTCGACGAGCCGCACAAGCAGCAGGTCCTGGCCTGGCAGGCCGGCGACGGTCCCCTGCCGGACCGCCGTGCCCGCGTGATGCTCCTCGACATGGCGACCGGACGCTCCACCGACGGCGTCGTCTCGATCACCGACCGGATCGTCCTGTCCACCGACGTGCTCGACGGGTCCCGTGGACAGCTGCCCGTCCTCATCGAGGAGTTCGACGCCGTCGGCGAGATCGCGAACGCGGACGAGCGCTGGGTCGCCGCACTGGCGAAGCGCGGCCTGACGCCGGACGAGGTGAAGTGCGTTCCGCTGTCGGCCGGGTACTACGACTACCCGGAGGAGGAAGGGCGCCGGATCCTCCGCGTGCTCGCCTTCCGCCAGGACCACCCCGCCGACCACGTCTGGGCGCACCCCGTGGACGGCCTGTCCGTGTACGTCGATGCCGCCAACCGCGCGGTGACCCGCATCGTGGACGTCGCGGAGATGCCCGTGCCCGCCACGTCCGGCAACTTCGACGACCCCGCGGTGCAGGGCGAACCGCTCGACCTCAAGCCGATCGTCATCACGCAGCCCGAGGGGCCGTCGTTCTCGGTCGACGGCGAGTTCGTCGAGTGGGCGAACTGGCGGTTCCAGGTCGGGTTCGACGCCCGTGAGGGGCTCGTGCTCCGGCAGCTGTCGTGGCAGGACGGTGCGCGGCTGCGGCCGATCGTCTACCGGGCCTCGATCGACGAGATGCTCGTGCCCTACGGCGACCCGTCGCCGGTGCGGTTCTGGCAGAACTACTTCGACACCGGCGAGTACCTGTTCGGACGCTTCACCAACTCGCTCGAGCTCGGTTGCGACTGCGTCGGCGAGATCAAGTACTTCGACGCCGTCCTGGCCGACGAGCTCGGCAACCCGCAGACCATCCGGAACGGCATCTGCATGCACGAGGAGGACTTCGGCACGCTCTGGAAGCACGGGGACATCTACACCGGGTCACAGGAGGTCCGGCGCTCCCGTCGGTTGGTGATCTCGTTCTTCACCACGGTCGGCAACTACGACTACGGGTTCTACTGGTACCTGTACCTCGACGGCACGATCGAGTGCGAGGCGAAGCTCACCGGCGTCCTCTTCACCTCGTCGTACCCGGGTCGGACGGAGTCCGGTGCGGACTACCCGTACGCTTCCGAGGTCGCGCCCGGTCTCGGCGCCCCGTACCACCAGCACCTGTTCTCGGCGCGGCTGGACATGATGGTCGACGGGCTGTCGAACGCGGTGGACGAGGTCGATGCCGTCCGGGTCCCGGTCGGCCCGGGCAACGAGCACGGCAACGCGTTCACGAAGTCGGTCACCCGGCTGTCGTCGGAGTCGACCTCCGGCCGTCTCGCCGACGCGTCGAAGGCCCGGACGTGGTTCATCTCGAACACCGAGGAGCGCAACCACCTCGACCGCCCGACCGGGTACGTGCTGTACCCGCAGGACGCTCCGGTGCTGCTCGCGGACGACTCGTCGTCGGTGGCCGCACGCGCCGAGTTCGCGCGGAAGCACCTGTACGTGACGCAGTACGACCCGGCCGAGCGCTTCGCCGCCGGTGACTTCGTGCACCAGAACCCCGGCGGGGACGGCGTCGCCCGGTACGTGCAGGGTGACCGTCCGCTCGACGGCGAGGACATCGTGCTGTGGCACACCTTCGGCCCCACGCACTTCCCCCGGCCCGAGGACTGGCCCGTCATGCCCGTCGACTACGCCAAGTTCACGCTCAAGCCGTACGGGTTCTTCCCGCGGAACCCGGCCCTGAACGTGCCGGCGTCGATCGGGGCGTCCGCCGGGTCGCACTGCTCGCACCACGTCTCCGGCGCCGTCGAGGCCGCGCACAACGCAGCCGAGCACCAGCACGACCACGGGCACGACCACGGGCACGGACACTGACGTGACCGACCTGCTCGGGCTCGCGGCCATCGTGCCGGCGTCGGCCGGGGCCTGCTGCACGGTCGGGGCGTGGCGCCCCGGCCGTGCGGTCGACGTGGTCGCCGCGGTCGCGATGGTGGCGGCGATGGTGGACGGGGCGTTCGGGCCCCGGCTCCTGCCGGGTGTCCTGTGGTTCCTGGTGCTGGCGCTTCTCGCCGTGGTGGTCGCCGGGGTGCACCGGTTGCAGTCCACGTCCACCTGGAGGCGCGGGTCGGCTCAGCCGCCGGGCGCGGCCTCGGCGCACGGCCGGTACGGGCGGCTGCACGCGGCCCTGGGCCTGCTGGTGATGGGTGCGACGGGGGTCGGCATGGCGCACGACGCCGGGGCCGCGGGGATGCACCAGCACCTCGGGGTGGTCGCGGTGACGTGGCAGGTGGTGCTCGGCGGGTTGACCCTCGGGTACCTGGTGCTCACCGTCCACATGCTCCGTGACGGCGTCCGGCGACGATCACGTGCGCTGCCGCTGGTCGAGACCCTGGCGATGGGTGTCGCGGTCGCGGTGATGTCCGCGGCGATGGTCTGAGGCGCGAGCCGCGAGCCGCGAGCCGCGAGCCGCGTGCCGGTGGCGGTCCGTCCTGCTCAGCGCTCCAGGAACGGGTCGATGACCGCCCACGTCGCGTCGGGGGCCTCGAGGTGGGGCAGGTGCCCGGCCGCCGGGACCTCGGCGAACACCGCGCCCGGCACGGCCGCCGCCACCGCGCGACCGTACGCCGGGGTCACGACCCGGTCGCTCGCGCCGAACACCACGAGCGCCGGCACCCGTACGGCCCCGAGTCGACCGAGCAGGGTCGGGTCACTCATCGACCGGCCGGCGACGACCGCCATGGTCTGCCCGTTCGAGCGCTGCACCGCGCGCTGTTCCTCGGTGACGGACGCCGGGTCCTGGTACCCCCGCGCGGGATCGTGCCAGGCGACCTCGGCCAGCCCGCGGGCATCGAGGGCGAAGAAGTCGGCGATCGGTTCACCCTCGACCACGGCCCCCACGCCGTCGATGTCGACGACGGCACCGACGACCCCGGCGAACCGGTCGTCGGCAGCTGCCTGCACGGCCATCTCGAGGGCGATCCAACCGCCGATGGAGGAACCCACGAGCACGACGTCCTGCTCCCCGGCGGCGAGGAGCTGCTCGAGGTACACGGTCGCCAGGGCCGGGACGGAGTCGATGCCGTCCGGGCGCGGGGTTCCGTCCCACCCGGGGTGCGTGGGGGCGACGACGTGGAAGGCGGGTGCGAGGTGCGCGACGAGCGGTGCGACGGTCCGGGGGCCACCGCCGCCGTGCAGGACGAGCGCGGTGCGGGTGCGGGGGTCGGTCATGGGTTCTCCGTATCAACATGCTTATGTACGAGTATTGATACCGTAGCACCATGCCGACCGACCTCGAAGCCCTGGGCCACGCCGTCAAGCGGGCGCAGTACCGCAACCACCGCACGATGGACGCCGCCCTGCGCCACCTCGGCGTGACGCTCGTGCAGTGGGATGCCCTGCGCGCGATCGACCGGATGCCCCGCGCCTCGGGGCACGACCTCGCCGTCGCGACGTTCCAGAGCGACCAGGCCTTCGGCACCCTCGCGAACCGGATGCTCGACCGTGGGCTCATCACCCGGACCGCCGGGCGGGGTCGTCGGATCGAGCACACCGTCACCGAGGAGGGCCGGCGGGTGCTCGACGAGGGGCACCGCATCGCCGAGGGGGTGCTCGACTCCCTGTTCGCACCGCTCGACGAGCCGCGACGGGCGGCGCTCCTGCAGCTCCTCACGACCCTGGCGGACGACGCCCAACCGTTCGGCGCGCAAAACGTACACAGTGCAAATGGTTCGTTGAACTGACCGTTCACTTTGTGAAAGAGTTCAGCCGTCCGCAGGGGACACACGGCAAGCGAGAAGGGCGGGACACGACATGCACAGCACGTACTCCGGGATGCCTCGGACGGCACGGATCGGTGGCAGCCACACGCGCGTCGGTCTCACCGACCCGGCGATCATCGACGCGTACGTCGCGCGTCGCATCCAGGACCCGTCGCTGCTCGCCGGTCGTCCCGAACCGTCCTACGCGGACTTCTTCACCACCCCTGCCGCATAGCAAGGAGCGCATGACCCCATGCCGTTGACCGTCGTCCGTCGAGAGCACGTCCACCTCTACGCCCGCGAACCCGAGTCCCGGGCCGCGAAGACCGCCGTCGAGGCGCTGCTCCGCCTGCAGCACGCCGAGGACCAGCAGATCGAGTCCGCACGCATCGAGAGCGGCCTGTCGAAGAACGAGTTCCTCGCGGTCCGGTACATGCTCCAGGCGCACCGGGACGGCCGGACGATGGGGCCGAAGGACCTCGCCGTCATGCTCGCCGTCTCGAACGCCTCGGTCACCAAGATCGTCGACGGGCTCGTGCAGAAGGGGCTGCTGTCGCGCGCGGCGCACCCAACCGACCGTCGTGCGCAGGTGCTCGCCCCGACCGACCAGGCCGCCGAGAAGATCGACGCCTCGTACGCGCGCTTCCACGCGGCCGTCGTCGAGGTGCTCGAGCAACTGCCCGACGCGGACAACGCGATCCTGGCGGACTCGCTCACGAAGATCGTCGACGCGCTCGCCGCGGGCTCGCCCGCGCCGGTCGACGAGTACACGGTCGACGACGAGGACTGACGCGAGCGCACCCGGCTGACGCGACCCGGTGCGGACGGGAGGCCCGTGGTGCGCCCGCCACGGGCCTCCCGGGAAAAACCTTCCAGCGGTAAGTTGGGTGCATGACCCACCCCGCGGACGACGCCGACGCGGCCCAGCCGCGCCGCGGCGGGTACCGCAAGGGCGCCGAGCGGCGCACCCAGATCCTCGACGAGATGATCCGCATGGTGGCGGAGCAGGGCGTCGACGCATCGTCGCTCCGCTCGGTGGCCGAGGCCCTCGGGATCACGCACGCGGCACTCCGCCACTACTTCCCGAGCCGCGACGAACTGCTGCTCGCGGTCTACCGCGAGCACGAGGTCCGCGAGCAGGGCGCGCCCGACCGGATGAAGTCGGCGATCGGCGACATGCGCGAGAGCGCGTCGCGCAACCGGGCCGTGCCGGGGCTCGTGCAGCTGTACACGACCCTCGCGGCCGACGCCGTGCAGGAGGGCCACCCGGCCACGCGGGAATTCATGCGCGAGCGGTTCGCCCGGCTGCGTGCGGAGCTCGCCGCGTTGATCGAGGCGGACCAGGCGAGCGGCCGGATCCGTGCCGACCTGGACCCGGTCGACCTGGCGAGCCTGAGCATCGCGGCGTCCGACGGGCTGCAGGTCCAGTGGTTGCTCGACCCCGACGCCGTCGACGGCGAGCGGGTGCTGCGACTGCTCGAGCAGCTCGTCCCGCCGGTGCGCTGAGCGGCCAGGGGTACGCCCAGACCGCCGGTGGCACAGCGACCGGGCGGTAGAAGGGCAGCATGACCACTTCCACGCGCACCCCGCTCGGCGTCACGCTCGTCGACGGGGGCGCCAACGTCGCCCTGTTCTCGAGCACCGCCGAGCGGGTCGAGTTCTGCACCTTCGACGACGACGGCACCGAGCACCGCACCGAGCTCCGCAACCGCACCGGCTACACCTTCCACGACGTCGTGCCCGGCGTGACCATCGGCACCCGCTACGGCTTCCGCGTGCACGGAGCGTGGGACCCTGCGAACGGCCTGCGCCACAACGGCGCGAAGCTCCTGCTCGACCCCTACGCCACGGCCGTCGACGGCACCTACGAGTGGGGCCAGGCCCTGTTCGGCCACGACATGGACAATCCTGAGCAGCTGGACGACACCGACTCGGCCAGCGCGATGCCGAAGTCCGTCGTCGCCGACCGGTCCTTCGACTGGGACGGTGACACGCTGCTGCGGACCCCGCTCGCCGACACCGTCGTGTACGAGGTGCACGTCAAGGGCTTCACGAAGCAGCACCCCGACGTGCCCGAGGAGATCCGCGGCACCTACGCGGGCATGGCCCACCCGGCCGCGATCAAGCACCTCACCGACCTCGGCGTCACCGCCGTCGAGCTGCTGCCGACGCACCAGTTCGTGCAGGACTCGACGCTCCTCGACAAGGGGCTCCGCAACTACTGGGGCTACAACAGCATCGGCTTCTTCGCGCCGCACGACGAGTACTCGTCCGCAGGCAGCGCCGGGCAGCAGGTCGCCGAGTTCAAGGAGATGGTCAAGGCCCTGCACGCCGCGGGGCTCGAGGTCATCATGGACGTCGTCTACAACCACACGGCCGAGGGCAACCACATGGGCCCGACGCTGTCGTTCAAGGGGATCGACAACCGGTCGTACTACCGACTGGTCGAGGGTGACGAGGCCAACTACTTCGACACCACCGGCACCGGCAACAGCCTGAACGTCGGGCACCCGGCGGCCCTCGGGCTCATCATGGACTCGCTCCGCTACTGGGTCGAGGAGATGCACGTCGACGGCTTCCGGTTCGACCTGGCCACCACCCTCACCCGCCAGGACGGCGAGGCCGAGAAGCACTCCGCGTTCCTCGACATCATCCACCAGGACCCCGTGCTGCGCGAGGTCAAGATGATCGCCGAGCCGTGGGACACCGCCGGCTACCAGGTGGGCGGGTTCCCGGCCGACTGGTCCGAGTGGAACGGCAAGTACCGCGACGACCTCCGTGCCTTCTGGCGCGGCGACGAGGGCGCGCTCGGCGACGCCGTCCAGCGGGTCCTCGGCAGCCCGGACGTCTACGAGGGTTCGCGCCGCTCGCCGCTCTGCTCGATCGACTTCGTGACCGCCCACGACGGTTTCACGCTGGCCGACCTGACGATGTACGCCGACAAGCACAACGAGGCGAACGGCGAGGACAACAACGACGGCGAGAGCGACAACACCTCGTTCAACGGCGGCATCGAGGGGCCGACCGACGACGGCGCGGTGAACGACTACCGCGACCGGCAGCGCCGCAACTTCCTCGGCACCCTGCTGCTCTCCGCCGGCGTGCCGATGATCCTGGGCGGCGACGAGCTCGCGCGGTCGCAGGGCGGCAACAACAATGCGTACTGCCAGGACGACGAGATCTCCTGGTTCGACTGGGCCGCGGCCGACCAGGACCTGCTCGCCTTCACCACGGCGGCCATCGCGTTCCGTCGGCAGCACCAGGCGCTGCGTCCGGAGTGGTTCCGCACCGCGCCCGGTGACTCGGAGTCGACGGTGACCGTGCTCCGTGCCGACGCCGCCGGGTTCGAGGACGGCGACTGGGCCGACGGTGGCAACCGGGCCGTGACGCTCGTGCTGCACCAGGGGGACGACACCGTGGCCGTGCTGCTGAACGCGTCGGACACCACGGTGGAGTTCACGCTGCCGGAGCGTCCGGGTGGGGGCAGCTGGTCCCTCGGGCTGTCGAGCGACCCCGACCAGGCCGTGGTGGGCGACGCGGCGACGCTGCTCGTGCGCGACGCGTCCTTCACCGCGCTGGTCTGAGGCGGGAGCTCGCGCGGGTCGCTCGCGCGGCGCGGTTTCGCTTAGTGAGCAGAAATGGTCGGGTTCCTGTTCGGGACCCGACCATTCCTGCTCACGAAGTGCTGCGCGTGGTGCGCGCGGCGCTCCTAGGCGTTCGCGCCCGCGGTCAGCACGGCTGCCGCGGGGTCGAAGTCCTCGGGCAGCGGCGGGACAGCGTCGACGGTCGACGTGATGTCGACGGCGGAACCCGACTCGGCCGCGTCACGGATGCCGAGCAGCACGTCGAGCACGTGCAGCGCGACGGCGCCGGAGGCACGCTCGGGGCGGTCCTCCGCGATGGCGCGGGCGAGCTCGACGACACCGGTGCCACGACCCCAGGTGGAGCCGACCGCCTCGAGCGTCTCGGGCTCGTCCTGGCCGTAGCGCCAGAGCTGCGACGAGCCCTCGAACGTGTTCGGGTCCGGCAGCGAGATCGTTCCGAGCGTGCCGTTGATCTCGACGAAGCCCATGCGCGGCAGGGCGTGCTGGAACGAGAACGTCGACTGGGCGGACTGCCCGCCGGCGAACTCGATCAGGGCCGCGTGGTGCGTCGGGACCTCGACCGGGAACGTCTCGCCGGCGCGGGGGCCGGACGCGATCGTGCGACGGTCGAGCGACTTCGACGAGACGGCCTGCACGCGCGAGGCGGTGCCGAACGCGTGCACCAGGGTCGTCACGTAGTACGGGCCCATGTCGAACAGGGGGCCGGCACCGGTGGCGAACAGGAAGTCCGGGTTCGGGTGCCACGCCTCGGGTCCGGGGACGTGGAACAGCGTCGTCGCGGACAGCGGCTCGCCGATGTCACCGCGGGCGATGGCCCGGAGCGCCGTCTGGATGCCCGCGCCGAGCACGGTGTCCGGAGCGGTCGCGACGCGCAGGCCCTTGGCCTTCGCCGACTCGAGCACCGCGGCGGCCGACGCGTGGTCGGTCGCGATCGGCTTCTCGCTCCAGACGTGCTTGCCGGCGTCGATGATCTGCTGGTCGACCTCGGCGTGTGCGGCCGGGATCGTCAGGTTGATCACGATCGAGATGTCGTCGCGGGCGAGGAGTTCCTCGACCGATCCCGACGAGGCGACGCCGTACGTGGCCGCCTGCCCAGCGGCACGCTCGAGCAGTACGTCGGCGACGAAGCGGACCTCGACGTCGGCGAACTTGGTCAGGTTCTCGAGGTACTGCGTGGAGATGTTGCCGGCACCGATGATGCCGATCCCGACACGGCTCACTTGTCGTTGTCCTTGAGCCAGGTGAGGGACTCGGTGATGCCCTCGAAGACGTCGCCCTTGTAGGCGTCGAACTCGACCACGCGGATCGCCTGCGGTGCGGCGGCGAGGATGGCGGTCACGTCGACGTCGCCCTGACCGGCCGGCGTCTGGTTCTCGAAGGCGCGCTGCAGCGCCTCGGGCACGATGAGGGCGCTCTCGGACGAGGGCAGCGCGGTGCGGATGTCACCGTCGACCTTGCCGTCCTTGACGTGGATCGCGACGACGCGGTCGCCCAGGCCCTTGAGCACGGCAGGGGCGTCGGCGCCACCGACGGTCGCCCAGAAGGTGTCGACCTCGAGGACGGTCTCCGGCGACAGCTGCGAGACGAACAGGTCGTAGACCGTGCGGCCGTCGACCTTGTTCGTGAACTCCCACTGGTGGTTGTGGTACCCGAACTGCAGGCCACGGCCCGCGGCCTCGGCGGTCAGCTCGTTGACGCGCTCAGCGATCTTCGCGACGTCGTCGGCGGTCTGCCAGCGGTCCGTCGGGATGAAGGGGTCGATGACGGTACGGATGCCGAGGCGCTCGGCGGCGTCCCAGATCGGCGCGGTGTCCTCGGCGTCGATCACGGCGACGTGGCCGGACGGAGCCTTGAGGCCGGTGGCCGCGAACGCACGCTCGAGGTCGGTGGCGCGCTCGACGAACGCGTAGGGCTCGACGTTCTCGTACCCGATCTCGGCGACACGGGCGATGGCCTTGTCGAGGTCTTCGGCGATGGCGTCGCGCAGCGAGTACAGCTGCACAGAAGTGGTGGGCATTGCAGAGGCTCCTTCGATCCTGTCTGGGTGTCGCGGCCCGTCGAGGAGCGATGCTCCGCGGCGAGATCGATGACGACGCTACCCCAAAAACCACCCGGTGTGTAGTTTTTGCTGCCCCGTGTGACGACCCCGGTGTTGCAGACGACACGTGTCGATGTATGCTCGCGTCGAAAAACCTTGTCAGGCAAGGTTTTCATCGACTCAAGGAGGCGTCATGAGCACACCCGAACCCGGCAGCCCGGCACTGCTCAACCCGGAAGAGGGCATCACCCAGCCCGTCAGCACGGTGAAGGTGGGCATCGGCTACCAGATCGCCCTGTTCCTCGGGCAGTTCGGCCTCTTCGTCGCGCTCATGGCGCCCGTCTACGTGAGCATGCAGCTCAAGGCGCAGGCCCTGGTCGGCGACGACGCTGCGAACGTCATCGGCTCGGTGCTGCCGATCGGCGCGTTCGGTGCGCTCATCATGAACCCCCTCGCGGGCGCCCTGTCCGACCGCACCCGCACGCGCTGGGGCCGACGTCGCCCCTGGCTGCTTAGCGGTGTCGTGGTCTTCGCGATCGCCCTCGCGTGGATCGCCTACTCGCCCGACGTCCTCAACCTGACGCTGGCCTGGCTGCTCGCCCAGCTCGCCGCGAACGCCACGCTCGCCACCCTGCTCGCGAGCTTCGCCGACAACGTGCCGCAGCTGCAGCGCGGCCGGTCCTCGAGCATCATCGCGCTCGCGCAGAACATCGCCGTGCTCGCCGGCACCTACCTGTCGGTCTTCTTCGTCGCGAACCTGCCCGTGCTCTTCATCGCACCGGGCATCCTGGCGATCATCCTGGTCGCCGTGTACGCCGTCGTCGCCCGTGACGACCTGCCGACCTACAAGCTCAAGAAGTTCACGTTCCTGAACCTCATCGCGTCGTTCTGGACGAACCCGGTCAAGAACCCGGACTTCGCGTTCGCGTGGTGGTCGCGCTTCCTCATCATCCTCGCGACGTTCATGTTCACGACGTACCGCCTGCTCTACATGCAGGAGCACATCGGCATCGAGAAGCCGAAGGACGCCACGGCCGCCGTCGCCTTCGGCGTCCTGCTCTACACGATCGCGCTGCTGGTCAGCGCGGCGCTGTCCGGTTGGGCCTCGGACAAGCTCGGTCGCCGCAAGGTGTTCGTCGCTGGCTCCACGGCGATGTTCGCGGTGGGGCTCGTCGCGCTCGCACACGCCGACACGGTCACCGGCTTCTACGTGGCCGAGATCATCATGGGCTTCGCCTACGGCATCTACTCGGCCATCGACACGGCGCTCGTCGTCGACGTGCTGCCGAACGCCGACCGGCCCGGCAAGGACCTCGGCGTCATCAACATCGCGAACGCGTTGCCGCAGTCACTCGCTCCGGCGATCGCCCTGTTCTTCCTGAAGGTCGGGTCCGACGGAGCAGCCGACAACTACGAGCTCATGTGCTGGGCCGCCGGCGCGATCGCCCTCATCGGCGCAGTCGTCGTGATCCCCATCAAGCGGGTGCGGTAGCGCCCGTCGCGCAACGCGACCAGAAGAGGGACGGGCGCGGCACGCTCAGCGGTGTCGCGCCAGCGACACGCGGGCCGCGCCGACCGAGCCTGCGAGGGAGGGGTGGCGACGCCGCCACGGGCCTCCAGTCCGTCGCAGCAACCGACCCACCGGGCCGGCCCGGCGTCAGGGGGCGCCGGGGGCGGGCAGCTCCTGCCGGAGCGCCTCGGCCAGGCGGGAGGCGAACCGGCGGACCGCCGTCGCCTCGTCGACGCTCAGCGCATCGATGGTCTCGATCAGCGGAGCGTGGATGTGCCCGTACGCACGTGCGAGGTCCTGCTCGGCGGAGCCGGTCGCCGTGATGATGATGCTGCGCCGGTCCTCCGGATTCGGCCGCCGTTCCGCCCGCCCGTCGCGCACGAGCCGGTCGATGAGCTTCGTGATCCCGGCGGTCGACAGTCGCAACGCCCGCGCGAGCTGTGTCGCGTTCACCAGCTGTCCGTCACGGTGCGCGAGCACGAGGTGTCGCAGAGCGAGCGCGTCGACGGGCAACATCCCCAGGGTGCGGAGCGCCTGCTCGTCGGCCTCGTGCACGCTGTCACTGAGCGCCTGCAGGCTCGCGATCGCAGCGGCCCCCTCGGCGGTGCGCGGCTGCCGGTCGGACACGTCGGATCCGCGTTGCGGGTGGTCTTCGTCGCTCATCGTCGCCCCGTTCGGTCCGGCGTTCTGTGGACAAACGCCATGTTCCACCCCCTCCCTGAGAACCCAAACTGAGCGAGTAATCAGCCCGGCGAGACAACTGTCTCCACACGGCGCCACCGAAGCCCGGTGGCGGAGATCAGAAGGAGTGACCATGTCGAACACTGCAGGACGTCCCGCACGGAACGACTCGGTCGTGCGTGCCACCTGGAACGAGACCAAGTCCGCGCTCAAGACCACGGAGTTCTACGCCTGGCTGGTCGTGTCCATCGCGATCCTCGTCGCGTCGGCCGTCGTGGACAACGCGGACGAGGGCCACACCGGCTTCGGCGCCGACCAGGCCTGGCTGTACGTCGCGATCGTGACGGCCGCCTACGTCGTCAGCCGCGGCATCGCGAAGTCCGGCGTGCGCAAGCCCGACTGGAACGACGACGACCGACGCGACGTGAACGGCCGCTCGAACTGACGCCGAGCACCACGTGCAGCCGGCTCCCTGAGCCGGAACGAGGCCGTCCCGATCCCATCGGGACGGCCTCCGTCACGTCCGCTCGCCTCGTCGCCGCACCGATACCGTGAACCCCATGCTCGACGCCACGCCTGCCCCGTTCGACACCCCCGCCGGCCGCATCGTCGGGACGGTCGACGGCGACGTGGTGCGGGTGCTCGGGATCCCGTACGCGCAGGCCGAACGGTTTGCCCCGCCGCAGCCGATGCCACCGTTCGAGGGCGAGCTGCACGCGTCGACCCCGTCACCGGTGGCACCGCAGCCCCACGAGGAGTTCGTCGACCTGCTGCTCAACCCGATCCAGGGCATCGAGGTCGACGAGCACTGCCAGCGGCTCTCGATCACGCTGCCCGCCGACGTCCGTCCGGGCGAGCACCTGCCGGTGATGGTCTGGATCCACGGCGGCTCGTACGTCATCGGCGGCGGCGACCTCCCCATCTACGACGCCCGCGACCTGGTGACCGAGCAGCGCGTGGTCGTGGTGTCGGTCACGTTCCGACTCGGCGTGCTCGGGTTCCTCGGCGACGGCGAGACGATCCCAGCCAACCTCGGGCTCCTCGACCTGGTCGAGTCACTGCGCTGGGTGCGCGCGAACATCGGCGCGTTCGGCGGTGACCCCGACCTGGTGACGGTCTTCGGGCAGTCGGCCGGCGGGGACGCAGCTGCGCACCTGATGATCAGTGCCGGCGCCGAAGGGCTCTTCCGCCGCGCGATCATCCAGAGCGCTCCGCTCGGGCTGTCCCGCCGTCGATCCCGGATGAACCGCGCGATGGTCCGGGCGGTCGGCGCCGTGCACGCCGACACCCCGCTCGAGGACCTGCTCGACCGGCAGGCACTCGGAACCCGTGCCGCAGCGCCGTACGGGCTCGCCGCCGGCATGCCCTTCGGCACCCAGTACGGCTTCGCGCCGCTGCCCGCCGAGCGTGACCTCGACGCCGCGTGGAGCCGGGTCGCGCCCGACGTCGACGTGCTGATCGGGTCCGGTTCGGACGAGGCCGGTATGTACGTGCCGCTCGTGCCCGGCCTGCGTCGGGTCACCCGGTCGCGGGTGCTGCGGTCGGCCCTGCGGTGGTGGGTCGTGCGTCCGCTGTCCGACGTCATCTACGGGCGCGACGCCCGACGGTTCACCGAACGGCACCGACGCGCCGGCGGCCGGGCGACCTCGTACCGACTGCACCGCGGTGTCACGAGCGCCCCGACCGGAGCCGTGCACATGAGCGACCTGCCGCTGCTGCTCGGTGGCCGCGAGGCCTGGGCCGGCACCCGGTTCGTCCCCGAACGCGACTGGCCCGAGGTCGAGCGCCGCGGTCGGGCCTTCCGGGCGATCTGGGCCGACTTCGCCCGCACCGGCGAGGTCCGGGCCCCCGATGACGAGACGCTGACGTTCGACCGCGGCTGACCGGGAGCCGGCGACGGTGGCCGCGCCCCCTGAACTGGCGGTCGCGGGCCGCTGACCGGCCCCGCACAATCGTCAGCATGCCCACGACCGACGTCGACCTCCGCGCACGCATCGTCGCGGGGGCGATCAGCGCCTACCGCGTCGGGGACTTCCACCGAGTCGGACCCGACGAGGTCGCCGAGCACGCCGGGGTCTCCGCGGACGAACTCCGCCGCGCGTTCCCGATGTGGGAACTGCTGGTGGTCGCGGTCATGGACAAGTGGAACAACGGCAGCCGACGGCAGCTCTGGCCGATCGCCGAGCGCGACGGCACCGTCGCGTACCTGCGGGCCCGGCTTGTCGCGGGCATCGAGGACCCGGGGCTCGTGCGCCTCCGGGTCGCCGTGCTCAGTGCCGCCTCGAACCCCGACCACCCCGCCGCCGGGTGGTTCCGCACGCAGTACACGCGCGCGTTCGAGGACGTCACCCTCGCCCTGGTCCGCGACGTCGTCGCTGGCCGAGAGTCCCGTGGCGCCTCGCCCCGGCATGCCGCCGAGCAGCTCATGGCGCTGTACGAGGGGCTCCAGCTGCAGTCCGTCATCCGGGACGACGGGGAACCGCTCAGCGCCTTCGACCGGGCGGTCGCCCGGATGCGTGTCGGCTGGGCGGCGGCACGCGTCGACGCCTGATCCGGGTCGGGCGCGCACGTCGGGTCCGGGGCCTTGCGCGGCGAGCGGTCACGACTCCCCGCGCGGGCTGCGTCGCGTGGTCACGTTTCGTCGTTTGTGGGCGGCGGGGCCGACGGTCTGTGACCGCTCGGCATGCGGGCCGCGGGGGGTCGTGACCGGTCAGCGGGCTGGTGGAGCGTCCGCACCACCCCGGTCCACGGCCTGGAGGCCCGGCGCGGCTGGCAGACGTGGGTGCACCCACCTGGCATGGTCGGCCCATGGAGTACACGGACTACGACACCCGGCTCGCCGCCTACGGCGTGATCACGGACGGTGACCGCGTGCTCCTGGCGAAGCTGCGTCACCCCGACGCGGGCACGTGGACACTGCCGGGCGGCGGGGTCGAGTTCGACGAGACCGTCGAGCAGGCCGTCGTGCGCGAGATCCGCGAGGAGACCGGGTACGAGGCCCAGGCCGGTGCCCTGCTCGGGGTCCGACACCACATCGTCCCCGCCGAACGCCGCATCCACGCCAACGGCCGGCCGATGAAGGCCGTGCAGGTGGTGTTCCGGGCGACCATCACCGGGGGAGCCCTGCGCCACGAGCTGGACGGCTCGACCGACGAGTCGCGGTGGATCCCCGTCGCCGAACTCCCGCACCACCGCCACGGCCTGCTCGTGCCGATCGCCCTCGGCTGGGCGGGTGCCCTGGCCCGCTGACGGCTTGCGTCATCCCACGCGCAGCACCGCGAACTGCGGTGGGACCGCGGTGGGTTCCGGGGGCTGGACACCCCACCCGAGGTTGCGGAGCGACTGCGCGGTCTCTGCCGGGAACTGCCGAGCGGTTGCCTCGGCTTCTGCGCGGCGCCAACGACTGCGGAACCCCTGCACCGCGTCCCGCCACGTCGGCAGAGCGTCCACGCCGCACTCGACGATGACGAACTCGACCAGGTCGGCGAGGCTCGGCCGGAAGTGCGGGCCGCCGAGCGGGAAGTGCAACGAGGACAACCGTGCCGCATCCCGTCGGCCCGAGCCATGATCGCGCGCTCGGGCGAGCAGCGAACTGAACGCTCCGCGCTCGGCGTGCAAGTGCCAGTGCGACTGGGGCGTGGCCGTCAACGCCTCCTGGAACTCGAAGCGGACGAGTGGTTGCCGTTCGTCCGCGAGCAGAACGGCGTACCTGCTCTCGCTGACCACGAGAGCATCGAGGTGATCGACCCACCGGAACCGCATCCACGGGGCCAGGTCCGCGGTGTGGACATCGCCCACGGTCAAACGGACCGGGGTACCCCTTCCGGTCGCGGCGACTGACTGCATGATGAAGGTTCCACTGCGCTCGTCGAGGGCGTAGTCGATCGACGCACCGTGCTCGGGCAGGGCTCCGTCCAGGAGCGCTTGCGCGATCGTCGCCTGGTGCCGCGCCGCCGACGCGGCCTGCTCGTTCATCGCTCACCCAGCAGGGCGGAGATGCTGTCGAGCCAGTTCTGCGTGAGGTACTCGTCCGTGAACAGGTCCCGCCACTGCTCGGTCGGGGCGAACTCCCGATCGTCCAGGTTCCACTCTGCGCGGACCCTCGCCCGCTCCGCCAGGAGTTCCTCGCGGGTCCACTGCCGTCCCAGCACCTTCGTCATGGCCGTCCTCTCGTCGGTGAGAGGACGGTAGGACGATCAGCAGCGCCGACGCGAGCTTTCGGAATACAACATGTTCACTCCTCGATGACGCTGAGGACGTTGCCCGACGGATCCGTGAACCAGGCGATGAGCGGCCCGCCCTTCCGGTTCACACCCTTCTCGTCGGTCATCCCCTCGTACTGCAGGAACACGACACCCTTCGCGGTGAGCTCGTCGACCGCGGCGTCGATGTCCTCCACCGGGAAGTTCAGCACCGTGAAGGCCGCCGGTTCGTGCCCGGGACCCTTCGGGTAGACGAGCACCTGGTGCCCACCGCCGAGCTGCAGGAAGAGCATGCCGTGGTCCTCGGTGACCTCGACCCCCAGGACGTCCTCGTAGAACGCTTTCGCCTCGGGCACGTCGCGCACCGAGAACCCGCTGAACGCCTTCGTCGCATCGACCATGCGGCAAGTGAACCACCGCGGTCCGGCGTCGGTGCGCTCTGCGAGGATGAAGCCGTGAGCGACTCCGGCACGACCGTCGACCAGGCCGTCGAGCGCGCCGTCGAACTGGCCGGCTCGAACCGCCGCACCGTGCTCGGGATCGCCGGGGCACCGGGCGCCGGCAAGTCCACGCTCGCCCGCCGCATCGTCACCGCCGTCGACGAGCGCCTCGGTGCGGGCACGGCGGTGCAGGTCCCGATGGACGGCTTCCACCTGTCGAACGCGGCGCTCGACGCCCTCGGCCGACACGACCGCAAGGGCGCGGCGGACACCTTCGACGCCGACGGCTACGTCGCGCTCGTCCGCCGACTCGTCGCCGCCGACGAGGACGTGGTGTGGGCACCGGACTTCGACCGTCGCGTGGACGAACCCGTCGCCGGCAGCATCGCGGTGCCCCGCGCAGCCCGGCTCGTGGTGTCCGAGGGCAACTACCTGCTCGACGACACCGCACCGTGGTCGGCGCTGCCCGCCCTCTTCACCGAGACCTGGTTCTGCGCCGTCGCCGACGACGTGCGGCTCGACCGCCTGGTCGGACGGCACATGCGCCACGGCCGCGACCACGACGCGGCACGCGCGTGGGCGGTGGAGGTGGACGGCGTGAACGCCGCGAGGGTCGCACCCACGGCGATCCGGGCCTCCAGGACGGTGTGGACGTGACCGCCGGCCACCACGACGTGACCCGCCGGCCACCACGACGCGACCGCCGTCCACCACGACCTGACCGTCGGCCACCACGACGTGACCCAGACCACCACGACGCGACACCGACACGAGGAGCGCCCATGACCATCGCCATCACCGGAGCGACCGGCAACATCGGGGGCGCCGTGAGCGCCGCGCTCGCCGCGGACTCGGTGCCGTTCCGGATGCTCGTGCGCGACGCCTCGCGTGCGCCGGAGCTCCCCGGCACCGAGGTCGCGGTCGCGACCTTCGCCGACGTCGACGCGAGCCGGACGGCGCTCGAGGGCGTCGACGTGCTGCTCATGGTCTCGGCTGCCGAGGCCCAGGACCGCCTCGACCAGCACCGCGCGTTCGTCACCGCTGCAGCTGACGCGGGCGTGCGGCACGTCGTCTACACGTCGTTCCTCGGCGCGGCTCCCGACGCGACCTTCACGCTCGGACGCGACCACTGGGCGACGGAGCAGGCGATCCGCGAGAGCGGGATGGCGTTCACGTTCCTGCGCGACAGCTTCTACCTGGACTTCGTCGAGGACCTGGTCGGCGAGGACGGCGTGATCCGCGGACCGGCCGGCGACGGCGCCATGGCCGCGGTGGCACGTGCCGACGTCGCCCGCGTCGCGACCGCGGTGCTGCACGACCCGGACGCCCACCGTGACCAGACGTACGAGCTGACCGGCCCCGAGGCGATCACCCTCGCCCAGGCGGCGGCGATCGTGTCCGAGGTCCGCGGCCGCACGGTCAGCTACCACCCGGAGACCCTCGACGAGGCGTACGCATCACGTGCGCAGTGGAACCCGGAGCCGTGGCAGGCCGACGCCTGGGTGAGCACCTACACGGCCATCGCCGAGGGGGCGCTCGCGCACGTGTCCGGCGACGTCGAACGCATCACCGGGCGCGCGCCGATGTCCCTGCGTGAGGTGCTCGCCGCGGGCTGACCCGCGCTGGTGGCGTGCACCGGGCCCGACCGACGGACCGGGCAGGCCGCAGTGCCACACGGTCCACGCGATGCCGTCCGCCCGGTGCGGCTGCATCGGCAGGCGTGCGTGCCGGGCGCCGCTGCCCAGTGCTCGACAGCCCCCGGCCAGTGCGGCGCGCAGGACCGGGTCGGTGCGGGGTGCGTGGGCCTCGACGACGAGGACTCGCAGGCCGTGGGCGATCCTCCGGCGGATCTGGTGCGTCGTGAAGACGGGCACGGTGCCCGAGAACCCGCCGTCGGTCAGCACGGGGAGTCCCGTCGCGTCGATCACGGGTGCGGAGACGTGCCACGTGTCCGTCATGAAGAGCGGTCCGTCGTGCCGGTACCCCTCCAGGCGTCGCGCGGTCGCGACGAGTCGGCTGAGGGCACGCGGGTAGGGCGTCGACCCGCCCCACGGGTCCGGGCGCGACACGTGGAAGACGTCCGGGCTGCCGACGGGGATCGGCCAGCGCGCGGGCCACGGCCCGACCGACGCGTCGACGCCGCTGCCGTCGCGGGTCGCGTCGAGGGCTTGCAGTGAGAACGCCGCGGGTCCGGCGACGAGCGCGAGCCCGGCTGCGAGCGCGATGACCGTCCGGGAGGCCCGGTGCCGGTCCGGCCCTCGCGTCGCCTCCCAGCGGGGTCGCCACCACACCGCCACCAGCGTCGCGACGACGGCGACCGTCGAGACGGTGATCGCGGGCCCGGCGAGCACGCTCGGCATCGCGGTGCCCCGGGCGAGGAACACCACCCAGCCGAGCTGCGCCGCGGCGAGGACGACCGGGAGCGCCCGGAGCCCTCGAGCCTGCGCCCGGACCAGTCCGACCGCACCGCGCCACCCGAGGGCGGCGAGCAGGGCGAGCTGCACGCCGATCGCGGCGACGTAGGCGGTGTGCGGCACCGCGGCCACCGAGAGCACGGCGGCCGCAGTGCCGAACCAGGTGACCAGGACGGCGAGGGTGGCGGCTCCGGCACGGGTGTCGAACGCGTGACCGAACGGGGAGCCGAGGGCACCGGGCCGCTCAGCACGGCGGCGGACGAGCACCACGGCCGCGACCACCACGCCGAACACCGCCGCGGGCAGGAGCCAGGCGACCTGCGACGCCAGGTGTGGTCCGAGCAGCTTGCCGAACCCGGCCGGACCACCGCGCCAGGTGTGCGGACCGAACGGCACCGTGAACGACCGGACCGACCCGGGCACCGCGCCGGGCAGGAACCGGTCGATGCCGTTGTACCCGAACACCATGGCGAGCGGACTGTCGTCGGTGGAGCCGTCGGCCCAGGGCCGTGAACCCGACGGGGTGAGCGCGAGCGCGGTGACCCACGACAGGGAGGCCACGACCGCGACGATCCCGAGCACCCCGGCGCGGACCACCCGTGCGCCGAGGCGGAACGAGCGGCCGTCGTGCCGGGCCGTGGCCAGCAGGGTGCCGAGCAGCAGCGCCGGCAGGACGAACCAGGCCTGCACCATCTTCGCCTGGAACCCGACGCCGACGGCCAGGCCCGCGGCGACGAGCGGCCACCAGCGTCCGGTCAGTGCCGCGTGCTGCCAGCACAGCAGGGCGACGGCCAGCGCGGCGGTGACCATGCCGTCCTCCATCGGGTGCGCGAACATCGACACGAAGACCGGCGTCGACCCGGCGGCCGCTGCGGCGACGAGGCCCGTGCCCACGCCGGCCCAGCGGAGCCCGACCAGGGAGCAGGCCCACAGGGTGACGAGGCCCTCGACGACCTGGGGGAACGCGAGCGCGGCGGTGGAGTGCCCGAACAGCCGGAGGCTCAGCGCCTGCGGGACGGCGAAGCCGCTGAGCTTGTCGAGCGTCACCGTCGCCGAGGGGTCGAACGCGCCCGAGAACAGCGCCGGCCACGACTCGGACATCGACCGCGCCGACGCCTGGTAGTAGCTGAAGTCCCCGCCACGGCCCAGGTTCCAGGCGAGCAGCACGGTCGTGCCGGCCGCGATGACGAGCAGGGTGAGCCGTGCTGCGAGCGGCTGGTCCCGCCACCGGGCGGGTCGTCGGATGTCCACCCTCCGGACCTTGGCGGTCCGGGGTGACGGATGGCCGGGACCGTGCCGCCAGCTCGCCCCGAAGCCGGTCCGCGCGCTGAGGGGTCGTGCGGGTGCACGCCCCGTCGGTCAGCGGCTCGGGGGGCGAGCCGGAGCGGCGTCTCAGCCGGCGTTCGGGTTCGGGGTCAGGACACCCGTCGTGCGGCGAACGTCCCGACGACGCCGAGGGTGAGCACCGCGACGAGCACGACCAGCAGCGGTGCCGTCCAGGTCCCCGTCGCTCCGTGCAGGGCTCCGGCGACGAGCGGCCCGGCCGAGCCGAGCAGGTACCCGCCGCCCTGCACGAACGCGGACATGCGGCGGGCATCGGCGTCGCTCGAGACGATCCGCACGATGACGATGAAGATCACGGTGATGCCACCGCCCTGGGCCGCACCGCCGAGCACGGACCACAGCAACCAGAGCTCCGGGGCGAACAGCAGCCCGAGCGGCATCGCCAGCCACAGCGTGCCGACGAGCGCGATGATCGGTGCCGGACGCCAACGGGTCGCGAGCAGCGGGACGCCGAGCGCCCCGACGACGGCGAGGATCTGGAACACCGACGAGCTCGCACCCGACGACGCCTTCGAGAAGCCGATCTCGTCGTGCAGCAGCGTCGGGATCCAGGCGGTGAGGGCGTAGTACGAGAACGCCTGGCCGCCGAACGCCAGCGTCAGGCCCCAGGTGATGAGCCGTCGCGCCGGTCGGATGGGTTCGGCGGCGGCGACCCGTGCGGCCTCGGCGGCGCGGGCGGTGCGGATCGCCCCGGTGTCGAGCACCTGGTCGACCGGACCGGTGACGGGCAGTGGCTCGTCCTGCTCGGACGGCAGCGGGCGGCGCCACGCGGCACGAGCTCCGACCGCGTACGTCCAGGCAGCGGCGGCGATGAGTGCGAAGACCGCCCAGATCGCGATGGCGACCGGCCAGCCCCAGAGTGCAGCCAGGGGAGCGGTGCCGAGCGACGTGATCATCGACCCGACGTTGAGCGCCGACGTGTACACGCCGGTGACCAGGCCGACACGCTCCGGTGAGGTGTCCCGCCGGATGACCACCGGGATCACCACGTTGCCGATCGTGATGCCGATGCCGATGACCGCGGTGCCGATCAGCAGCGCCGCCGACGAGGGCATCGAGCGCACGACCGTGCCGGCGAGCACGATGACGAGCGACAGGGACACCGCGCGCTCGGGGTCGGTCTTCGCGATCACCCAGCTGGCGAACGGCGTCGCGAGCGCGAAGCACAGCACCGGGATCGTCGTCAGCAGCCCGGCGATCGTCGCGGTCAGGCCGAGGTCGGCGCGGACGTCCCCGATGACCGGGGCCGTCGCGACGATCGGGCCGCGGAAGTTCAGGGCGATGAGGACGATGGCCGCGGGCAGCAGCCAGGCGGCACCGCGCAGGCCCCGACGTGCGACGTCGTTCATGCGGACGGCGTCGCGGACGGCAGCAGGATCGGCAGCAGGTCGAGCGGGGTGGCGGCGCGGGCGATGGTGCCCTCCGCCTCGTCGGGGGAGCCGTAGCCCCACTCGGCGAAGACGACCGGGACGCCGTGCACGGTCGCGCCCTCGACGTCGTGCTTCCGGTCGCCGATCAGCACCGGACGGCTGATGTCGAAGCCGTGGGCCTCGAGGCGGCGCAGTGCCTCTTCGACGACGTCGGCCTTGCTCGACCGGACCTCGTCGTCGCTGGCGCCGGTGATGATGTCGATGTCCCCGGTGAGCCCGTAGTGCTCGAGGATGTAGGTCGCCGGGGTCTCCGGCTTGCTCGTCGCCGTCGAGATCGGCAGCCCCGCCTGGTGCAGGGTGTGCAGCACGACGTCGATGTCCGGGAACATCTCGGAGTCGAGCGCCCCGTGCGAGAAGTAGTGCTCGCGGTAGACGGCGAGGGTGCGGTCGGCGAGCTCGTCGTCCATGCCCATCGCGATCCGGAACGTGTCCATGATCGGCGGACCCACGAACGACATCAGGGTGTCGTGGTCCGGCACCGGGACGCCGACGGTGCGGAAGGTGTGCGTCAGGCTCTCGAGGATGCCCGGCGCGGAGTCGCTGATGGTGCCGTCGAGGTCGAACAGGATGGCGGAGAACGGGCTGGTCATGTCCTGCCCACCCTAGCCGGGCCGTGGCGGTGACCATCCGGGATCCGTCGGTGGCGGGGCGGGCGGGCGCCGCGCCTCCAGGCCGGGGACCGGACGGTCCTCGTAGCGCCCGGAGGGCGACGTCGACCGACGGCGCTCGCCGATCAGCGGCGTTTCCGCGAGAACCAACCCCCGGCGGTGAGCGAGAGGCCGGCGATCACGGCGATGACGACGATCCAGATGATTGTTGTGGTCTCCACGTTGTGCTCCTGTCGGTGTTGTGCGGCGGGTGTGGTGCTTGTCAGGGGTTCGGGTGCTGCGGGCGGGTCCGGGTCGCGCGGACCGACCTGCGGAGACGGCTGCGGCCGCCGGTGATGGACCGGTGGTAGACCCTCGCGCCGCCGACCGCGGCGATCACCGTGGCCGCGGCGATCACCGCCACGGACGCCACGAGGTCGACACCGGCGACCTCGCCGGCAGCGAGCCGCATCGGCATGAGGATCGCGGAGAACGGCGGGATCAGGCTCATCATGCGGACCCACGGATCCCCGATGCCCTGGAGCGCGAGGATCGCGACGACGAACACTGCTGCGTTCAGCAGCTGGAGGGGCAGCAACGACGAGGACAGTGCCTCCGGCCGCTTCGCGGTGGCGGCGACCGCCCCGTAGATGAAGCCGTAGAAGGCGAACCCGAGGACGAACCACATGATGCTGACGAGCGCCGCCGGGGCGATGAGGTCCTGCAGGCCAGCCGTCCCGAACACCCGCACGGCGCCGATCCCGACGAGGGCGAGGATCGCCATCTGGATGAGACCGAAGAGGCCGGTGCCGACGACCTTGCCGACGAGCAGGGACACGGGGCGCACGCGCGAGAACAGGATGTCGACGACCCGCGTCGTCTTCTCCTCCATCGTTCCCTGCGCGACCGACCCGCCGAGGCCAGCGATCTGCGTGAACAGCACGATGGACACGACGTACGCGAGCACGAGACGTGCTGCGTCGCCGGACGAGTCGGAGACTGCACGGACCACCGGTTCGGGGACCGAGACCGGACTCCCGGTGGCGTCGGCCACCATCATCTCGAGTGTGCCGGTCCTGATCGCGGCTGCGACGGCCAGGCCGGCGGCCTCGTCGGCGCTGTCGGCCATCGTGACCGTGACCCGGCCGTCGGCCACCGCTGCCGTGCCCGCGACGTCGCCGGCATCGAGGGCGCTGGCCGCCTCGCCCGCGGAGTCGACGGCACGGATGCCCACGCCGGGGACCGCGCCCCGGTCATGCGCTGAGAGCGCGGCGACGGCCTCGGGAGTCGCAGCGAACTCGAGCGAGGTCGAGTTCGTGTTGCCGGCCAGCAGCCTGGGCGCGAGCGCGAGCGCCACGATGAAGAGACAGCTGACCACCATGCCGATCCAGAACGACCGCATGCGCAGTCCGACGTGGACCTCGCGGCCGGCGATGTGGCCGACCTGTCGGAGGTCGAGCCGTGGTCGATCAGAGAGCATCCTGCGTCACCGCGTCTCGGTAGAGGTCGGACAAGGTCGCGCGGGCCCGCTCGACGCCGATCACGTCGATGCCGACGGCCAGGCGTCGGAAGACGTCCGCCTCGGTGCCGGACGGTACCCGGACCACGTGGCGATCCGGATCGGTCGTCGTGCCGCTGAGCGCATGGCGGCCGCTCGTCACGACGTCCGCACCGAGCTCGGCGAGCACACCCGGGGCGACGGGGGTGGCGGTGCGCACGACGTGGAGGTTCTCCGTCCCCTCGAGGAGGTCGTCGACCCGGTCCTCGGCGACGATCCGCCCGTCGTGGATGATGACCACCCGGTCGCACACGCGTTCCATGAGGTCGAGCTGGTGACTCGAGAACAGGATCGGGCGGCCGGAACGTGCGGTGTCGGCGAGGACCGCGCCCATCGCGTCGACGCCGCTCGGGTCCAGGCCCGAGAACGGTTCGTCGAGCACGAGCGCCGTGGGGTCGCCGAGCAAGGCGGCGACGAGCTGCACACGCTGCCGGTTGCCCAGGCTGAGTTCACGGACGACGTCGCCGAAACGATGCCGGATCCCCAGCACGTCCCCCCACCGCGCGACCTCGGCACGAGCCTGTCGGCGTCCCATGCCGTGGAGCCGGGCCAGGTACACGAGGTGGTCACCGACCCGCATCTCCGGGTAGAGACCCTGTTCCTCCGGCATGTACCCGATGCCGCTGCGGTAGGCGGAGTCGATCGGGCGCCCACCGACCGAGACCGTCCCGTGGTCGGCCTCGAGCAGGCCCAACAGGATCCGCATCGTCGTGCTCTTGCCGGCGCCGTTGCTGCCGATGAAGCCGGTGACCTGCCCCGACGGCACGGTGAAGGAGACCCCGTCGAGCACGAGCCGGGACCCGAAGCGCTTGTCGAGGTCGCGGACCTCGATGGTGCCGGCCGGGTTCATGCCGGCCGCCGGAGGACCGCGACCCAGAGCGGGTTCTCGCCCGCTTCGTAGGGTGTGCCGTACCAGTCGCCGAGCAGCGCGACCCGTTCGAGGCCGGCGTCCTCCGCCCACGCGGCGAGTTCGTCGGGCTCGACGAAGGCGACCCGTTCGTCGAACTGCGTCACGGACCGCGGTTCCTCCCACCGGTGCGCGACGGACCAGGTGTCCGCCGCCGTGTCCAGGCGGTAGGTCGACGTCAAGCGTGCACCGTCCGGGCGTTCGGTGACGACCGGCAGGGGCTCGATGCCGAACCTGCCGACCGCGGTCGCTCGGTCGTACGCCTCGACCACGAGGTGGCCACCCGGCGCGAGCCAGGACGAGGCTCGTCGCACAACGCCTTCCCGGTCGGCCGGGTCGGGCAGGCAGGAGATCGAGCCGAGGACACAGGCGACGAGGTCGGCCGATCCGCTCGTTTCGGAGTGGTCCCGCATGTCCGCGTCGACCACCGTCGTCCGGGCTCGGGTCGAGGCATCCTCGGCACCGAGGTTGTCCCGCAGGCGGTCCACCATCGCGGACGACACCTCCACGGCGCGCACGGTGTGTCCCGCGCGCGCCAGCGGGATCGCCACCCGGCCGGTCCCGGCACCCAGTTCGACGATCCGGGACGCGGGAGCGACGAGGCTCCCGAGCGCCTCGGCCTCGAGCGCGCCACCGTGCTCGAACACCCGGTCGTAGACGCTCGCCCACGCTCCGCCGTACCCGCCGGAGCGATCGATGTCCTGGCGGTCCCGGTCGATGTTGCTGTCGATCACGATCGGTCCTCCGTCGGCGCGGGCAGTTCCGCACCCTCGATCCGCGGGACGAGCCCGGAGACGAAGCGGTACTCGGGATCGCCGGACTCGTCGTAGCCGCTGTAGAGCACCACCATGAACTGGAAGGCGTCGCTGCCCGGTTCGAGGTCGCCGGAGCGCTCTCGGCGTTCGACGGCGTGCCGGATGTAGTTGGCCACGAGCCGGTACGAGGACGCCTGCTGCATCTGCTCGACCTCGAGCGAGTTGAGCGCGATGAGGTCGATGCCGACGTCGAAGAACGCTTTCTCACGGCGTCGGCCGGGGAACCAGAACGCGTGCACGAGTCGCCGGCGGACGATGCTGGAGGCCTCGTGCCACGGGGACACCTGGCCGTCCGCACCGCGTGTGCGGTACATCAGGTGGAAGTCCTGGGTGGCCGGCTCGGGAGCGAAGAACCGCCAGTTCGGGATCGTCAGCCCGACCGGGTCCAGGCTCCGGAGCCGGTCGAAGCTCCGCTGCGGGTGCTGGGTCAGGAGCGTCAGGACGAACCAGCCAGCGAACACCGCCTCGACGGCGGTCGTGATGACGGTGGTGGATGCGGGTCGGCGGCCCATCAGCGCGCACCCTCCGCTTCCACGGGTACCCGCGGTGTCGTGTGCTCGAGGACGACGGCGGCGATACGGGTGACGACGGCGCGGTCGGCGAGGAGACCGAGGTGATCGGTGTCGTCGACCACGGTGAGACGA
Organism: Curtobacterium flaccumfaciens; assembly: GCF_018598405.1. Taxonomy (NCBI): domain Bacteria; kingdom Bacillati; phylum Actinomycetota; class Actinomycetes; order Micrococcales; family Microbacteriaceae; genus Curtobacterium; species Curtobacterium flaccumfaciens. The sequence continues at coordinate 81,645 of NZ_JAHEWS010000004.1, read as the reverse complement.
CCGTCGTCACCGGCGGCCACGAACTCCTCGTCGAGCGCCCGCTGGTGCGGGTGTTCACGCAGGGTCCGGTCGGCAGCGACGACGTCGACACGAGCCGAGGTCGGCGGCAGGCTCCCCACCGGTGCGCGGAACACCTGGTACAGGCTCGTCCACTCCCGTTTGGCGGTGGACCACAGGGCGTGGTCCCGCAGCTCGGCCCGCAGCCGCGCTGCGACCTCGTCCGGGTAGAGGAACACCCACGGCGGGACGTCGAGCATCACACCGAGTCCGAGCCGGAGCGAGGGTGCGACGAGTCGCATCGACATGTCGAGCATGCGGGCACCCTCGGCCTGCACCGCGGACACGGCGACCTCGCCCGGGTGTGTCGGGTCGATGAGCACGACCCCGGTCACCCGTGACCCCAGGCGCTCCGCCGCACGGGTGACGAGGTACCCGCCGAGCGAGTGCCCCACCAGCACGACGTCCCGATCGGCGGCGACCGCGTCGACCAGGTCGACCAGGTCGTCGACGGACTCCTGCAGGCTGTAGCTGTCACGTGAGAAGTAGCTGCTCGCGCCGTACCCGGCGCGGCTGTAGAACAGGGTGTCGACCTGTCCGGCGAGCTCCTCGCCGTACCAGTGCCAGTAGGTGGCGGAGGACTGGTGGCCGCTCTCGAACACGACGAGCGGCAGAGCCTCCGCACCGGGTGCGCGCCGGAGGCGGTAGGACAGCACGTTCCGTGACGGGGTGCGGTGCCTCCGGGCCTCCGGCCCGTCCGCTCGCTCGATCCCGGCGCGGCGCACCAGCGCGGAACCGACGCCGACGACGGTGAGGATGCCGGTGACCGAGGCGACGATCGCCGGGAGCCGAGCGGGCGAGCGGTGCGCGCCTGCCGTCAGCGACCGCGCCGCGCGCCCCTGTACCACCGAGAGGATGGCCGGGTAGGTCGCCATGAAGGCCCACACGAAGCGGGCGAGTCCCATGTACCGCGCGTTCGCCAGGTGGAACGCGGCCATCGCGCCGACGACCCCGTAGGCAGCGCGGGTCGGCAGCACGAAGACCAGCGGGAACGCGGTCTCGAGTACGAGGACGGCGTGCGCGGCGAGTCGGGAGAGGCGGGGGTGCGCGGTCAGGAACCGGTAGAGGCCCTCGTCGCCGTACGTGCGGGTGCGCAGGATCCCCGGGAGCGCCTCGCCGGTCCGCCACGTCCGACTCACGATCTTCACCAGGCCGGAGACGCTGTACGACAACGCGGCCTGCATCGCCAGGAACCACACCGCCGCTTCGGCCGCTCGGGGTGAGCCGCGACCGACACGGCCGAGGGCTGCCGAGGTCTGCACGAGGAAGGCGAGCTGGTCGGACCCGTCCGAGCCGTAGTGGTTCTTCGGGTGCAGCACGAGCGCGCTCGCAGCGAGGAAGGCGTTCGCCGGGGCCCGGTGTGCCGTCACGTGCAACGGCAGGAAGAGCGACAACCCCGCGCCGATCCGGAGCACGTGGACGACGTTGTCGATCTTCTCGTCCGAGACGCGGTCGAGGAAGGGCATCAGCCGAGGGAACCGGGTAGCCATCGCGCTGCGACCGTACGTCCAGTCGCCCAGGCCGCCGGGACGTTGGTCACGTCGGCTGAAGAGGTACTCGACGCTGCTGAGCACCTGCGTGACCGCGCTCATCCGTTCGGCCGCGAGCAGTGCCGTGCGCGGTCGCGACACGGCGGTCAGCACGTCGCCGATGCCGGCTGTGATCGCCCGGAGACGGGGTGCGCGGAGCGGAGGAAGGTGCGCGAGGACGGACCGGGCGTTCACGCGCGGTCCCCGCTCGCGGGTCGCTGGTGCATGTGTGTGTGGCCTCCTGGGCGAGGGAGTCGCTTGTGCGACCCGTCTGGACGAGGACGTACGTGAGCCGACCGCTGCGCGGTCGAGCGGGGTGCCGGCCGACGAGGAACCGTCGGCCGGCACAGGTGGTCAGCCGATGGCCTGACCGATGGTGAACCCGGCGGTGAAGGCGGCGGCACCCGCCGCTGCGCCCTTGAACGCAGCGACGAAACCGGGGCAGAAGGCCGCGGCCGTGGCGGGCGTCGCGAGGACCGGGACGGAGGCGCTGAACCCTCGGCTGGACACGTCGGCGAAGGGCAACGTCGCGAGCGCGGCGTCCGCGTTCACTTTCTCGAGCAGCATCGTCACCACCCCTAGTCGGCCGTCGCGACGCCGACCCACACGCCGGCACCGAACAGCCCGGCGAAGGCAGCCGCGCCGGCGACCGCTCCCTTGTTGGCTGCCACGAACGCGGCAGCGGCCGTGACGGTGGCCGGGGTGGCCAGCACGGGCAGCTCCCCTGGTGCTCCGGACCAGTTGGTGCGGTCCATCTGCAGGTTCGCGATCGATCGATCGCTGTTCACACGTGACGCGAGTGACGTCATGGTCTTCCCCATTCCTCTTCCGTTATCGACATCGATCACGGCCGGCACCGCCCCGGAGGGCGACGAGATGACGGAGGACAGCTGCGCCGGTCGCCCCGCGACTCCCCCCTGTCAACTCTTACAGGTTTGGTCACAGGGGTCGCGGGTTCGCCCCTCTTTCGAGGGGTGTCACATGCGATTGACACGGAAACCTCAGGTCTCCGTACCCCAGAAGGAGGACCCGGGTCCGGCCTGCTTCAGAACAGGCGGGTGTGCCCGCCCTCGATGCCGCGCATCGCGTCGTAGTCGAGCACGAGGACGCGGATGCCGCGGTCCTCGGCGAGGGTGCGCGCCTGCGGAGCCACCGTCTGCGCCGCCAGCACGCCCTGCACCGGACGCAGGTGCGGATCGCGGTTCATGAGCTCGAGGTACCGGGTGAGCTGCTCGACCGCGTCGATGTTGGCGTTGCGCTTCATCTCGACCGCGACGCTCGCCCCTGCGTCGTCACGGGCCAGGATGTCGACCGGCCCGATCGCCGTCATGTACTCGCGGCGGACCAGGGTGTGGCCGTCACCGAGGAGCTCGATCTGCTCGGCCAGGAGCTGCTGCAGGTGCGCCTCGACCCCGTCCTTCACCAGGCCCGGGTCGACGCCCAGGTCGTGGGTCTCGTCGGACACGACCTCGTACAGGGAGACGATGAGCTTGTCCTGCGTCTTCTTCTGCGTGACCGTCCACACCTGGGTGATGCCGGCGCTCGACTGCTCCTCGTCCGGCTCGGTGATCTCGATCGAGCAGGGCGGGCTCATCCAGTTCAGCGGCTTGTAGCTGCCGCCGTCGGAGTGCACGAGCAGGGAGCCGTCCGCCTTGAGCATGAGCAGGCGGGTCGCGAGCGGCAGGTGGGCTGAGAGCCGGCCCGCGTAGTCGACGGAGCACCGGGCGATGACGAGACGCACCCCGGAAGCCTAACCGGCGCGGTGTGATGAGCCGGACCGGGCGCGCGGCCTGTGCAGCGCGCACGGATTCACATGCCTGTAACGACGTTCTGCACATGTACCGCAATCCCCTGCCGTCCTACCGTGGCTGACACCCCGATCGGCCCACGCCGACACCCCTCCCCGAGGAGCCACGATGGCCAGCGAGACCGCAGTGTCAGCACCACGAACCCCCCGTTCCGAGTCGGTCGCCGTCGACGACTACTCGCTCAGCCGAGTCCCGATGTCCGCGCGCTACGGCTGGTTCCAGGTCGCCGTGCAGCGCTTCGGGCAGATCTCGGCCCTGTCCCAGTTCCTGCTCGGTGCGACGCTCGGCTTCGGCATGAGCTTCTGGGACGCCTTCTGGGCGATCACCCTGGGCGCCGTGATCCTGGAGATCGTCTCGGTCCTCGTCGGCGTCATCGGCGTCAAGGAGGGCCTGAACACCTCGGTCATCGCCCGCTGGACCGGGTTCGGCAAGGCCGGCTCGGCGCTGGTCGGGCTGGCGATCGGGCTGAGCCTGATCGGCTGGTTCGGCATCCAGTCGGGTGTCTCCGCGGCCGGCCTCGTCTCGATCCTGCCGATCCTGCCCGCGTGGGCGTGGTCGCTCGTGTTCGGGCTGCTCGTCACCGCGATCGTCCTGCGCGGGTTCCACTCGATGCAGTGGCTGGCGAACGTGACCGTGCCGCTGTTCCTGGTGCTCGTCGGCTGGGCGGTCATCGTCGAGCTGAGCCGGCACTCGATCGCCGAGCTCGCCGCGCGTGCCCCGGCCGGCCCGGAGCTGAGCTTCGTGGCCGGGACCACCCTGGTGGCCGGCGGGTTCATCGTCGGTGCGGTGATCACGCCGGACATGACCCGCTTCAACCGGTCGGTCGGCGACGTCGTCAAGCAGACGCTGCTCGGTGTGACCCTCGGCGAGTACGTCATCGGCCTGGCCGGTGTCCTGCTCGCCCACGCCGTCGGCTCCGCGGACATCACCCGCGTGATCACGTCGAGCGTCGGTTGGGTCGGCATCCTCGTGATCCTGCTCGGCACGTTCAAGATCAACGACTGGAACATCTACAGCTCGAGCCTCGGCGTCACGAACTTCATCGACGCGGTGTTCGGCAAGCAGGTGAACCGCGGGCTCGTGACGCTCGTGATGGGCGTCGTCGGCTCGGTGCTCGCCGCGGTCGGGTTCCTCGGGGCCCTCACACCGTTCCTGTCCGTGCTCGGGGTCGTCTTCCCGCCCATCGCCGGGATCATGGTGGCGGAGTACTTCGTGGTGAAGCGCTGGCGCCGCGAGCTGAGCGACGCCGAGAACATCCCGGCGACCTCGCCCACCTGGGTGCCGGCCACCCTGGTGATCTGGGCGATCGCCTCGCTGATCGGGTACTTCGTCGCCGTCGGCATCCCGTCGATCAACTCCGTGGTCATCGCCTTCGTGCTCTACGTGGTCGCCGGCAAGGTCGGGCTGATCCGCGGCGTCGGTGTCAGTCGGACCGAGGCAGCGCCGGTCGCCGCCGCGCCCGCCGCACCGGCCACCCCCGCCGCCTGACCCGGGCGGTCCCCGAACGGCCGGTCGCGTCGCCGCACCCCTGATCCGCGCGACGGCGCGGCCGGTCCCCACGAACAAGCACCACGCTACGAACCACCACCACCCCCGCGAAGACCGCGCGAACACCCCGCACCCGCACCCCGCACCCGCACCCCGCACCCGCACCACCGCACCCGCACCACCGAAGGAACCCCCATGCGCATCGGCATCGACGTCGGCGGCACCAACACGGACGCCGTCCTGATGGACGGCAGCACCGTCCGTGCGGCGGTCAAGCGGTCCACCACCCCCGACGTGACCTCGGGCATCGTCGCCGCGCTCGACGGTCTGCGCGAGCAGCACGCCTTCGGGCCCACGGACATCGACGGCGTGATGATCGGCACCACCCACTTCATCAACGCCCTGGTCGAGGCACGCGGCCTCGCCCCGACCGCCGCGGTCCGCCTGGGCCTGCCGGCGACGGCGTCGCTGCCCCCGTTCACGGACTGGCCCGCGCACCTGGTGTCGGCCGTGCACGCACAGCCGTTCCTGGCCCACGGCGGCCACGAGTTCGACGGCCGCGTGATCTCGGAGCTCGACCCCGAGGAGCTCAAGCGGCACGCGGGCGCCATCGCCACCGCGGGCATCCGCTCGGTCGCCATCTCGTCGGTGTTCTCCCCGATCAACGACGAGTTCGAGCAGCGCGCGCAGGAGATCATGGCCGCCGAGCTCGGGCCGGACGTGGCGTTCTCGCTGTCGTCCGAGATCGGTCGCATCGGCCTGCTCGAGCGCGAGAACGCGACGATCATCAACGCGGCGCTCCGTGAGCTCGCCGACCGCATCGTCGACGGCCTGGCCGGGTCGGTCACGGGCAGCGGCATCGACGCGCCGCTGTTCCTGAGCCAGAACGACGGCACCCTGATGGACGTCGAGTACGCCCGCCGCTACCCGGTCGCGACGTTCGCCTCGGGCCCGACGAACTCGATGCGCGGCGCAGCGGTGCTGTCCGGCTTCGACACCTGCGCGGTCGTCGACGTCGGCGGCACGACGAGCGACGTCGGCGTCCTGACCGCGGGCTTCCCGCGTGAGGCCACCGGCGAGGTCGCCGTCGCCGGCATCCGCACGAACTTCCGGATGCCCGACGTCCTGTCCGTCGGCATCGGCGGCGGCTCCCGCATCCGTGAGGACGGCAGCGTCGTCGGCCCGGACTCGGTCGGGTACCGCCTGACCGAGGAGGGCCTGGTCTTCGGCGGTACCACCCTGACCGCCACCGACGTCGCCGTCCGCGGTGGCCGTGGTGCGATCGGGGACCCGTCGCTCGTCGCCGGGGTGCCCGCCGAGGTCGCCGCCCGCGCGCTCGACGTCATCGCGGAGCGCGTCGCCGACATCGTCGAGCGGATGCGCACCTCGTCCGACCCGCTGCCGGTCGTGGCGGTCGGCGGCGGCTCGGTGCTGCTGCCGGACACCCTGCCCGGACTCGGCACCGTGCACCGCCCGGAGCACTACTCGGTCGCCAACGCCATCGGCGCGGCGATCGCGCAGGTCAGCGGCGAGGTCGACAAGGTCTACGCGATCAGCGACGGCCGCCGGTCCGCCGTGGTCGACGAGGCTCGGCAAGAGGCCGTCGACCGTGCCATCGCGGCCGGCGCCGACCCCGGCTCGGTGGACATCGTCGACTTCGACGAGGTCCCGATCCCGTACCTGCCGGGCAACGCGACGCGGATCCGCGCGAAGGCCGTCGGCGACCTGGCACTCGGGGCGCTGGTCCGATGAACGTCACGCACGCCGCGCCCCGCGCCGCAGCCGCGCAAGCCGCAGCAGCGCAAGCCTCAGCCACGCAAGCCGCCCCCACAGCACCCCTCCTCACCGCCATCGGCGCCGACTGCTCCGCCCTCGCCCGCGGCGCCGCGATCCTCGGCACCGGCGGCGGCGGTGACCCCTACATCGGCCGCCTGCTCGCCGAGGCCGCCGTCCGCGCCCACGGCCCGGTCGAGATCGTCCAGGTCGAGGACCTGCCCGACGACGCCGTGGTGCTCTCGGTCGCGATGATCGGCGCTCCCACGGTGATGGTCGAGAAGCTGCCGTCCGCCGGTCAGTTCGCCGAGGCCATCCGCAGCCTGTCGGCGTTCCTCGGGGTCACCCCCACCCACCTGGCCTGCATCGAGGTCGGCGGCGTGAACTCGACGACCCCGATCGTCGCCGCGGCCGAGCTCGGCCTGCCCCTGGTCGACGGCGACGGCATGGGCCGCGCCTTCCCCGAGGTGCAGATGGTGCTGCCGACCCTGTCCGGGGTCAGCGCGACACCGATGGCCCTGGCCGACGAGAAGGGCAACACCGTCGTCTTCGACACGGTGGACAACCGGTGGGCAGAGCGGCTCGCCCGCACGGCGACGGTCGAGATGGGCTGCTCCGCGATCACGGCGCAGTACGCCATGTCCGGCGCGCAGGTGAAGGAGTCGTTCGTCCGCGGCAGCCTGTCGCTGAGCGTCCGGCTGGGCGAGACGCTGGTCCGCGCACGCAGCGAGAACGCCGACCCCGTCACGGCGGTCACCGAGGTGCTCGGCGGCACGGTCGTGTTCGAGGGCAAGGTCGCCGACATCGAGCGCAAGACCGTCACCGGGTTCGCCCGTGGCACGGCCCGCATCGCCGCTTCCGGCAGCGACACCGGCCTGGAGGCGGTGCTCCGGTTCCAGAACGAGCACCTGCTGGTCGAGGTGGCCGGCCAGGTCCGCACCACGGCTCCCGACCTCATCATCACCCTGGACGCCGAGACCGGCGAGCCGATCACCACCGAGGCCCTGCGCTTCGGCGCCCGCATCCGGATCGTCACCGCACCGGCCGACGAACGCTGGCACTCCCCGGACGGCCTGCGCCTGGCCGGCCCGCGGTACTTCGGCTACGACACCCCCGCGGTCCGCCACGACGGCACCACGAGCGCGGGCGAGACGAACACGGGAGCGCACCGATGAGCTGGATCCTCGACGTCGACGACCTGCCCGACCTGGCCCGCGGCGCCGCGCTGCTCGGCACCGGCGGCGGAGGCGACCCCACCATCGGGATGCTGCTGGTCCGTGCCGCGATCGAACAGCACGGCCCCGTCACGATCCTCGACCCGTCCGAGGTGCCCGACGACGCCCTCGTCATCCCCACCGCGCAGATGGGCGCACCGACCGTGGTGCTCGAACGCATCCCCGCCGGACCGGAACCCCTCGGCGCCCTCCGTCGGCTCGAAGCCCGCCTGGGCCGGACGGCGACCGCGACGATGCCCATCGAGTGCGGTGGCATCAACTCGATGATCCCGCTGCTCGTCGGTGCCACCGGCGGCCTGCCCGTGGTCGACGCGGACGGCATGGGCCGCGCGTTCCCCGAGCTGCAGATGGAGACGTTCTCGGTCTACGGCGTCCCCGGCAGTCCGCTGGCGATCAGCGACGAGAACGGCCACGGCGTCATCATCGAGACCGGCACGGACAACAAGAAGATGGAGTGGCTCGCCCGCGGGGTCACCATCCGGCTCGGCGGCGTCGCCTACATCGCCGAGTACGCCATGTCCGGCCGCCAGGTGCGGGAGACCGCCGTCCCACGCACGCTCTCCCTGGCACTCGCCGTCGGTCGGGCCATCCGGGTCGCCCGCGAAGCCCACCGCGACCCCATCGACGCGCTCGCCGAGGCCCTCGGCACGACGATCTACACGCACCTGCGCGAGCTGTTCGACGGCAAGGTCGTCGACGTCGAGCGCCGCACGGTCGACGGGTTCGCCCGCGGTCGTGCCACCGTGCAGGGGACCGACGGCTCCGAGCTCGAACTCCGGTTCCAGAACGAGAACCTCGTCGCCCGGCGGGACGGCCGCCTCGTCGCCGTCGTGCCCGACCTGATCTGCGTCCTCGACGCCGAGACCGCCGAGCCCATCACCACCGAGCGGCTGCGGTTCGGGCAGCGCGTCCGGGTGATCGGCATCTCGACGCCCGACCTGATGCGGACCCCGGAGGCGCTCGCCGTGTTCGGGCCGTCGTGCTTCGGGCTCGACGAACCGTTCGTCCCGGTCGAGGACCTGCACGAGCACGTCCGCCCGGCCGCCCCGGCGGTCGGCTGACGAACGGCCGCGCGCCGACGCCGGCGCCCGGCCCACGCACCCGACCCCGGGCCCCGACCCCGTGCTCCGGCCCCGGGCTCCGGCCCCGGGACGCGACCACGGCAGCAGAATGGACCCATGGACCAGGGTGAGCGGCGGGGCGGCGGTGTGGCGGGCCTCCAGGCGGACGACGCGACCGTCTTCGGGCGCGGCACCGCCCTGCTCGGCTGCGGCGGTGGCGGCCGCGTCGACCACATGGTCAGTGCGCTCCGCTTCGCGCTCGGCGACCGCAGCGTGCCGGTCGTCGACCTCGACGATCCCGTGCTCGGATCGGTGGTGGCCGTCGGGCTGATCGGCTCGACGACCGTGCTCGAGGAGAAGATGCCGAGCGGCGAGGAGCTGCCGGCCGCGCTCGCGGCGGTCGAGCGCTGGACGGGCACCCGTGCCGACGCCGTCGTCGCCGCGCAGATCGGCGGCGTGACCGGACCGGCTGCGGCCCTCACCGCACACGCCGCCGGACTGCCGCTCGTCGACGCGGACCTGGTCGGCCGCGCGGTCCCGCGCATCGACCAGCTGTCGGTCTTCGTCGGCCCGACCACGACGGTCACGGCCGCCGCGGCGACCACGAGCGGTCTGCGGATCGTCGTCGACGCTCGGCACCCCCACGACGTCGAGACGGTGTGGCGCGAGGCCGTCTCGCACAGTGGCGGCTGGGCCGCCTTCGCGATCGGCCCGGTCCCGGTGGCGCTGCTGCGCGAACGGGCCGTCGTCGGCAGCGTGCAGCGCGCCCTCCGGATCGGACGCGCAGCGGGTGGCGCACGCGACGCGGCGGAACTCGCCGCGCTCATCGGCGGCCGCGTCGTCGCGCAGGGCCGGGTCATCGACGTGCAGCGCGAGGGGGACGCGCTCGCGTTCGTGCGCAGCAGCCTGGCCATCCGCGACGCCGGCACCGGCGCGGTCGCCCGGGTCGAGGCGGGCAGCGAGTACGTGCACTGCCTGGTCGACGGCCTGCCCGTCGCCAGCACGCCGAGCGTCATCACCGTCGTCGACGCGCGCTCGCTCGCGCCGGTGGCGACCGACCGCACGCGGGTCGGCAACGAACTCGCGGTGCTCGTGCTGCCGTCGGCACCGTGGTGGTGGGCGGACCCCGACCGCACCGCGCGCATGGGACCGCGGGCGTTCGGCATCGACGCCGACGTCGTGCCCGAGGCCGTGGGCCAGGTGCTCGCGTGAACGCCGTCGGTGACCTGCTGCCGCTCCTGCCGCCCGGCACCCGCCTGCTCGTCGGCCACGGCAGCACCGCGGTCCGGAGCGTCCGCGGGGTGGTGGGGACCCCCGACCAGGTCGGCCGGTCCCTGTCGCAGGGCGACGACGTCGTCGTGCTGCTCACCCCCGTCGACCGCGCGGATGCGCGCTTCGACGTGCTGCTGCGCCGGGCGTCCGCGGCCGGCACCACCCTGCTCGTCGTCGACGGGGCGCTGGAACTCGGCCCCGGCACCACGACGCTCGCCGACCGGCTCGGCGTCGCCGTGCTCGCCACCCCGGACCCCTGGGCGACCTCGGTCCGCCTGCACGAACTCATCGGCACCGGGATGGGGCCGGCGGCCCGGGCAGCCCTCGACGCCTCCCGCGTCGCGCTCGACGCCGGCCCCGAACTCGACGACCTGTTCGCCCGGCTCGACCGCTCGCTCGGCCACCCCGTGCGGTTCCTCGACGCCTCGGGCCTGGCACTCCGCGGAGCCGCCGTTGACGACACGGCCCGCGCCGTGCTCGTCCGCCGCGCCGGCACGAGCGACGTGCTGATCGCCGAGGGCGTCGACGAGACGCTCGTGGCGATCCCGGTCGGCACCGGCATCGGACCGCGCGCCTGGCTGGCTGTCGGCCTGCCCGTCCCGATCACCGCCGAACAGCAGGTGGTCGCGAGTGCCCTGCAGGTCGCCGCCGTCGCCGTCGGGCACCGGCTGCTGCTCACCCGGCTCGACGACGAGCGTGACGCCCGCTACCGGATGGCCATGCTCGACGAGCTCCGCGCGGCCGACGGAGCACCGGCCCCGCAGCTCGTGCAGCGGACCATCGCCGCCGGGTGGCGGCTGGACGCCTGGCACGTCGGTGCGCGCGTGGTCGCGCGGCAGGGCGTCGACCTGGTCGCGCTCCGCCAGCAGGTCGACGCCGCGGTGCGGGCCGAGGGACTCGACGCGGTCGTCGTCGAACAGGCGGACGGCTGGGTGCTGTGGCTGTCGGAACCCGACGAACCCGGCCGGGAGGCAGTGGCCGACATCGCGGGTCGGCTGCGGCGCGCGCAGAACACACTCCGCACCACCGTGGAGACCAACGTGGGCGTCGGCAGCCTGCAGGCGGGCCCTGCCGGGCTGGTCCGGACGCTCGGCGAGGCGGGCGACGCCGCCCGCCTCGCCGCCAGCCGTCCGGAGTCGGGGCACTTCGTGCACGTCGACCGGCTCGGGCTCGCGCAGCTGCTGCTCGCGTGGACGCAGACGGACACGTTCCTACCGGCCTCGCGGCAGTTGCTCGCACCGCTCGAGCGTGGTGGCGGTGCGCTCCTGACGACGCTCGCCGCCTACCTGGACGCGGAGTCGTCGATCGCCGAGACCGCCGCGGTGCTCGGCGTGCACCGGAACACCGTGTCCGACCGCATCGCGCGGGTGGAGCGGCTGCTCGGGGTCGACCTGTCCGACCCCGAGACCCGGCTCGCCCTGCACCTGGCGACGCGGGCGCGGGCGGGGGACGGCGGCTGAGGGCGGGGTGCGTCAGCTGCGCTTGCTGGCCCGCTCGGCCTCGCTGTCGTGCTCGTGCTCGTGCTCGTGGTCGGTCGTGCTCGTCGTGTCGGTTCCGCGGGCGGGCCGGGCGGCGGCACCGGTCTCGCGCGCTGCACCCGAGGCCAGACCGGCCGCGATGATGAAGACGAAGACGATCAGCAGTGCACCGAGCAGGCCGATCTCCTCGCCGAGGAACCCGATCAGCGGCGGCCCGGCCAGGAACGCCACGTAGCCGATCGTCGCGACGGCGCTGACCTTGGCGGCTGCGGTGCGGGGGTCGTCGGCCGCGGCGGACATGCCCATCGGGAAGCCGAGGCTGGCACCGAGGCCCCAGAGCACGACACCCACGATCGCGAGCGGCACGTTGTCGATGAAGATGAGCATGCCGAGGCCGACCACCGCGACGGCGGCGCTGATGCGCAGGATCGGCACGCGGCCGAACTTGTCGATCAGCGGGCTGCCGGCGACGCGGCCGGCGGTCATCGCGGCGAGGAACACCGTCAGCACGGCTGCGCCGCCGGCGTTGTCGAGCCCGTGGCCGTCGATCATCGCGAGGGGCAGCCAGTCGTTCGCGGACCCCTCGGCCAGCGCCATGCCGAGCGCGATCACGCCGATGAGCAGGGTGGACGGCTGTGCCCAGACCTGCCAGCGGGTGAGGGGTGCCGCGATCGGGCTGGTGTCGGTGGACACCGGCTGCTCGACGAGGTGCTCGTCCTGGAACTTCGTGACAGCGACGAGCATGGCGGCGCTCGTGACGACGACGAGCACGATGAAGTGCCACGAGACCGGGATCTCGAGCTTCTCGGCCAGCGCACCGAGGCCTGCGCCGGCGAGCGTGCCGAGGCTGAACGCGGCGTGGAACAGCGGCATGATCGTGCGTCCGCCGGCCTTCTCGGCGGCGGCGCCGGAGACGTTCATCGACACGTCGCACAGGCCGTTGCCGAAGCCGAAGGCGATGAGCGCGATCCAGATGGCGGCGAAGCCCCACTCGAGCGTCACCGCGACCCCGGCGAAGATCATGCCGAGCGCCAGGCAGGCCGCAGCCACCTGCACGCCCCGACGGGCACCGAGCTTCGCGACGATGTGCCCCGCGAACGTCAGACCACCGATCGAACCGACCGCCATGCCGAGCACGAGGATCCCCATCTCGAACGTGCTCGCGCCGAGGGAGTCGCGGACGCTCGGGATCCGGCCCAGCCAGGTCGCGATGTCGAGCCCGGACAGGGTGAACACCACGAACACCGCGATGATCCAGGCCTTGGTGGTCGGGACGGTGCGGGTGGACGGCGTCGTCATGGTGGTTCCCATCGTGCTGCGGCGAGCGTGGTGCTGCGCGTTCTGGTGCGTGTCGGTGCTGGTCTTGCGGCTGTCGAATCGATTCGACTGCTCGTTCCGGCTACGCTAACGGGCGATGGACGAACCGGCAACAGGACCCGGCGCGTCGCCTTCCCGCGGCGGCGCTGCTCGTCCGTCGCGCCCGACGCTGGCCGCGGTCGCCCGTGCCGCCGGGGTCGCGCCGTCGACGGCCTCGCTCGCCTTCAGTGGTCTCGGCCCGGTGTCCGAGGACGCCAAGGCACGCGTGCTGGCCGCCGCCGCCGACCTCGGTTACGGCGGCCCCGACCCCCGTGCCCGTTCGCTGCGCCGCGGTCGTTCCGGCGTCATCGGCGTCGTGATGGACGAGCGCTTGAGCGATGCCTTCCGCGACCCGGTCAACGTCCTGACGCTCGACGGCATCGCCGAGGTCGCCGGTGCCGCCGGTGCCTCACTGTTGCTCGTCCGGAGTCCGCTCGACGACGAACAGGGCGCCGGCCCGCTGGTGGATGCCCCGATGGACGCCGTCGTGCTCGTCGGGTGCAACGTCCGGATCGACCCGGCCGTCGCGGTGCTGCGCCGTCGGCAGATCCCCGTCGTCGCGATCGAGGCGGACGAGATCGAGGGCGCTGTCCCCGTCCAGCTCGACAACCGCGATGCCTCACGCCGTGCTGCGGAGTACTTGCAGGGGCTCGGCCACCGGGACGTGACCGTCGTGACCCTGCCCCTCGACGCCGCACGCCGCCGTGGCCCGATCGACGCAGCCCGGCAGGACGAGGGCATCGCCTTCACCACACTCGAACGTCTGCGTGGTGTGCGGGAGGTCTACCCGAACGCCGTCGCGATCGAGACCGCCGGCAGCTCGGTGGAAGAGGGACGTCTCGCCGGCACCGAGCTCTTCGCAGCCGACGGTCCCCGCCCCACCGCCGTCATCGCGCAGAGTGACCTGATCGCCGTCGGGGTGATCTCGGCCGCTCTCGACGCCGGACTCCGTGTCCCCGAGGACGTCAGTGTCGTCGGCTTCGACGGCATCACGGTGGACGACAGCCTGCTCCACCGCACCCCGATCCGGCACCTGACCACCCTGGTGCAGCCGTTCGTGCAGAAGGGCCAGGCCGCCGCACGTGCCGCCCTGGCCATGCTCGAGGGGGCGGAACCACAGCCGGCGTCGTTCACGTCGGAGTTGCGGGTGGGGGATACGACGGGGCCGCCGCCGGACACCCGCACCCACCGACACTGATATCGGCCCGGTGATTGTGCGGCAGGGCGTCTAGACCTGCGCGCACTCCTGTGGTCTATGGTCGTTGCTCAACCTCAGAACAACACGTGCACGCGACCGGGTGATTGTGGAGTTGAGGTATACCTCAACTCGAAAGAGGCATCATCTCTTTTGCACCTCACTCCGCGAACATTGTGCCTGACGCTGCCGGTCTTGCCCAAGTTCGGCAGCGGCTGGACACTACGAGAGCTGGGAGGTATCGCGCTCCAGCATCTTCACAATCCGGCGAACCTCTGCGTTGAACCGCTTAGTCAGTTCCTCAGAGGTTAAGCGGTCGAGCTGTTCCGCCTTGAGGTCCGGAACCAGCGTCAGCAAGAAATGACGCTGGTCGACGCCTGCGAATCGGTCGAAATTCGGAATGTACGCAGGCGTGTTGCGCTGCGGCTTTCGGATATGCCAATATGCACGGGTAAAGGACTTCAGCTTGACCGAGTCGGGAACCTTGTATCTAGCGCGCAAGCGTTTGACATAGGCGTCCAGTCTGCTTAAGAGGGTGAAGTCATCCATTTGAGAAAAATAGTGTAACCATCCTCTTGCGGCACCTTCATGCACACAGCCGGTTATCACAAGATTAACCCTTGCAGTTAGGGCATCCGTGGCCCGAAGTTTACGGGCATCGTGCTCCGCGGTCGCGAGCTCGTGTTTATAAGCCGTGAACAGACCGACTATGGTGGACTCAAGCTTGTGAGTGCTAGATTTGCGAACCGTGATTCCGGAGGGTCCCAACTCGTAGCCTAGGAAATCGAAGGTTCCCTGCAGAGAACCAACTTGGGACTTAGAGCCCTCTGCTATATCGTGAACAGTGAGTCCGATGCGTGCGAGCGAGGTTCGTACTTCATCAAAGAGGGCTGTTGCCTCGGTAGATGTGCAAAGCAGCAGAATATCGTCGACGTAACGGAAGTAGGCCACGCGCGGGTTTGTCTGGTACGCGGCGTCAATCTCAGACATGGCGAGCTCCGCGAGGGCATTGGATAGGGGGAGGCCCTGCGGCACGCCGTAAAGGCTCGAGTAATGCGGCCGCGGAGCTTTCATTGGTACTGTAGGGGTCGAGATTGCGCGTCTGATCAGAAGCAGAAGGTTTCGCTGCCGAATCTTTCGTCCGAGATGCTTCATAATAACCGCGTGCGGAATCGACGGGTAGAAGTCTTTAACGTCGATTCGAATGAATGTATCGAATTTTGAGTCGGCGAGGACGCGGACCAGTTCGACTATCCGTGTTTGCGCCAGCGGTGTTCTAGTAGCTGGGAAGACGTCGGTTATAACAGAAGCCAGCGCTTTCAGCACAATGCGGTCGCGAGCGGTCGCGATTGAGACAACCCGTGGACGTGATCGAGACCCCTTCGAGAGGAGGTTCTCGCGATAGCTCGTATATTGATACGATCCATTGCGCAGTTTCTCCTGAAGGAGTGCCGCTATACCGTCCCAGTCGCTCTCAAGCGCATTAGCGTGCTGGCCATCACGCCCGACGCTTGTGCTGTCGAAGACGTAGGTACGGAATATGTGCCTTAAATGCCTCCTAGCAGTATTGTGGCGAAATGATGAGGACGCGGACATCTACACTCCGCCGCGGATGGCCCACGCAACGAGCGGTACTAGAACCAGTACTGGGACGATCAAGCCTAAGTAAGGTGCGAATGTCAGGGTGCTGGACGCTCGTCGATGCCATGGTGTTACCGTGGACTTCTGGTCCACGTGCGCGTAATCGGCGGGCGTGTGATTTTCCGAATCGTCGAGTAGAGCGTTGTAGCGGTCAAGGAGCTGCTTGACGGTGTCCTCGGCAACGGCAGGGTTTTCTTGGAGCGCCTCCGCCTCCACTGCGATTCGCTGTAGAGCTCTATAGTTCATAAACATATCTCGGCTACGAACTCCGTAGTTCAGCCCCGCCACCGAGATAGAAACTGCCAGCCCAAGTATTGATACGCACACAAGCACCGTCGGCCCGGTAGTCCCATAAATCTGGTCATCGCTCAGTAGGGCAACGGACGCCGCCGTGGTCGCAACTGAAAGCGCGAGAAGGCAAGTGTTCCAAGCCCGCTGGCGTGCCTGGAGCCGCTCGGCAGCCTTCAGTCGAGCCTTGTAGGTCTTATAGGAGCGCATAGCGATCCGGTCGAGCTCGTTCATCTATCCCCCCTGATTAGGGACCCGGCTGCTCATCGCATAGCGATGGTGTTGCAATCAATCAAAGCCCGTCACCGAGCCTCGCCAGTAGCGAGCGGTATTACCGCGGTTTTTCAGTAACGCCCCAGTCCTGGAGCGAGCAGCCGGGCCACTGTTAACTTAGCGCAATTCTCCAGCGCATGGCCATGCTCTGATCCCTCCGGCGCGGGTGACCAAGGTGGTCGCGGGTGGCGGTGAGAACCGCGCTGCTGCGCAAGGAGGCTAACGGCCCGTCGCGACCGTCCTCACGCAACTTCGCGAGGGCCCCGAGGCATCGAGCGCCCATCGGCCTGACCAGCTCCGGTCTTATGCGACCTGGGAATGAGGCCCTTCCGTGTCTTGCATGGGCCCCCGAAGACAAGATCGTCAACCACCTTCAGGAGCACCGGCAGGCATCCTCGATCTCTGCCAGTTTTACGCGGCAACCGGTACGAGATCTCGCACGAAACCGCGTACGTCGTCCGGGTTGAGATTTAATGCTGCGGAAGCATCGCGGACCGTCACCTTGCTCGCGGAGCCGAACATCACCTTACGAAGGAGCTGGGACGTCTCGGGGATGATGCCGCCCGGCTCAGACGACCTGTAGCCCTGATCCGAAAGCGTGACGCACATCGTCCGATACTGCCAATTGTTGAGCAACTGCAGTTCGTGGAGCCGGTGTGTGAGAGACATCGCGGAGACGCGCCAGTACGATCGTGCGGCCAGTATTCGATCAAGACTAGCTGCACGCATCGACTGCGCAAGTACTGCACTCTTGGGCATAAGGAAGGCTGCGGCAAATCGATTCGCTTCGGCTTCCCGTTCCTTCGACGTGCTCGGGGACATGTCGATATCGCTGTGCAGAACGAGGTGACCCAATTCGTGTGCAGCATCGAAGCGTTGGCGCTCGCCTGACTTCGACGTGTTGAGGAAGACATACGGCGTACTGTCTCGAAGAAAGCAAAACGCATCAATGTCGCTGTACTCATGCCTTAGTGCGGCGATGCGAACACCTTTGGACTCGAGCAGATGAACGAGATTGGAGATCGGACGGTCCCCGAGGCCCCATTGGCGTCGCACGATTTCAGCGGCTTGTTCTGGTTCGAGCTTGTCGAGAGTCGAAATGTCCGGGCTTGGCAGAGTGAATTGCTGCGCGATGTGCTCGTAGAACTCGACGGCGAGGCTTGCGGCGGCGAGCACGGCATCCCGCCGGGTGGCGGTTGTCTTGCTGAGCTTCCGGAAGCTCGCTGCGTCGACGGGCACAGCTTCGAGCGCCTCACGCTCGAAGAACGACAGTGGCACAGCTAGCGCATCGGCGATCTTGCCGAGTGATTCTTCACTCGGTGGCCGTTCCCCCGTCTCGAAATTGGTAAGGGAACGGGGGGACACACCGCTCTTTTCAGCCAACGCCGTCAGCGTCAGTCCAAGGCGCTGGCGCGCTAGTTTCAAGCGTTCTGGGGAAAACATGATGCGCGGCCGGTGTCAGGAACGAGGCGCAACGGGTACATCGAAGTCTCCGTCGTCGGGGTTGTTGAAGATCGAGAGGTCACCATCAAGGTCGAGGAAGCCGATCAGGATGCGCTCTTCCCATGCCACAACGGCGCCTGCCGGAGTCATCCTGCCCGGGCGCGAGAACTCTAGGTTCAGTCCACGTTCGGTGCGCTCGTGCACTAGGAACCACAGCGGCGCCTGCGCTGCCGCCGACACTAGATCGGCAGCTTGCTCCACGTTCGGGTCCTCGAAGAGCGACAGGACGTCAACCTGTGGGGCAGCCAGCGATTTTCGCGTTGCCTTGCCCTTCTTTCGCGTGCGCGGCGACTTCCGGTGGTCGGAGGCGGCGACGTTGGTGCCCGAGGCGAGGGTGAAGGCGATGAGGGCATCGGGGTGCAGGAGGCGGGGCTGGCGGTCGACCCATACGAGCTCCCAGCCCTCGTCGGCGAGGGCCAGTGCGAGCTGCTCCATCGTGTCGTGGTAAATGTCGGTGCCAGCGGAGGATGGGAGTGCCATGGCCGTGCGGTTGGCTGCCCGGGACAGGCCGGGGCGGAGGGCTGCGTGGATAGCCCCAGTCGTCAACCCCAAGTCGTTGAGGCGGCGCTCGTCACCTTCGCCAGCGGGCAGTGCGGTTGCGGTGGCTGCCATCAGATCTCCCATGCTCGGTTGCATCAAACGCTACCACATCCGTGGTCACAAAACACGCAAATGGACGCTCTCGCAGCAATCGCGATCGCCGTCTGGCGGCGCGGGTGCATAAGACATACGAGGTTGGTACGGGCTGCTCCTCGAGTGAACTCGACTGTCAGCGCCGAGACGCGTACCCGGACGAGGGGTGTCGAAGCTGTGTCGGATCTCTAAGCTGAAGCAATGTCAGCAGCACCTGCCGGTTGGTACGACGATAAGGATCCGCGGTTCGTTCGCTACTGGGACGGCCAGGCCTGGACCGAGCATGTGCAGCTCAAGCAGTCGCCGCCGGGCGATCGCGGCAGCCGGCCATCGGACGCCCGTGGGTCGGCAGCTCCGCAGACACGTCGCGCTGCCCGAGCAGCGGAGCAGCCGCCGCGTTCGGCCATCCCAGCGGCCCAGGATAAGCCAGTCGAGAAGTTGTCGAAGCGGGAGGCACGAGAGCGTTTGCGTGCCGCGGAGGCACGGATCGAGGCGGGTGAGGCGGTTGTTGCTCGTTACCACATGCGCGCGTTCGACGACGTCGATGCGTACCGGGCTGAGCAAGAGCGTCAGCTTGCCACCCTTCGAGCGGAGTTCGAGGCTGAGCAATCGGAGGCGCGCGAGCTTTGGGCGGAGGAGCAGGCCGACGCGCGCGAACGGTTCGCCGCTGAGCAGGCGTCGCAGCGGCTCAAGGGCGAGCAAGCGGTTCAGACCGCCGAGGACCGCGTTCGTGCCGCTGAACAGCAAGCCCGGGAGGCACGTGCGACGCGCGACGAGATCAACGCGGGGATCAGCGCCCGAAGAGCAGAGTTGGTCGATTTGACTGCCGCGGTGGAACTACAGGCGGTCGGGCTTTTCGACTTCGAGAACCCAGCCGCGTCATCAACGGAGCTTGCGTCGAAGTTGGAAGCGCTGCGCTACCGCATCAAGAACGCGGTTCGTGACAAGCGCGCGGTGACGACGGCCCCACGATTCACCTTCAACAACTCCGAAGCGCAGGGCCGGAAGTTCATGACGGACATGGCGAAGGTGTTGCTGCGGGCCTACAACGCGGAAGCGGAGAACGCCATCAAGGCCACTCGAGCCGGCAACTTGCACGTCGCGCAGACGCGGCTCAGCAAGGCCGCGGAGCAGATCGCGAAAAGCGGCACCATGATCGATCTTCGCATCGAACCGAGCTACCACCAGATGCGGCTTGAGGAGATCGCCCTCGCCAACGAACACCTCCAGACGGTGCAGGCGGAAAAGGAGCGCGAGCGAGAACGACGAGCGGAACTCCGTGAGCAGCAGCGTGCCGCCGCTGAGTTGCAAGCCGAGCACGACCGACTCGAGAAGGAACGTCAGCACTACCTCTCCACCCTCGCGGCCTTGCAGGCAAACGGCGACGCGGAAGGCGCCGCTCGCGTCCAAGCGCGGCTTGAGGATGTCGACCGCGCCATCACCGATGTCGACTATCGAGCAGCAAATGTGCGAGCGGGCTACGTGTACGTGATCTCCAATGTCGGAGCGTTCGGGGAACGCATGGTGAAGATCGGCATGACGAGACGCCTGAAGCCAATGGACCGCGTCATCGAACTCGGTGACGCGTCAGTGCCGTTCCGCTTCGACGTACACGCTTTGTTCTTCGCCGACGACGCGGTCGGAGTGGAAACGATGCTGCACCAGACGTTCGCGAACCAGCGGGTGAACAAGGTCAACCTCAGACGCGAGTTCTTTTACGTCACGCCAGCCGAAGTGCTCGGAGCCCTCAAGAGCCATGCAGTCGAGGTGGTCGAGTACACCGTGGAGCCCGCCGCGGAAGAGTTCCGGACGAGCGAGCTTGCGGCTGACACCTTCACACCAGCGCCTCCGAGCGGCGGATCGATGTCTTACATGGGATCCGTCGCGTCAGCCGAAGACTGACTGACATCGGCATCAGGGCGCTGCGCGCAGCGTTGCGGGGCTCGGATGCCACCGGGCTCAACGCAGTGTCCTGGACGCCTGTCTTGGTGCTACCGAGTCGCCCCGTCGTCCGGCTCGGCGCCGCCGTGGCGCAGGCTCGTGTCGCCGGCATCGCGCGGCTCGACGCGGAGCTGCGCGCTCGCGGCGTCGACCACGGCACCACCCTGTTCGGCGGGTACATCATCGTCGCGTGGAAGCCGCACTTCCCACCGCCCCCTGGGACCTGGGAGCGGGACGCCGACGACCTCACCGCAGTCGTCCAGGGCGTGGATGAACGGTTCCCGATGTGGCCGGGAGTGGCGTCGTTCCTCCGCACCCACCACGACGAGCTCGAGAACTTCACCGTCGACGAGCTCCAGGTGTGGATCCCCGAGCACGGTTCGATCCGGGAACGTGACGGCGAGCTCGAACTGCCCCCGTAGCGGCGCAGCAGCGACCCCCTGACCGGCGGGGCCGAGGGAACTCGCCGCACCACGGCCACGGGCTCCCGCGCACGAAGCGTCCGCGGCCTAGTCGTCGGCGGCGGACAGTTCAGCCGTCATGCTCCACCCCTGACCTTCTGTCCACGACAGCGTGACCCAGCAGTCCTTCGCCCGCTTGTCGACAGGGTGCACGAAGACGCCGACGATGGTCGTCATCACCGCGTCGTTGGAGGTGACCTTCGCACCCGGTGTCAGGAGCGGCTCGCAGACCTTCCACGCCCTGACCGCGCCGGAACGCTGATCCTGTCCCACCGCCGACACGAAGCGGTGTTCGTCGTGATCCTCGAGACCCTCGACCGCTGCTTGTCTCGCGGCGGTCTCCGAGGCGTCGGAGGGTTCGCCTCCGACGTCGGTCGGGACGTTGTGTCCGGAGCAGCCGGCCAACGCGACCGCGGCGACGATCCCGATGCTCGTGAGCAGCGGGGTCCGCGAGTGGTTCCGTGCGAGCTTTATGCGACATTCCCTACGGATTGTCGAGGCACGGCGCTGGTGCGCACCCCGAGCCCCACCACCGCAACCAGGTTCACCGCACTCCCCACCAAGAATCCCGTGGTGCCACCAGCGACACCGGCGACGGGTCCGAGCACCGCCATGAGCCCAGCCCCGACGACGAACCCGGCGACCGAGGCCAGTGCGACCTGGCGTGAGCGTCCAGCGGCGAGCAGCAGCGCCGCGGGCACGAGCCCGACGGTGAACACCCACACCGCGACCATCAGGTACCGCAGGTCGGCGACGGCAGCTGCTCCCTCGGCGGGGTAGACGATGGGCAGGAACCACCCGGCGAGCAGGGCGACCAGGCCGAAGACGACGGCGGAAGCAGCAGCGAACCCGACGACGAGCAGCAGGGCGCCGCGGGAGCGCAACGATCCACCATCGGTCCGGTGCGCGAACGCCGGCACGAGCACCTGCCCCAACGCCTGCCCGAGCATCGACGCAGGCGTCGCCAGGGTGAACGCGGCGGCGTAGACACCGGCGTCGTGCGCCGACGACGTCACCTGCGCCGAGATCATCGTCAACTGCAGCAACCCGTTCGAGGTCACCACCGCCAGCACGTTCCACGCCGCGAACCCGAGCACCCCGGCAGCGGATTCGCGCGAAGCCGGCGCGAAGCCGTTGCCCCGCGGCCAGCACGCGATCGCGAACACCGTGTACCCGATGGCCAGGGGCAGCAGCACGAAGGGCTCGAGCCGGGCGACGCACGCCACCACGAGCAACCCGAGCGCCAGCACGCTCGTCACGGAGTCCCACAGCGCGACCCGGGGTGCCCGGTCGTAGCCGAGTTGGGCGCCGCGGGCGTAGCAGTAGAGGCCATAGCCGACGACGACCGCGGCACCGCCGAACACCATGCCGGGTCCGTTGCCCCAGGCCAGCGCGATCGGAACGGTGACCGCGGCGAGCACCACGCTCGACACCAACATCGAGACCCCGAGCAGCCGGTTCACCGCGGCGTCCGACCGTCGACCCCGCAGCGCGATCGCCAGGAACCGCGACGCGGTGTTGCCCGCGGCGTTCGGCCAGAGCAGCGCGACGAACACCGAGAGCGACAGCAGCGCCGTGGTCTGCCCGAGGGTCTCGGTGCCGAACACCCGACCGACGACGACGGTCACGAGCAGCTTCGCGACGCCCTGCACCCCGATGCCGACCGTGGCGAGCACGGCGGACGAAGCCACCGAAGACGACGGTGCCGCAGAAGGATCAGGCCCGGAGGACGAAGCGGGCCCAGCCGGAGACGGCCCGCTCACCGCGCCAACGCCTGTTCCACCCATCCGCGTCGGTGCGCCCGCACCCCGAGCGTCACCGCCCGGACCCCGATGTAGCCGAGGGCGAAGGCCGCCCACAACCCCGCGAGCGTCCCGCCGGCCCACCAGAGCAGCGGCAGGTACACGACGAGGTTCAGGCCTCCGGCGATGGCCAGGTACCGCGCGTCGCCGGCGCCGATCAGCACCCCGTCGAGCACGAAGACGTACCCGGCGACGGGCATCCCGACCGCGATGAGCACCAGCACGACGGGCAGGGCGTCCCGCACCGCCTGCGAGTCCGAGAACACCGGCCCGAGCACGCCGCTCACCGCCAGGGTCAGCACCCCGAGCAGCACACCACCGGCGATCCCGAGCAGCACGAGCCGTCGCGTCACCAGTCGCACCCGCTCCGGGTCACGCCCGCCGAGTCCGTGCCCGACGAGCGCCTGCCCGGCGATCGCCAGGGCGTCGAGCGCGAACGCCAGCGTCGAGAAGACGGTCAGCCCGACCTGCGTCGTCGCCAGCCCGGTGGTCCCCAGCCCGGCAGCGGCCCCGACGGTCGCGAGCATCGCGATCCGCAGCGACGCGGTCCGCAGGAACAGCCAGGCCCCCGACCGCAGGGCCCGGGCGACGCCCGAGGCGCCGGGTCGCAGCGGCGCCCCAGACGAGCGAGCGGCCCGCACCGCGATGCGCACGTAGACGACGGCCATCGCCCACTGCACGATGACGGTGCCGGCGGCGGATCCCTCGACGCCCCAGCCGGCGCCGTAGATCAGGACGGCGTTGAGCAGCCCGTTCGCGACGAACCCGATGGTCGCGACGACGAGCGGGGTCTTCGTGTCCTGCAACCCACGCAGCAGCCCGGTCGAGGCCGTCACGACCAGGATGCCGGGCAGCCCGATCAGCGAGATGGTCAGGTACGCGGTCGCGGCGGCCGACACCTCGGCCGAGGCGCCGAACAGGTCGACGAGCGGCCCGGCGAGCGGCCACCCGACCAGCGCCAGCACCACCCCCAACACGAGCGCGAGCCACATCCCGTCGATGCCCGCGTGCACGGCTCCGCGGCGGTCGCCACCACCGAGCGCCCGCGCCACGGCCGGGGTCGTCGAGTACGCCAGGAACACCAGCAGCCCGGTCACCGTCGACAGCACGGCACTCGCGAGCCCGACGGCCGCCAGCGGCGTCGCCCCGAGGTGCCCGACGAGCGCGGTGTCGGTCAGCAGGAACAGCGGCTCGACCACGAGTGCGCCGAGCGCCGGCACCGCCAGCCGCACGATGTCGCGGTCGACCGCGCGCCGCTCAGCGGTCACAGCGGGTCGCGTCGGTCGGTGCACCGCCCCATTCTGTCGGCGATGCCGACCCGTCGTGGTCACCAGGCGCTCGCCCACCGGAACGTCGACCGAGACGGAGGGGTGAACCAGACGCGGAGTGCGCCCTCGTCCACGCCGCGGTCGAGTGGCTCGCCCGTCTGGCCTCGGGCAGCGTCAGGGACAGGCCCATCCGCTCCCGAACGCCTCGTGCACGCGCCGGAGGGCTTCCGGGTTGCCCCACTCCTGCACGTTCGAGCAGTCGGCGTCCGCCCGAGCCGCGGCGAGTCCCCAGTTGCCGACGCTCTGGTACGCGTAGTGGTCGCCCGACCCCGAGGTCGACGCGCCGCCGCCGCCCGGTTGCTCCGGCAGCTGGATCTGCTCGCCGTCGGGGAAGACGAGGGTCTGCCCGATCGGATCACAGGTGGGCAGTTCCTCGGTCCGCAACGCCTCGACCTCCACCGGCGCTGCGGTCGGGCAGGCCGACAGGGTGGCCTCGCCCGCAGTCAGCGTGAGGTACCCGTCATCCTGACCCTGGTGGGTGCAGCTCGTGATCGACAGCGAAGCGGCGAGGAGCAGTCCGGAGACAGCAAGTGCGCGGAGGTTCACGGGGACGAGTCTGCCGCTGATCTGCCGTGGGCGTCGTCCCCGTTGCCCAGCCCGAGCGGAACGCTGTCCCGATCGCGGCGCGCGCCGTGACGGACTGGAGGCCCGGGGCGGCGCCGCCACGGGCCTCCAGTCCGGTGGTCCCACGTCGTCGGACCGGACGCGCGTTCCGGCCGACCACTCGCGTCAGTCGGCGCGCGGTTCTGCGGGGACGGCGCCGGTGGCGGCGTGCGCGGGGTCGGCGGCCTCGGTCGAGGGCTCGTCGGTGCCGCGGGCCCGGCCGATGACGTCCATCAGGTGGTAGACGACGATCGCGGCGATCGTGCCCACGATGATGCCGCCGAAGCTCGCCTGGCCGAACGTGAACGTGAAGTTCGCGATGCCGATGATCAGGGCGATGCCAGCCGTCAGCTGGTTCTTCGGCTTCGAGAAGTCGACGCGGTTCTCGACCCAGATCCGGATGCCGATGATGCCGATCAGGCCGTAGAGCGCGGTGGTGGCGCCGCCGAGCACGCCGGCGGGCACCGAGGAGATGACGGCGCCGATCCTCGGCGACAGGCCGAGCAGGACGGCCGCGATGGCGGCGACCCAGTAGGCGGCGGTCGAGAAGACGCGGGTGGCGGCCATGACGCCGATGTTCTCGCCGTAGGTGGTGGTGGCGGAGCCGCCGCCGACGCCGGCCAGCACGGTCGAGATGCCGTCGGCGAAGAGCGCGCGACCGGTGAGCGGGGTGAGGTCACGGCCGGTCAGCTGCCCGACACCCTTGACGTGGCCGACGTTCTCGGCGACCAGCGCCAGCACGACCGGGACGAACGCCAGGTAGATCGGGAGCTGGGACGGGTCGAACGCGGGAGCGGTGAACTCCGGCAGGCCGATCCACGGTGCTGCGCCGACCTTGGAGAAGTCGACCTGGCCGCCGATGAGCGCTGCGACGTACCCGACGAGCACGCCGATGACGATCGACAGGCGGCCGATCAGGCCCTTGAACAGGACCGTGACCAGGATGATCGCCGCCAGGGTGATGAGCGCGATGACCGGGGCCGCCGTGAAGTTGTCGCGGGCCGCCGGAGCCAGGTTGAAGCCGATCAGGGCGACGATCGCGCCGGAGACCACCGGGGGCATCAGCCGGTCGATCCAGCCGGCGCCGGCCAGGTGCACGACGAGCCCGACGATCGCGAGCAGCGCACCGACGACGATGATGCCGGACAGGGCGAGTGGGATGCCGCCGATCTTGGTCGCCGCACCGATCGGGGCGATGAACGCGAACGACGAGCCGAGGTAGCTCGGCAGGCGGTTGCCCGTGATGAGCAGGAACAGGATCGTGCCGATGCCGCTGAACAGCAGCGTCGTCGACGGCGGGAACCCGGTCAGCAGCGGCACCAGGAACGTGGCGCCGAACATCGCGACGACGTGCTGCACCCCGAGGCCGATCGTCCGGGGCCAGGTGAGCCGTTCGTCGGGTGCCACGATCGTCGTCGCGGAGACGGTCTTGCCGTCTCCGTGCAGCTTCCACGGAAGTCCCATGCGATGACCGTACCGGCAGCCGTCCACAGCAGGCGACCCGGATCGACCTGCCCCATGGGGTCGGTGGCTATCGTGGACCGCATGACCGACGTCGCACGTGCCTCCGGCATCCACACTGACGAACTCGACCCCGCGGTGCGCCCCCAGGACGACCTGTACCGCCACGTGAACGGGACCTGGATCGAGGCGACGCCGATCCCCGACGACAAGGCCCGGTACGGCTCCTTCACGGTGCTGGCCGAGGCTGCCGAGATCGCCGTGCGCGACATCATCGAGCGCTCGCAGCAGGCCGCCCCCGGCACCGAGGAGCGCAAGGTCGGTGACCTCTTCACCTCGTTCACCGACGAAGCGCGGCTCGAGGAGCTCGGCACCGCACCGATCGAGCACCTGCTCGCCGAGATCACCGAGATCCAGTCCGTGCGCGAGGTCATCGCCGCCGTCGGCCGCTTCGAGCGCCTCGGCCTGCCGAGCTTCCTGCAGCTCTTCGTCGACAACGACCCGGGCGACCCCGAGTCCTACGTCGTGTTCCTGGAGCAGTCCGGCCTCGGGCTGCCCGACGAGTCGTACTACCGCGAAGAGCGCTTCGCCGACATCCGCGAGAAGTACCGCGAGTTCGTCGCGGCGATGTTCCCGCTCGCCGGCCTCGACGACGGCGGTGCCCGCACCGAGCACGTCATCGCGCTCGAGACGGCGCTCGCCGCCCAGCACTGGGACAACGTCACGACCCGCGACAGCCAGAAGACCTACAACAAGCTGCCCTGGGCCGACGTCGCCGCGCTCGCGAAGGGCGTCGACCTGCAGCTCTGGTGGCAGGCCATCGACGCCCCGGCCGGCGCGTTCGAGACCGTCGTGGTGCGCGAGCCCTCGTTCATCACCGGCCTCGCCGACCTGCTGAACGACCAGCCGCTCGAGGTCTGGAAGGACTGGCTGCGCTGGCAGGTCATCCGTGGCTCCGCCGCGTACCTGACGAGTGCGTTCTCTGCCACGAACTTCTCGTTCTACGGCACCGCACTGACCGGTGCGCCCAAGCAGCGCGAGCGCTGGAAGCGCGGCGTCTCGCTGGTCGAGGGTGCGATGGGCGAGGCCGTCGGCCGCATCTACGTGCAGGAGCACTTCGACGAGACCTCGAAGGCCAAGATGGACGACCTCGTCGCCAACCTGGTCGAGGCGTACCGGCAGAGCATCACCGCGCTCGACTGGATGACCGACGAGACCCGTGCCCGTGCGCTCGACAAGCTCGACAAGTTCACACCGAAGATCGGCTACCCGGTCAAGTGGCGGGACTACTCGGCGCTGCCCGTCCGCGCCGACGACCTGGTCGCGAACGTCCGTGCCGTCGCCTCGTTCCAGGTGGACCGCGAGCTCGGCAAGATCGGCAAGCCGATCGACCGCGACGAGTGGTTCATGACCCCGCAGACGATCAACGCGTACTACAACCCCGGCTTCAACGAGATCGTGTTCCCGGCCGCCATCCTGCAGTTCCCGTTCTTCGACGCGAACCGCGACGCCGCCGCGAACTACGGCGCGATCGGTGCCGTCATCGGGCACGAGATCGGCCACGGTTTCGACGACCAGGGTTCGCAGTACGACGGTGACGGCAAGCTCGAGAACTGGTGGACCGAGGCCGACCGCGCCGCGTTCGAGGAGCGCACGAAGGCCCTCATCGCCCAGTACGACGCCCTGGTGCCGACCGAGGTTCCCGACAGCCACGTGAACGGTGCCCTGACGATCGGCGAGAACATCGGTGACCTCGGTGGCCTGTCGATCGCGTGGAAGGCGTACCTGCTGTCGCTCGACGGCCAGGAGCCCCCGGTCGTCGACGGACTCACCGGTGCCGAGCGCTTCTTCCTGAGCTGGGCCCAGGCCTGGCGCATGGCGATCCGCCCGGAAGAGGCGGCTCGACTGCTGAGCATCGACCCGCACTCGCCCAACGAGTTCCGCTGCAACCAGGTCGTGCGGAACATCGACGTCTGGTACGACACCTTCGGCGTGACCGAGCAGGACGCGATGTACCTCGACCCCGCCGAGCGCGTCGCGATCTGGTGATGACGGAGCCGGACGCGGCCCGGTCGTCGCGCCGCCGGCGACCGGATGACCGCCCAGCAGGTGGCGGCCGCGGTCGTGGGCGGCACAGCGGCCGGTCCGACGACCGCTTCACCGCCACCACGGAGGCCCTCGGTGCGCTCGCGCTCGAGGGTGCCGGAGTCAGCGCCTCGGTGATCGACACCTCCAGCGGCAAGGCCCTGCTCGCGATCGACGACACCCTGGTGCAGCCGGTCGCGAGCCTGGGCCGTGTCCTGCTGCTCATCGAGGTCGCCGCCCAGCTCGAGGACGGCCGCCTGCACGGTGACCGGCTGCAGCGGATGGCCCGGGACACCGCGACCGGCGCCGGCCTGTGGCAGTTCCTGCAGGAGCCGACCATGCAGGTGCCCGACCTGGCCACCCTTGTCGGGGCCACCGCCGACGCCTGGGCCATGAACGCGCTGCTGACCACGGTGGGCATCGACGCCGTCAGGGAGCGTGCGGAGTCCCTGGGCATCGAGCGCACGGCGTTGATCGACCGGGTGCGGGACCGCCGCGGGCCGGACGACGCCCCCGACGCTTCCGTCGCACCGACCGGGGAGCTGTCGTGGGTGATGCGCGGGCTGGCGCTCGGCGAGGTCGTCGACGAGGCGGTGTCGAACCGGGTGCTCGGCTGGCTGTCCCTGGCGAGTGACCTCACCCTGGTCGCCGGGTCGTTCGGGCTCGACCCCCTGGCGCACCGTGCACTCGACCACGGGTTGCAGGTCGTCGCGGTCACCGGGTCGAGCACGGGCGTGCGGGCGGAGGCGGGGATCTTGCGGGGGCCAGGGTCGTCGGTCAGCTACGCCGTGACCGTCACGTTCGACGACGCCTCGTTGCAGCGGCGGTTGGCCGTGGTCGAGGCGCTGCGGATCATGGGGACCGAGGTGCTCGAGGCGGTGCACGCGCCGGCTCGGCGCTGACGGCGCTGACGGCGCTGGCCGGTCGCCGCTGGCTGGCCGCCGCTCGCCGCGCGCCGCCGTCGCTCAGCGCAGGAGCACGAAGGAGCGCAGCGGCTGCGGGTCGACGTCGTGGGCCTCGACGAACCCACGTGACTCGTAGAACGCCCGCTGCCCAGGCTCCGCGTCGGTGAGGAGGACCGTCTGGCGAACGTCGGCGTACCGCTGCAGGACGGCGTCGAGGAGTGCGCCGCCGATGCCGGACCGGTGCGCGGACGGCAGGACGAGGACGTCCTGCACGTACAGGATCGTCACGCCGTCGGAGACCGTGCGGAGCAGGCCGAGCAGGTGTCCGTCGTCGTCACGGGCGGTCAGCACGGTGTGGGAGCCGGCGATCGCCGCGGTGAGGGCTGCGGGGTCCTGCGTGTACGCGGTCCACCCGACGGCGTCGTACAGCGCCACCAGCTCGTCGGTGTCCGGGCGTTCGTCGCTGATCGTCGTGCTCACGGACCCATCGTGCCCGCGCTCCGGGGGATGCGACCGACCGGCGAGTCGCGCCGGTCGGTCCCTTGACGCCCGGACCGATCCGGACGAGCATCGCTGCTGGCGACGCGTGGGGGCCCAGCGTCGCCTCGCACACGATGACGTGTGAAGTGAGCGCCGTCGTGTTGACCCGAATCCCCACGACGGCGCTCCCTGGCGTGCCCGTACCCTCGGTCACTCCAGGACATGCAGCGGGTGATGCCTCTGCTGCATGGTGATCCGGGGAGTATCGCTCGCGTGCCTGGGGGTCTCGTCCGTGCAGGCGATTCGCGGTGCCCCCAAAACGGGGTCCCCGCTCCGCGGCTGCCGAGCCCCGCCCGCGATCACCACGCGGACGGGGCCGCAGCTCAGGCCGGCGTCGAGGTCAGGTAGGCGTAGAGGATCGCCGCGATGACGTCGTAGCCCGTGTCGTTCGGGTGGATCCCGTCGTACATGTACGTGTTGCCCGCCGTGCCGGTCTGACCGAAGTACGGCGGTACGTAGGCACCGAGATCGAAGAAGCCGATCGCGACGCCCGGGTTCGCGGACCGGAACGTGGTCACCGCCTGCTGCTGAGCGGTGCGGTACTTCGCCCACTCGGTGGTCGACGCCTTTCCCAGCTGGAACGGCATGATCACGAGCAGCGCCGAACCCGGGCTCCGGTCGTGCACGAGGTCCAGGTAGTTGATGGTCTGCTGCGTCAGGACCGCGGGGGTGACCACGCCGTAGTCGTTCGTCCCCCACATCGACGTGATCAGGTCGGGGGAGAAGCGACGGAGCGCGTCCGCCCAGGTGTCGTTGCCGTTGGCGGCCGAGGACGCGAGGGAGAAGCCCTCGGTCCGCGAGGTCGACTGCGACGCCTCGAGGACGTGGAACCCGCCGCCCTCGTCGCCGTCGAAGAGCTGCCAGCCCTCGACGAAGGGCTCGCCGCTCTGCCACGTCACCGTCACGGTGCGGGTCGCGGAGGCCGACCGCGGGCTGGTCCAGGTCTGCTCACCACTGGACACCGCGGGCAGGGTGACCCTGGTGCCGTCGATGGTGACCGAGATCGCGTCACGGGTGCTCGTCGCCCGCCACGACAGCACGAACGACGTGAAGGCCTGCGTGAACGAGGCGGACCGGACGCTGGTGCCGGTCAGTGCGACGGCGCGTCGGCCGAGCCCGGACTTCGTGCTCCGGGCACCGGCGTAGGTGGCGGAGCGGAGGTCGAGCGCGGCGCCGTTCGCGCCCGTGTACGAGACGTAGGTCACCGTGGTCGGAGGCTTGTCGACCGTGGCGTACTGCGAGCGAGCGGGGACGTAGTCGAGTCCGCCGGGCGCCTGCCCGGCACGGTTGCGGAGTCGTGCCCGCACCCGTGCCGGGTACCCCTTCTGCGGCGAGGCAGCGCCGAACGCCTCGGTGATGGAGTCGCCCGCCGTGACGATGGTCGCGGTGCCGGCGGCGACCTTGCGGAAGAACCCGGCGAGCGGGTCGTTGGCCGGGTACGTCAGCCCGGACGGGATGAACGGCTTGGTGGCTGCCGCGGACGCCGGCGACGCCGCTGCGCCGGCCAGGGCCGATCCGCCGATCGTGACGGCGGCGCCCTGCAGCAGACCCCGCCTCGAGATCCCTCGGCCGCTCTTCGAACTGTGATCCGTCATGTTTCCCCCAGGAGCATCGATGCGTGGTCACGGCACGAGCGTGCTCCCCGGTCCTGCCGACGTGCGGCGACCGGAGAAGACCCCCATCCCACGATGACCATAGGCCAGTTCTGTCGGGAGCGACAGACCTGTCCACCCGGCACGACCAACGTGCCCCGCGCCCGACAACCGTCGTCGAACGTCCGACCGCTACGAGGTCGCCTGCCCCTCCGGCACGAACGCCTGCACCGACAGCAGCGAGGCATCGGCAGACGCGCACGCCTGGAAGTCGGTGTCCTTCACGAACAGGGACTGCTTCGACCCGGGCGGGTACACGCGGAAGCCGTCCGGGGTCTGCGGCGAGCAGTCGCCCGCCGAGTAGTTCTCGGCCCGGACGATCTTGAGCGGAGCGACGGCGGTCTTGCCGGGCGCCAGCGTCACGGTGGGGTGTGGCGAGCTCTTCTCCGCCACGGCCGCCGCACCGATCTGCTCGCCGTTCCCGCCCCCGACGAACGAGACGCCCGGCCACCCCTGCACGGTGCAGGTCGTCGAACCAGTGTTCTCGAGCACCAGGTGCACGACGACGCTGCCGGCGGCGCCACCGCTGCCCGCCTCGATGCGTCCGGCGAGCGACGACACCGCGCACCGGTCGCCGGAAGCCTGGCCAGTGGCACCGGATCCGGCGGACGACCCAGAACCGGACCCGTCCGACGGTGCGGCCGAGGCGGACTCCTCCGACGACTGCGGTGTGGACGCCGACGCGGACGGCGACGGCGCGGGCGCCGTGACGGTCTCGGTGGCGGCGGGCTGCCCGTCCGAGGCGCACCCCGCCAGCGTCCCGACGGCGACGAGCCCGGTCACGACGAGCAGGAACTTCGATCGGCTGCTGCGTTGCATGGTGCACAGGCAACCACCGAACGCCGCATCCGGTTCGGTCGGCGTCCAGGGACCGCGGGCACACTCCGAGGCAAGCAACCCGAGCAGCGGAGGTCGGACATGACGGGCAAGCACGAACAGGCACGAGGCGACGAGGGACGTGCGGACGGGGTCGAGCCCCGCGCCGGAGCCTTCACGGACAGCGAGATCCCGGGCGAGGAGCACGTCGAGTCGACGGAGCCGGTCGGCGAGTTCGTCTCGAGCGACATCCCCGGCGAGACCCGTCCCGACGGAGCCGGACCCGACGGTGAGTACGTCGACTCGGACATCCCCGGCGAGGCCGAGCCGGCCCAGAACGGCGAGGTCGGGGAGTACACCGACACCGACAAGGTCTGACGAACCCGAGTGGAACGCGTCCCATGATCAAGGATAGGCAGTCATCCTTGATCATGGGATGATCCATGTATGGCTTCGTACGAGACGATCCGCCGCACGGGCGACCCGGCAGCCGCGACACGCGCCTTCCGGATGCCGATGGTCTTCGACGCCTACGTGCCGGATCCGCTGCAGGGCCGAACGGTCGATCTCGGACCGACCGAACAAGCGGCCGTGCTCGAGGCCACCGCTGCGGTGACGGAAGCCGAGACGAGATCTACGCTGCTCGGCAGCGGAGACGCACTGGGCCGGATGCTCCTCCGAGCCGAAGCGGTCGGGTCGTCGATGATCGAGGGCCTCGAGGTCTCCCCGCGGAAGCTGCTCGAAGAAGAGGCGCGCGGACGGAGCCCGCTCGGGCAGTGGAGCACCGCAACCGAGGTCCTCGGCAACATCGACGCGATGACCTTCCTCACCGAGTCGGTCGGTCCGGGTTCCCCGGTGACCCTCGACCTGCTCCTCGAGGCGCACCGGCGGCTGATGGAGGCCTCGGCGACCCCCGAGGTCGGGGGCACGGTCCGAGCGGTGCAGAACTGGATCGGCGGACCGACGCCTGCCGCAGCGGTGTTCGTCCCTCCCGTGCCGGAGCGGGTGCCAGGACTCCTCGACGACCTGTTGGCGTTCGTGAACTCGAGCACGCTGCCGACGATCGCCATCGCCGCCGTCGCACACGCGCAGTTCGAGACGATCCACCCGTTCGCCGACGGCAACGGTCGCATCGGACGCGCACTGATCCACGCTGTCCTGCGGTCACGGGGTCTGACCGTCGAGTCGTCTCCACCGGTGTCCCTGGTCCTGGCGACCCGTGCTGTCGACTACGAAGCGGGGCTCCAGCGGTTCCGCTCCACCGAGCCGCCGTCATCGGAGCCAGCGCAGCGGGCCGTCGGGCAGTTCGTCCGGCTCTTCGCCGAGGCGATGGCCGAGGTCGTGGACCGGATGGCGCAGTTCGAGCACGAGCTCGTCCGGATCAAGGAGTCCTGGCGATCTGCGCTCGTCGGAGTCCGCTCTGACTCCGCTGCGTGGTCGGCGCTCGAACTCGCGCCCCGTATGCCCGTGCTCACCGCGCAGACGTTCGCCGCCGCGACGGGCCGGAGCGAGCAGGCCGCGAACACGGCCTTGGGGGTCCTCGTCGAGCGTGGCGTCCTGACACAACGATCGGCGGGACGGCGGAACCGTGTCTTCGAGGCAGACGCCGTGATCGGCGCGCTGGCACTGCTGGAACGCCGTCTCGCCTCTCCTGCCGGTGACACCGGCGTTGTGCCGCCGACCAGGCACGTGCCGGCAGCTCCGCCGCGAGCCTGACGGTCAGTCGATGAGCTCCGCCGCCACCAGGCGGCGGAGCGTCTCCACGCCTGCAGGTGGGCAGCGGTCCGCGTCGGCCGAGGTGACCCACTCCACTTCGTCCACCTCCGCCGAGGCGACGGGCGTGGCGGAGTCCAGCGGGCCTCCAGGCCGGACCAGGAACAGCGTCATCGCGACCATGGTCCCCGGAGCCTGCCCGTGGGCGGGCTCGAGCACGACGCCGAACGGGTCGACGTCGGCTGCGGCGAGCTGCAGGCCGGTCTCCTCGTACGCCTCGCGGACGGCCGCTTCGACGTCGGTCTCGTGCGGCTCCGCCTTGCCCCCGGGCAGGTAGAGCACGTCGCGCGCCCGCGCGCGCACCATCAGGACACGTCGGTCACGCACCAGCAGCAGCGCACTCACGCGCAGCGTGGGTGGTTGCGGAGCGGCCTGGAGGCTCAGCTCGCGTCCGCCTGGTCGTCGCGATCCGAGGCGGTCGGGTCCAGTGCCGTGCGGTCGGCCAGCGGGACGACGGGCGCCGGCAGCTCCGCTTCGGCCTCGGGGCGGACGCCGTACAGGGAGTCGATGGCCCCGACGAACTCCTCGCCGCGACCGGCGCGACCGAGCTCACGGGCGCGCACCGAGGGGCGGTGCAGCAGGACGCCGACCAGGTGCCGGAGGGCTCGCTCGGTGTGCTCGACGGACTCGCCGTCGGCATCCGCGCGGCGCTTGGCCCGCTCGATCTCGTCGTCGAGGATGTCGAAGACGTGCTTGCGGAACGCCACGAGCGCCGGCGTCGTCGACTGCTCCATCGCCTGCGCGCGGAACCGGGACACGGCGTCGTCGACCATCGCGCGGGCCTCGGACTCGGCATTGAGCTCGGAGATCGGGGCGTGGATGCTGATGGTCTCGAGGTCGAGCAGCTCGACGCCGTCGACACCGGCCGCCGCGGGGTCGACGTTGCGGGGGAGCCCGAGGTCGATGACGATGCGGCGGACCCCGTCGTCGAGGTCGGCCGGTGCGACGACCGGGACCTCGCTCGAGGTGCAGGTGATCAGGACGTCGCTCTCGCCGATGGCCTGGCGCAGGTCACGGGCGGCGACGAGGTCGTGCTTGGCGGCGAACCAGGGCGCCCGGCCCGAGGGCGAGAAGACCTGGATGTTCGTGGCGCCGCGGTCGCGCAGGGCGGCGATCGTGGTGGCGGCGTAGCTGCCGGTGCCGACGAGCAGCACGCGGGTGCGGGCCCAGTCGGTGACGCGGGACGACGCCAGTTCGAGGCCGAGGCGCACGAGTGACCGACCGGCGGCGCCGATGCGGGTGTGGGTCTTGACGCCGCGGGAGGTGTGCGCGGCCTCCTGGAACAGGCGCTCGAGGTCCGAGGTGGTGGTGCCGTTCGATCGGGCGTCCTCGAGCGAGCGACGGACCTGGCCGGAGATCTCCGTCTCGCCGACGACGACGGACTCGAGACCGCTCGACACGGCGAACAGGTGCTGCACGACGTCCTTGCCGCCGAGCACGTTGACGGATTCGAGGACCTCGGTGGCGTCCAGGTCGCTCGCGGCGGCCACGGCCTGCACGGTGGCGGAGACGGCGGAGTCGCTCTCGTCGCCCGCGATGTCGAGGTACGCCTCGAACCGGTTGCAGGTCGCGAGGACCACTGCACCGTCCAGGACGCCGGCATCCGTGACGAGTCGGCTGGCTGCCGCGGGTGCACCGATGCTCAGTCGCTCCAGGAGATCGAAGCTGGCGTTGCGATGCGACGCCGTGAGACAGATGAGCACGTAGTCAATGGTAACGCGCTCGATGGGAGAATCATCCGGTGACCGAAGCGACGACCACATCCCTCCCCGACTCCCACCCCCTGGCATCAGGGCGGACGAGTGGTTCCCGCCTGGTACGGGCCCTGCGGGGTGACCGTCCGGAGACGCTCCCGGTGTGGTTCATGCGGCAGGCCGGTCGCTCCCTGCCCGAGTACCGGGAGCTTCGGATCGGCACAGCCATGCTCGACGCGTGCCTCGACCCGGAGATGGCGTCGGAGATCACCCTGCAGCCGGTGCGCCGGCACGCCGTCGACGCGGGCATCTTCTTCAGCGACATCGTCGTGCCGATCAAGCTCGCGGGCGTGGACGTCGAGATCGTCCCCGGCCGTGGCCCGGTGCTCTCGTCGCCGATCCGCACCCCCGCCGACGTCGACGCCCTCGAGCAGCTCGACCCCGCGGCCCTCGCCCCCATCGAGCAGGCCGTCCGGCGCACGGTCGAGCAGCTCGGTGACACCCCGCTGATCGGCTTCGCGGGGGCACCGTTCACCCTTGCCGCCTACCTGGTCGAGGGCGGCCCGTCGAAGGACCACATCCGGGCCCGCACGCTCATGCACGCCGACCCCGAGACCTGGTCGCGGCTGCTCGCCTGGGCCGCCGAGGTGTCCGGGATGTTCCTCCGGGCCCAGGTGCTCGCCGGGGCCTCGGCCGCGCAGCTCTTCGACTCGTGGGTCGGGTCGCTCTCCCGCGCCGACTACGTCCGCTACGTCGCACCACACTCCGCCCAGGCGATGTCGCACGTCGCCGAGCTCGGGGTCCCGCGCATCCACTTCGGCGTCGGCAGCGGCGAGGTCCTCGCCGACATGACGACCTTCGGCACGGACACCGTCGGCGTCGACGCGGTCGGGGTCGACTGGCGCCTGCCCCTCGACCAGGCGGTCCAGCGCGTCGGCACCGGCGTCAGCGTGCAGGGCAACATCGACCCGGCGATGCTCTCGGCGCCGTGGGATGTCCTCGAAGCGCACGTCCGCGACGTCGTCCGTCGGGGCGGTGCTGCACGGGCCCACGTCGTGAACCTCGGCCACGGCGTCCCGCCCGAGACCGACCCGGACGTCCTGACCCGCGTGGTCGAGCTGGTCCACTCGCTCGGCGACGGCCGAGCGGACGACGCTGCAGCGCAGGACGGAGCCGGCGCGTGACCGACGTCGTCGTGGTCGGCGGTGGTGTCGCCGGGCTCGTCACCGCCCGTGACCTCGCGAAGGGCGGCGCCCACGTGGTGCTCGTCGAGTCCTCGGGCGAGCTCGGGGGCATGGTCCGTCGGCACACCGTCGGCGGGATCGACCTCGACATGGCGGCGGACTCCTTCGCCACCCGCACGGACGCCGTCGGCCGTCTGGCGATCGAGCTCGGCCTCGGCAACGACGTCGTCGCCCCCGACCCCCGCGGCGCCTGGCTGATGACCCGCGACGGCCGGACCTCCCCGATCCCGGCGACCGGGCTCCTCGGCATCCCGAGCACCCCGATGGCGGCGGACGTCCTCGCCGTCGTGGGCCAGAAGGGCGGACTCCGCGCCCAGATGGACTCGCTGCTGCCGGGGCCGGTCGGCGCCAAGGCCACGTCGCTCGGCGAACTCGTCCGGCGGCGCATGGGGGAGCGGGTGCTCGACGACCTCGTGGTGCCGATCGCCGGGGGCGTGCACTCCACCCACCCCGACCAGCTCGACCCCGACCGGGTGGCTCCGGGCCTGCGCGCCGCACTGCTGCGCGAGGGCTCACTCGCCCGGGCCGTCCTGTCGCTGCGGGCTCGTGCGGCCGCCGGCACCCCGGTGCAGGGGATCCGGGGTGGCACGGTGCGCCTGGTGGACGAGCTCGTCGCCGACCTGGAGACCTACGGGGTGGACGTCCGGCTGCACAGCCGGGCGACCCGGATCGAGGCGCACGCGGTCGAGATCGTCAGCGCCGACGGCACGACCGAACGGCTACCGGCCCAGCACACCCTGTCCTCCGTCGCCGACCCGGAGCGCACCGCCGCCCCCGACCGGACCGGCATCCAGCTCGTCACCCTCGTCGTCGACCAGCCCGAGCTCGACGCCGCCCCACGTGGCACCGGGATGCTCGTGCACCCGGACGCGCAGGCGGTGTCGGCGAAGGCCCTCACGCACGCAACGGTGAAGTGGCCGTGGCTGGCCGCCGTGACGGACGGACGCCACGTCCTGCGACTCAGTTACGCGACCACCGCGACCGACCCGGCGGGCGTCGCCACGAGCCTCCCGGTCGACCCGACCGACCCCGTCGGGTCCCGCGCGCTGCAGGATGCCTCGACCCTGCTCGGTGTGCCGATCACGGCCGACCGCGTCAGCGGCGCCGCGCGCGTCGGGTGGTACGGACCGGACCTCGCCGCCGCGGGGCTCGCCGAGGGTGTCGTCGGGATCGGAGAAGCCTCCACGGGACGGGGCTTGGCGGGCATCATCGCGGCCGCTCGGACGGCAGCCGGGCAGATCCTCGGATCCTGAGCGGACCGCGCAGCGTCCGAGGGCTACTGTTGGTGAGACCGCCGGACGTATTCCGTTCGGTGCATGACCACCGCACAACCAATGCACGGAGGAATCGCACATGCGCGGAAAGCTCCTGTTCGTCGCCGGCGCCGCACTCGGGTACGTCCTGGGATCGCGAGCCGGACGGGCGCGGTACGAGCAGATCAAGACCGTCAGCGGCAAGGTCTGGAACAGCAACGGCGTCCAGAAGGGCGTGCACGTCGCCGAGGACTTCATCGCCGACAAGACGCCGGACGTCGCCGAGTTCATCGGTGAGACGACCAAGAAGGCCGTCCGCAAGGTCGGCCAGAAGAAGGACACCACCACCTCATGACGGACACCCGCGATCGCAAGTCGCGTTCGCTGTTCGGCCTGGTCGGTGACGTCCCGAAGCTCGTCAAGGGCCTGGTCAAGGGCGAGATCGACCTGCTCAAGGCCGAGATGCTCGCGAAGGCGAAGATCTTCGGCCTGGCAGCCGGCCTGCTGGTCGGGGCGCTCGTCGTCGTGCTCTACGCGATCGGCGTCCTGCTGACCGCAGCCGTGATGGGTCTCGCGACCGTGATGCCCGCGTGGCTGGCCGCCCTGGTGGTCGCCGTCGTCATGCTCATCATCGCCGCGATCCTCGGGCTGATCGGCTGGAAGCGGCTGAAGAAGGGCCTGCCGATCACGCCGAAGCGCACGATCGACAGCGTGAAGAACGACATCAACGCGGTCAAGGGCCTCGGCAAGAAGCCGACCCCGCCGACGCAGTACGGCAGCCGCAAGCCGGACGTCGACGGCCGCTCCTGAGCGCCGACAGCCTCGACAGCCGCACCACCGACGGAGGAACCGTGACCGATCCGCACGACGATCTCGCTGCCCGCGTCGCCGCGACCCGAGCCCAGTTGTTCGACACCCTCGACGCGATCGAGGACAAGCTCAACGTCCCGAAGCAGATCGGGATCGCGGCCTCGAAGTTCAAGCGCGGCCTCGACGAGAAGCCGGTGCCCTACCTGGCCGGTCTCGCAGCCGGCGTGGCGGTGGTCGGGGGTATCGTCGTGATGGTGCTCCGACGGCGGTAGACCGCCCGAGCGCGGTCCACCGGATGCGGGGCGGCCAACACCCTGGCAACCGATAGGACAATGGATCCATGAGCTCCGACGCGCCCACGAACACCGGGCCCGTGCCCGCGCACGACCATCCCCACACGGAACCCGCCGAGACCGGTCACCCGGACTCCGGGATCGACCCGAACCTCCTGACGGCGTACGCCCTCTGGGCGGTGTTCCGCCGGCCCCTCGGTCCGGTCCACCGCGTCGGCGACGACGCCGTGGCCGAACTCGACACCGTGATCGCCAGCGCCGCCGAGCGCGGTGTCACGATCCGTGGCTTCTACGACGTCTCGGCCTTCCGTGCCGACGCCGACGTCATGGTCTGGCTGCACGGCGACGACGCGCAGGCCATCCAGGCCGTGCTGCGCGAGGTCCGTCGCACCGGGCTGTTCCAGGACGCCGAGCCGGTCTGGCACGTCATGGCCATGCACCGCGAGGCCGAGTTCAACAAGCGGCACACCCCCGCGTTCCTGCGCGGCAAGGACCCCGAGGCGTGGATCACGGTGTACCCGTTCGTCCGCTCCTACGAGTGGTACCTGCTGCCGGAAGAGGAGCGCTCGAAGATGCTCCGCGACCACGGCATCGCCGGCGCGAAGTACCGCCGCGTGCTCACGAACACCATCGCGACCTTCGCCCTGAGCGACTACGAGTGGATCCTGCCGCTCGAGAGCCCGGACCTCGTCGACCTCGTCGACCTGATGCGCGATCTCCGCTACACCGAAGCGCGCATGCACGTGCGCGAAGAGGTCCCCTTCTTCACGGGTCGTCGCGTGACGACCGCCGAACTCCCGGAGGTGCTGTCATGACCGACACCAGCATGATCACGAACGGCCAGGTCCTCGCCGCCACCCCCGCGGCGGCGTCCGGCCCCGAGCACGTCGAGACCCCGACCGCCTACGACGCGATCCTGCTCGCCGGCT
This sequence comes from Curtobacterium flaccumfaciens, assembly GCF_018598405.1. Classification (NCBI taxonomy): domain Bacteria; kingdom Bacillati; phylum Actinomycetota; class Actinomycetes; order Micrococcales; family Microbacteriaceae; genus Curtobacterium; species Curtobacterium flaccumfaciens. The sequence goes on along the minus strand of NZ_JAHEWS010000004.1, from coordinate 41,465 downwards.
TCGGTGGCCCCGAGGGCCAGGACGACGTCATCCCCTTCCTGCGGAACGTCACGCGTGGCCGCGGGATCCCGGACGAGCGGCTTGAAGAAGTGGCGCACCACTACCGTCACTTCGGCGGCGTGAGCCCGATCAACGCGCAGAACCGTGCGCTCAAGGCCGCGCTCGAGGCCGAGCTGGCGTCACGCGGCATCGACATGCCCGTGCTCTGGGGCAACCGCAACTGGGCGCCCTACCTCGAAGAGGCCTTCACCGAGGCGGCCGACAAGGGGTACACCAAGCTCGTCGCGATTGCCACGAGCGCGTACTCGTCGTTCTCGAGCTGCCGGCAGTACCGCGAGGACTACGCCCGCGTGCTCAACGAGACCGGTCTGATCGACACGATCCAGATCGACAAGATCCGCCAGTTCTTCGACCACCCCGGCTTCGTCCGTCCGTTCATCGACGGCGTCCGCGACGGCATGGCCCGCGCGATCGCCGAGAACGAGGGCCTCGACGTCGCGACCGAGCTGCAGGTGCTGTTCTCGACGCACTCGATCCCCTCGACCGACGCCGCCAAGTCCGGCCCCGACTACCGCGGGTTCGACGAGCACGGCGCGTACGAGGCGCAGCACCTCGCCGTCGGCGAGGTCGTCCTCGACCAGGCCTGGGCCGAGCTCCTCGAGCAGCCCGAGCACGCACACCTGCGGGGCACGTCGAAGCCCGGCTGGAAGCTCGTCTACCAGTCGCGCTCCGGTCCCCCGACGCAGCCGTGGCTCGAGCCCGACATCAACGACTACATGAACGAGGACCTCAAGGGCGGACCCACCCGTGCCGTGCTGATCGTCCCGCTCGGCTTCGTCAGCGACCACATGGAGGTCATGTGGGACCTCGACGAGGAAGCCACCGAGACCGCCGGTGAGCTCGGCTTCTGGTCGCTCCGCACGCAGACCCCCGGCATCGACCCGGCCTACGTGTCCGGTCTCGTCGACCTGGTGCTCGAGCGGGTCAACGGCACGCCGAAGGCCGAGCGTCCGCACATGACCGACATCGGCCCCTGGTACGACGTGTGCCGTCCGGGGTGCTGCGAGAACGTGCGAGCGGGGTTCAAGCCCGCCGCCGCGGGCGTCGCTCCGTGACCGACACGACCGTGAACGACCCCAGCGCCACGGCGCCCGACGGTCCGACCCCGATCCGACTCGGCACCCGTGCCAGCCGGCTCGCGGTCGCGCAGTCGCAGGACGTCGCCAACCGGCTGGCGAAGGCGGCCGGCCGACCCGTCGAACTCGTCACCGTCACCAGCGAGGGCGACACGAACCGTGCGTCCCTGGCCTCGCTCGGCGGCACCGGCGTCTTCGCCAGCGCCCTCCGTGAAGCACTGGTCGCCGGTGAGGTCGACGTGCTCGTGCACTCGCTCAAGGACCTGCCGACGGCTCCGTACCCGGGCCTGACCATCGGTGCCGTGCCGAAGCGCGCGGACGCCCGTGACGTCCTCGTCGCCCGGAACGGCGCCACCGTCGAGACCTTGCCCGAGGGCGCGAAGGTCGGCACCGGTTCGCCCCGCCGTGCGGCGCAGCTCCGTGCGACGCGTCCGGACCTCGACGTCGTCGACATCCGCGGCAACATCGACACCCGCCTCGGCCGGGTGGACGACGACCTCGACGCCGTGGTGCTCGCCGCCGCCGGCCTCGGCCGCATCGACCGCCTGTCGGCCGCGACGGAACTGCTCGACCTCGGCTTCTGGCCGAGTGCTCCCGGACAGGGTGCGCTCGCGGTGGAGATCCGCACGGACGAGACCGACCGCGGGTTGCTCGCCGCGCTCCGCAAGATCGAGCACGCCCCCACCCGCCTGACGGTGACGGCCGAGCGCGAGGTCCTCGCCAAGCTCGAGGCCGGCTGCTCCGCCCCGATCGGTGCGACGGCCGTCGTGGACGCCGAGCTCCTGCTCGTCTCCGCGACCGTCTACCGCCCTGACGGCACCGAGTACCGGACGGCATCGCACGCTGCCGTGCTCGACGGCTCTGCGCAGGACCGCCTCGACGAGGCGCTCGCGGTCGGTGGCCGCGTGGCGACCGAGCTCCTCGAGAACGGCGCAGCCGACCTCGCCGACCTGGCGACCACCGTCGCCGAGGACACCACGGACGGGCCGCACACCGCGGGTCCCGGCCTCGCGACGCCGTCGGAGTAGGCGGTCACCACGGAACCCTCCACCCCCGCGACGGACGAGGCGCGACCCCCGGTCGTCCTCGTCCCACGCGGCGGTGCGTGGGGGGACCGGGTCGCCGAAGCGGCGCGGGCCCGCGGGCTCGCCCCCGTCGTCGTCCCCCTCATCACGGACGCTCCGCCGTCCGACCCCTCCGCGCTCGACGCTGCGGTCCGCCGCCTGGTCACCTCCGGTGCGGCCGGGAGGAACGGATCACCGCGTTCCATCGGTGACCGAACCCCTGTGGCTGGTTACGCGTGGGTGGTGGTGACCAGTGCGACGGCCGTGACGGTCCTGTCGGAACGCGTGGCGGGCCTCCCGGCCGGGGTGCGTGTCGCCGCGGTCGGCGAGCCGACCGCCCGTGTCGCCCGTGCCGCGGGCTGGGTCGTCGACCTGGTGCCGGACGAGACGTCCGCCGCCGGCCTGGTGCAGGAGTTGCCGGACACCGACGGCACCGTCCTGTTCCCCCGCTCGGAGATCGCGGCACCGACACTCGTCGACGGGCTCCGCGCCCGCGGCATCGACGTCGACGACGTGGTGGCGTACCGTACCGTGGGGACCGGCGACGAGCCGATCACCCTCGACACGGCGCCCGCAGCGGTGCTCGTGACGAGCGGCAGCGTCGCCCGCGAGATCGCCCGCCGGATGACCCCGCTCGACCCCCGCACCGTCGTGGCCTGCATCGGTCCCGGAACCGCCGACGACGCCCGTGCCGCCGGACTGCCCGTGCACGCCGTCGGGCGCACCCGGTCCGCAGAAGCCCTGCTCGACGCCGTCGTCGAGGCACTCAACCCCACCACCCCCCACCAGGAAGGTCACCCGTGACTGGACGCTTCCCCCAGGTCCGCCCCCGTCGGCTCCGCGCCACCCCCGCGATGCGACGACTCGTGGCCGAGACCCGGCTCCACCCCGCCGAGCTCGTGCTGCCGATGTTCATCCGCGAGGGCGCGACCGACGCCGTCGACATCTCGAGCATGCCGGGCGTGCAGCAGCACTCCCTGGACTCGTTCCGCCGCGCGCTGGTCGAGGCTGCGGAGGTCGGGGTCGGCGGTGTGAACCTGTTCGGCGTCCCGACCACGAAGGACGCCGAGGGCTCGGGTGCCACCGACCCCGACGGCATCCTCAACGTGGCGATCCGCGTCGCTCGCCAGGAGGTGGGGGATGCCCTCGTGGTGCAGTCCGACCTGTGCCTCGACGAGTTCACCGACCACGGACACTGCGGTGTGCTGGCCGCCGACGGCTCCGTCGACAACGACGCCACCCTGCTGCGCTACCGCGACATGGCGGTCGCGCAGGCCGAGGCCGGCGCAGAGCTCGTCTGCATGAGCGGGATGATGGACGGCCAGATCGCCGCGGCACGTGACGCGCTCGACGGCGCCGGGCACAGCGGCACCGCGCTGCTCGCGTACGCGGCGAAGTACGCCTCGGCGTTCTACGGGCCCTTCCGCGAGGCCGTGTCGTCGTCGCTGGTCGGTGACCGCCGCACCTACCAGATCGACGCGGCGAACGGTCGCCAGGGCCTCCGCGAGGTCGAGCTGGACGTCGACGAGGGCGCCGACATCGTGATGGTGAAGCCCGCGATGAGCTACCTCGACGTGCTCGCCGAGACCGCGGCCACCTCGCCGGTCCCGGTCTGGGCGTACCAGATCTCCGGCGAGTACGCGATGATCACCGCAGCAGCGCAGAACGGGTGGATCGACCGCGACGCCGCCGCCATGGAGTCGCTCGTCGGCATCAAGCGGGCCGGTGCCGACGCGATCCTCACCTACTTCGCCGTGGACATCGCGCGGAAGCTCAACGAGGAAGCGGGCCTCCGCACCTCCGGCAGCACCGCGGACGTCGCCGGCATCGCCTCGACCGGGAAGGCCCCCGAATGACCACGAACGACCAGCTCTTCGGCCGCGCCAAGAACGCGATCCCCGGCGGCGTGAACTCCCCGGTCCGCGCCTACGGATCGGTCGGCGGCACCCCGCGGTTCCTGGTGTCCGCGAAGGGCGCCTACGTCACCGACGCCGAGGGTCGCGAGTACGTCGACCTCGTCGCGTCGTGGGGCCCCGCGATCCTCGGGCACGCGCACCCCGGCACGGTCGAGGCCGTGCAGCAGGCCGCTGCGCGCGGGCTCTCGTTCGGGGCGTCGACCCCGGGCGAGACCGAACTGGCCGAACTCGTCAAGCAGCGGGTGTCGGTGGACGGCGACGGCCCCATCGAGAAGCTCCGCATGGTGTCGACCGGCACCGAGGCCACGATGACCGCGATCCGGCTGGCCCGCGGCTACACCGGCCGCGACCTGCTCGTGAAGTTCGCCGGGCACTACCACGGGCACTCGGACTCCCTGCTGGCCGAGGCCGGCTCGGGCGTCGCGACCCTGGCCATGCCGGGCAGCGCGGGCATCACCGCCGAGACCGCCGCGCAGACCCTCGTGCTGCCGTACAACGACCTCGACGCCGTCCGCCGGGCGTTCGACGAGCACTCCGAGCGCATCGCGGCCGTCATCGTCGAGTCGGCCGCCGCGAACATGGGCGTCCTGGCACCCGAGCGCGGCTTCAACCGGGCACTCGCGCAGATCGTGCAGTCGCACGGTGCGCTGCTCATCGTCGACGAGGTCCTGACCGGGTTCCGCGTCGGCGCCGCCGGCTGGTGGGGTCTCGAGGCGTCCAAGGTCGTCCCCGACGGTGCCGGCTGGAAGCCCGACCTCATCACGTTCGGCAAGGTCATCGGCGGTGGCATGCCCCTCGCCGCCCTCGGTGGTCGGCGCGAGGTCATGGACTTCCTCGCCCCGCTCGGGCCGGTGTACCAGGCGGGAACCCTGTCCGGCAACCCGCTGGCCGTGGCCGCCGGGACCGCCACGCTCCGTGCGGCGACGGCCGATGTGTACGAGCACCTCGACCGGACGGCCTCGACGATCGCGACCGCCACGAGCGAGGCGCTGTCGGCCGAGGGCGTCGCGCACACCGTGCAGCACGCCGGCAACCTGTTCTCGTTCGCGTTCACCGAGCAGGCACCTCGGAACTACGACGACGTGCGGGCACAGGACGTGTTCCGCTACGCGCCGTTCTTCCACGCGATGCTCGACGCCGGGGTGACGCTGCCGCCGAGCGTGTTCGAGGCCTGGTTCGTCACGGCCGCCCACGACGACCGCGCGGTCGGCCGGATCCTCGACGCCCTGCCCGCGGCCGCGAAGGCTGCTGCCGCCGCGACCGCCTGACGGGCGTCGGGGCCGCGACCGCCTGACGGGCGTCGGGGCCGCGACCGCCTGACGGGCGTCGGGGCTCAGGAGCAGTCGGCCTTCGTGAACGTCGTGTCGACGGTCTTCGACGAGCCCTCGAACGCGTAGGTGTACCGCATGTCGACGTCCTCGTCGAGGAGCTTCTTGGTCTCGCTGTTCGAGCAGAGGTTCGGCCCGACGGCGTCGCGGATGACCGTCTCGGTGATCGAGGCCGGGTCGACGTCGGTCGAGACCGTGTAGTCGTAGTGGATCGCGGAGCCCTCGGCCTCGATCGCGGTCCACGTCGTGACGGAGTCGACCTGCTTGGGCAGGTTGCTCTGCTCGCGGATCTGCTCGACGGCCTTGGACACCTTCTCCTCGGTGGAGTCGCTGAAGGCTGCGTTCAGGCCCTGGCGGACGAGGAACGCCACCACCACGGCCACGACGACGCCGAGCACGGAGATCAGGACGCGCTTGCCGCGGGATGCCTTGGGCGGGGGTGCGTAGGGCGCGCCGGCGGGGGCTGCCTGGGCGGAGGGCTGCTGGGCCTGCTGCTGGCCGGAGTACGGCTGCTGCGCGTACGCCTGCCCGGCAGGCTGCTGCGCGTACGCCTGCCCGGCGGGCTGCTGCGGGTACTGCTGGTCGTTCGGCTGGCCTGCGTCGGGCTGCCCGTCGTTCGGCTGCGGCTCGGACCCCGGGTAGGGCGGCGGCGTGTTCGTCATGGTTTCCCCTGGTGACGGTCCGCGGCATGACACCGTGGTGCGCGGTGCCGGGTCCCTCCCCGACACGGGCCGCGGACACTGAACGGCCATTCAAGCACGCGTCAGGCGGATCGGCGCGCGGCCCACCGGCCCTCGGCCCGCAGGATCGCGAGCGGGAAGTCGAAGGCGTGCGAGACCGCCGACGACGTGATGACCTCGTCCGAGGTGCCCTGGGCCACCGCGGTGCCGTCGCGGAGCAGCATCGCGTGCGACGTCGAGGCCGGCAGGTCCTCCAGGTGGTGCGTCACCATGACGCTGCCGAGTTCGGGGTGCCGGTGCCGGAGCGCGTCGACGGTCTCGAGCAGGTGTTCCCGCGCGGCGACGTCGAGCCCCGTCGCCGGCTCGTCGAGCAGCAGCAGTTGCGGTTCGGACATCAGGGCCCGGGCGATGAGGGCCCGACCCCGCTCGCCCTGCGACAGCACCGGCCACCGGGCGTCCCGTCGCGGGGTCAGCCCGACGTCGGCGATGTGCTGCTCGGCCAGGGCGACCTGCTCGGCGGAGGGCTCCCACCGCATCATGAGGTCGGTCGTGCCGGTCAGCCCGGTGAGCACCGTCTCGAGCACGGTGAGCGGGGAGAGCATCCGGTGGCGGGGATCGACGTGTCCGATGTGCTCGCGGAGTTCGCGCACGTCGACGCGACCCAGTCGGCGCCCGAGGACCTCGACGGTGCCGGCGGTGGGGTGTCCCATCGCGCCGAGGACGGCGAGCAGCGTGGACTTGCCGGCGCCGTTCGGCCCGAGCAGTGCCCAGTGCTCACCGCGTCGGACGGTCAGGTCGACGTCGTGCAGCAGGTCGCGGCCGGAGCGCGTGACGCGGACCCCGGTGGCGTGGATCAGGACGTCGTCGCTCGCGTCGGTCATGCCCCCATCGTGCCCCACCGCGCCGTGACGTCGTCCACGTGTGCCCGTGCGACGCCGACGAACAGACGAGCAGCGAACCGGGCGGTCCCGACGTCCCCGCTGCCGGCGGCGCCGTCCAGCGAGAGCCAGAGCGCCTCCGCGTCCCACTGCCGGAACGCCGGAGCCTCGGGGAGCGCGTAGGCAAGCCGCGCCATCACGAGGCGCAGGGCCTCACGCGTCCAGCGGTTGCCGGACCGCTCGGACAGGAACCGGGTGACGGCGAAGGCGCTCTCCGTGTACCGGTGGTCGCGGACCTGGCCGTCGGCGCGGGCTCGTTCCACCAGTCGTCGGAACTCGTCGAGCTCGGGTCCGTGGAGCCCGGGAAGCACGTGGACGGTCGCGTGGGTGAAGACCCCGGTGAGCAGTTCCATCGTGTCCCGCCAGGTCGCGAGCGATGGTTCGACGACGCGGAACCGATCCCCGTCGCTCTCGACCAGGCCCAGGTCGTGCAGCCATCGGACTGCCTCGAGGACCGCCGGGAACGGGGCGCCCGTCCGGACCACCAGGCCCTCGAGCGAGTGCGTCGACCCGATGGGCAATGCCCTCGAGCGGAGGTCGCGGAGCAGCGCACGGTGCACCGCACCCGCACGGCGGTCGGTGGCGTCGGCGGCCGGTCGGTCCGTGCGGGGGATCCCGATGTTCCGTCGGTGGACCTCGAACAGGCCGTCGATGATCTCGCTCGCGTCGGTCGCCACGGCCGGGTCGCCGGTGTCCACCGCTCGGGTGATCGCAGCGAACCAGGGTCGGACCTCGTGGACCGACCACGGTCTCGTCGGCACACGCGACCACCGCATCCGTTCGAACGCCCGCAGCCCGAGGTCGCGCACGAGGGTGTTCGGGGAGTGCTCGAACCAGAACTGGCAGGCGGCCGAGAACGTCGTCGGGTACTCCGTCAGGCGGAGTGCAGCGGCGGTGCGGGCGCGTGCGGTCCGGCGATCGAGCTCGGCCCGCAGTTCGGGGGTGAGTGCCGGGATCGTGGCACGAAGTGCCGGACCGACGAGCGCGACCCAGAAGTCGAACGCGTCGGACAGGTCGGCGTCGGACAGCTCCTCGTACTGCCACGTGCCGTCCTGCCCGCGTGACAGGATGCCGAGGTCCTCGAGCCGGGCTGCCGCTGCACGGACGTGGCCGCGGGAGGTGTCCCACTCCCACGCCAGTGCGTCGAGGTCGACCGGCACCGGACCTCGGGGGCCGGTGCGGACGTGGGCGAGCAGGGAGGCGTAGGCGTCGTCGTTCCCCGTCGCCCAGGGATCGGCGTCACCCCACTCGCCGTCGGCCACGGTCAGCCGCGGTCTGCGCGGACCGTCTCGATGTGCTGCTCGAAGTTGCGGGTGAGGGCGCGTCCGGCCTCGGCCGCACCTTCGCCGTCGCGCTCCGTGAGGGCCTCGCGCAGGATCGAGAAGAACGCCTCGGACCCGTACTGCTCGAACGCCGGCGTGGGGTTGAGCGTGAAGCGGACCCGCTCCATGGCACCGACTGCGGCGTTCTGCACCAGGGGGTTGCCGGAGTGCTCGACCGCGAACTCGATGATCTCGGTGAGGGCGCCGCTGAAGCCGTAGTCCCGCACCTTGCGCATCCGGTCGGCCTTGTCGAGCAGCGCGCTGAGGGCTTCGACGTCCTCGTCGCTGTACTCGGGGACGCCCCAGCGGAGGCTGAGCTCGAAGAACCCGGCGGTCGCGCGGGTCGCGGTGACCCAGTCCTCGAAGGTCGGGGTGGCGACGCGGGTGTACCGGTTCGCCTCCATCTCGACCAGGCCGATGTCGACGAGCTTCGCGATCGCCTCGCGGATCGGGGTGCGACTCACACCCAGCCACTGGACCAGCTCGTCGTCGTTCAGGCGTTCGCCGTGCTGCAGTGTGCCGTCGCGAAGGGCCGCGAGCATCTTGTCGTACACGACGTCGCGCAGGAGCTTCCGGGGAGAGCTCTCCACGGTGGACTTGGGGACCGGCATGTCATCTCCTCGAGGACGAAATCGACACTCGAAATCCTAGCGTGCCAATATGCAAACGTTTGCTAAAAAACACGCTGTCCGAGCCGGGGAGTTCATCCGGCCACGGCGACGACCGTCCGCCCGTGCACGCGCCCCGCTACCACCTCGGCCCCCACCGCGATGGCCTGCTCCGGGGTGACCGTCCGTGTGACGTCGGCGAGCAGCGCCGCGTCGAGGTCGGTCGCGAGCCGGTCCCACGCTCGACGTCGGAGCTCGAGCGGGGCATCGACGGAGTTGATCCCGAGCAGCGAGACCGACCGCAGGATGAACGGCAGCACCGTCGTCGGCAGCGCAGAGTCCTGGGCCAACCCACACGCGGTCACCGCTCCTCCCCACCGGGTCGAGGCCAGCACGTTCGCCAGGGTGGCCCCGCCGACGCTGTCCACCGCACCTGCCCACGTCGCCCGCTGCATCGGCTTGCCCGGATCGGAGAGGGTGCCGCGGTCGACCACCTCGGTGGCGCCGAGTCGGCGAAGCGACTCCGTGTTGGCCGCGCGACCCGTCGACGCCGTGACCCGGTACCCGCGGGCCGTGAGGAGTGCGATCGCCACGGTGCCGACGCCGCCCGACGCCCCGGTCACGAGCACCGGCCCGTCGTCCGGCGCGACGAAGCGCTCCAACGCCAGCACACTGAGCATCGCCGTGAACCCCGCGGTGCCGATGGCCGCCGCGAACGAGTCGTCGATCGCCTCGGGCAGTACGACGAGCGACCCGGACGGCACCACGGCCTGCGTTGCCCAGCCCCCGTGCCGGGTCTCACCGAGTCCGGCACCGTTCAGCACCACCCGGTCGCCGATCGCGACCTCGTGCACACCCGGCCCGAGCCCGGAGACCGTGCCGACGACGTCGATCCCCGGCACGAGGGGATCGAGCCGGGCGACGCCGGGGTTCCTGGCGAGCGCGAGTCCGTCCTTGAAGTTGACGCTCGAGTACGTGACGTCGACGAGGGCCTCGCCCTCGGCCGGATCCGGCAGGTCGACGTCGGTGACGGTGGGCGGGGCTGCACGGGACACGAGGACGGCGCGGGTCATGCGCCGGACGCTACCCCGGGCCTCCCGGCCAGCGGTCCGTTCTTTCCCAGAACGCGCGCGATGCCTGGCGAATTCGGGCGTACCGGGCCAGAACAACCGACCTGGTACGCCCGATCCGACCAGGTACGCCCGATTTGACCGGGCGCAGAGTCGGCGGACCCGGCGGCGTGCCCGTTCTTTCCCAGAACGCGCGCGATGCCTGGCGGAATCGGGCGTACCGGGGCAGAACAACCGACCAGGTACGCCCGATTCGACCCGGTACGCCCGATTCGACCCGGTACGCCCGAAGCAGCCAGCCAGCCCGCTCCCCACCTACCCGAACATGATGGCGGCCTCGTCGAACCGCGCCTGCGGCACCGTCTTGAGCTCGCCGAGCGCCTCCTCGAACGAGACGTGCTCGATCTCGGTGCCCCGGAGCGCCACCATCCGGCCCCAGCGCTCCTCGACGACCGAGTCGATCGCCGCCAGCCCGAGCCGCGTCGACAGCACCCGGTCGTACGCCGTCGGGGTCCCACCGCGCTGGATGTGCCCGAGGGTCGTGGCCCGCGTCTCGATGCCCGTCATCTCCTCGATGAGCGGCGCGAGGCGCTCGCCGATGCCACCGAGTCGCGGGCGCCCGAATGCGTCGAGCCCGCGCTCCGTGTGCGCGGTGTCCTCGTGGTCGGGCACGAAGCCCTCGGCGACCACCACGAGCGGTGCGCGACCGCGGTCGTAGGCCGCGCGCACCCACTTCGCGATCTGCTCCATGCTCGTCTTCTGCTCGGGGATGAGGATCGCGTGCGCGCCCGCGGCCATGCCCGAGTGCAGGGCGATCCAGCCCACGTGCCGGCCCATCACCTCGGCGACCATGCAGCGGGAGTGCGACTCACCGGTGGTGCGCAGGCGGTCCATCGCCTCGGTCGCGATGGCGACGGCGGTGTCGAACCCGAACGTGTAGTCGGTCGCGCCCAGGTCGTTGTCGACCGTCTTCGGCACGCCCACGATCTTCAGGCCGGCGTCGGTCAGGCGCTTCGCGGCGGCGAGCGTGCCCTCGCCACCGATCGCGACGACGGCGTCGATGCCGTGACGCTGCAGGGTCGCGGAGATGTTCTCGACGCCGCCGTTGGCGCCTTCGAACGGGTTCGTGCGGCTGGTGCCGAGGATCGTGCCGCCCTGCTTCGCGATGCCCTGGATGTCCTTGCGGCCGAGCGGGACGATGTCGCCGTCGACGACGCCGCGCCACCCGTCGCGGAAGCCGACGAAGTCGTGTCCGTAGATGGCGATGCCCTTGAGGACGATCGCGCGGATGACCGCGTTCAGGCCGGGGCAGTCGCCTCCGGAGGTGAGGATGCCGATGCGCATGGGAACTCCGTCGTCGGGTGGTGGGGATCAGTGCCCATCATGACTGACGGTGGTTCCGCATTACCATCCCCGTGTGTCCCCGCTCGCTTCCGCCTCGTCGCCTGCTGCTGCAGGCGAGTCCGGCGACGCGACGGCAGCAGCTGGTGCGTCCGACGATGCGGCTCGCGTCGACACGGTGTACCGGCCTGGAGGCGCGGTGGACGTCGCGTCGACCCTGCGGCCCCTGCAGCGCGGCTCCGGCGACCCGGCCTTCCAGGTGGCTGGCGGCGTCGTGTGGCTCGCGCTGCGCACGCCCTCCGGTCTCGCCTCCGTGGCGATCCGGCGGGCCGGCGACACCATCGCGGTGTCGGCGTGGGGGAGTGGTGCACCGTGGGCGGTCGAGCACGCCCCCGACCTGCTCGGACGCGGTGACGACTGGTCGTCGTTCGACGTCTCGGGCAACGAGTTCCTCGCCGCCGCACGACACCGGCAGCCCGGGCTCCGGCTGCTCCGCACGAACACCGTCGTCGCGATGCTCGTGCCGGCGATCATGGAGCAGAAGGTGACCTCGCGGCAGGCGTGGGGCGCGTGGCGGTACCTGCTCCGTCGGCACGGCACCCCTGCGCCGGGCCCGGCCCCCGCGGGCATGATGGTGCCGCCGGACGCCTCGACGTGGGCGCGGATCCCGAGCTGGGAGTGGCACCGCGCCGGCATCGAACCGGGGCGCTCGGCCACCGTGATGCGTGCCGTGAAGCTGGCTCCGGCACTCGAGCGGACCCTGGCGCACGGCCGCGGCGGAGCCGAGGTGTCCGCGAAGCTCCAGTCGATCCCCGGGGTGGGTCCGTGGACCGCCGCCGAGACCGCGCAGCGCTCCCACGGCGACCCGGACTCACCGAGCGTGGGGGACTTCCACGTGCCGGCGCTCGTCGGGTGGGCGCTGACCGGTGCCCCCGTAGACGACGACGGGATGCTCGAGCTGCTCGAACCCTGGCGCGGGCACCGGGAACGTGTCGTGCGGTTGATCGGCGGCTCCGGGTTCCGGAAGCCGTCGTTCGGGCCGCGGATCACGATCCAGGACCACCGGGGGCACTGAGCGCGAGCGACGCTTCCTCAACGTCCGTACGTGCTGGTCCGCCTACCGTGACCGCCGGTCCGGGGCGCGCCCGGCACGGAGAGGACGCGATGACGACCACCACCGACGAGGACGAGCACGACAAGGTGCCCGGCGTCCCCCCGGAGATCCCCGAGGACACCGGGTCGGCCGAGACGGCTCGTGTCACGAAACGGCACGTCACCCGGGTCGCGTTCGTCGCCGCACTCGGCGGACTGCTCTACGGCTACGACACCGGTGTCATCTCCGGCACGCTCATCGAGATCGGCAAGGAGTTCTCGATCGGTTCCGCCGTCAAGGAGTTCATCACGGCGTCGATCCTGGTCGGCGCGATCCTCGGCGCACTCGTCACCGGTCCGATCTCGGCGAAGATCGGCCGGCGGCGCACCATCCTGCTCATCGCGGGCGTCTTCGGCCTGGGCGTGCTCTTCGCCGCGGTGTCGCCGAGTCCGGTGTTCCTGATCCTCAGCCGGCTGTTCCTCGGTCTGGCGGTGGGTGGTTCGACCCAGACGATCCCGACCTACATCGCCGAGATCGCCCCGGGCCCGCGCCGCGGCAGCCTGGTCACGGTGTTCAACTGCGCGATCGGCGTCGGCATCCTGTCCGCCGCCATCGTCGGGGTGGCACTGAACGGCGTCGTGTCCTGGCGCTTCATGATCGGGGTCGCCGCCGCCCCCGCCATCGTGTTGCTGCTCGGGATGCTCCGCCTGCCCGAGAGCCCGCGCTGGTTCGTGTCGCAGGACCGCATCGGTCCGGCCCGTCGGGTGCTGCGCTGGCTGCGGCCCGACCACCGTGCCGCCGAGGACGAGCTCGACGACATCCGCAAGCTCGACGAGGCCGAACCGAGCGCCGGTGCCGGGCAGTGGGCCCAGCTGCGCAAGCCGTGGGTCCGGCCGGCCCTGATCGCGGGGCTCATCGTCGCCGCGTTCACGCAGCTGACCGGCCTCGAGATGATGATCTACTACACGCCGACGATCCTCACCGACGCCGGGTTCCCGCACGTCTACTCCCTGTGGGCGAACGTCGGTGTGGGCGTCGTGTACCTCGTGATGACGTTCGTCGGGTCGCGACTGGTGGACCGGATCGGGCGTCGACGGCTGACCCTCGTGATGCTGCCGGGTGCCGCGGTGAGCATCGGCCTGTTCGGTGTGCTCTTCTACGTGCAGGACGGCAAGCCCTCACCGGTGCTCACGCTCGTGCTGATCCTGGCGTTCATGTTCTTCCAGGCCGGGGGCATCCAGGTCGTCGGGTGGCTCGTCGGTTCCGAGATGTACCCGCTGCGGATCCGAGCCGCCGCGACGAGCCTGCACGCCATGGTGCTCTGGGGTGCCAACCTGCTGGTGACCTCGACCGCGCTGACCCTGACCGGCTGGATCAGCCTCGGCGGCACGATGCTCGTCTACGCCGCGCTGAACGTGCTCGGCTGGGTGCTGGTGTTCCTGCGGGTGCCGGAGACGAAGGGCAAGTCCCTGGAACAGATCGAGCAGTCCCTGCGGGACGAGACGTTCCTGCCGCACCGGGGCGGACGCGAGCGTCGCGCGGTCGACGGGACCGCCTGACGGACGGGAGGCCCGTGGCGGTGTCGCCACGGGCCTCCAGTCCGCCTGTGGTCGCGTCGGTGCGCGTCAGGGGTGGCGGGTGCCCTCGCCGGCCAGCACGGCGCGGTAGCCCTCGCGGAACGTCGGGTACTGGGGTGTCCATCCCGTCGACCGGAGGAGCGCGTTCGACAGGCGCTTGTCGCCGCCGGCCTGCCGCGCGTCACCGTCGCCCGTCGACGGCTCGGCGACGTGGAGTTCGTCGGCCAGGAACCGCAGCACGTCGTCCAGCCGGCTCGGCTCGTCGTCCGTCCCCAGGTAGAGCGGCGCCGGGTCGGGCAGGGCCGCCAGGTGCACCAGCGCGGCGGCGGCGTCGTCACGGTGGATGCGGTTCGTGTGCGGTGAGGTGCCCGGCGCCAGTCGTGCCGAGCCGGACCGGACCTGGTCGATCAGGCGCTCCCGCCCGGGGCCGTAGACGCCCGACAGCCGGACCAGCACGGCGCCGGGAGCGCGCTCGCGCAGCAGGACCTCGGCCTCGACCAGGACCTCGGCGGTCGGCGTCGCCCCGCGCGCCGGGGTCTCCTCGGTGACCTCGCTGCCGTCCGAGACGTCGTACACGGCGGTCGAGGACACGACGAGCACCCGGGGGTCGGCCTCCGAGGCGTCGATGCCGTGGAGCACGTTGCGCAGGCCGTCGACGTAGGTGGCGCGGTACTCGTCGACATCGCGGCTGCCGGCGGCGAAGGCCACGACGACGACGCTCGTGTCGGCGGGGATCTCGGGGACCTCGTGGCGCAGGTCGACGCTCCGGCCGGTGATCGGTGCGGGGACCAGCTCGGCACGGCGGCGGAGGCCGAGCACGTGGTGGCCCTGGTCGGCGAAGCGCAGGCCGGCTTCGGTCCCGAGGTCGCCGCATCCGGCGATGACGACTGTCGTGGAGTTCTGCACGGCTCGACCCTGGCACGGCCGGTTGGTGGAAGGCGGGGAGGCACGCACATCGCGGATCACTAGGGTCGGCGCATGGGGCGGCAGCGGCGACGGGTGGTGCGTGACGTGGCGATCGCCCTGCCCCCGGTCGTCGAGATCGTGCTCGTCGTCGCCGGCTCGATCGTCTCCGTCGGAGCCGTGGGGGAGAGCGCGGAGTCGTGGGCGCCGTTGTCGTGGCCGATGTACGCCGTCCTCGTGACGTTCCCGTTCGCGGTCGGCGCGCTCGTCGCGGCGGTGCGGCTCCGCGGACTCGAGGCCAGGACACCGGCGATCTGCTTCGCTGCCCTGTCGGTGGCCGTGGGTGCCATCCCCTTCGTCGGGATGCTGAGCGTCTTCGTACCGTTCTGGATCGCCTCGTTTAGATGAGAACGGTTATCGTTTAGACGACCGTCATCCGACACTGCACCCCAGGAGCCCCATGTCCGCTCGACCTCCACGTCTGCTCCCAGCACTCGTCCTCGCGGGGCTCGTCCCCCTCGTCGCCACCGCGATCGCCGTCCCCGCGTCGGCTGCATCCGCCGTGACCCGGACCGCCCACCACAGCTGGCTCGTCACGGCTGACCCGACGGCGAAGCGCGTGTACGTCAACGACGCCGTGACCGGTCGGCGGACCGCCACCCTGAGCGGGATCGAGTTCGGCACCCACGCGGGCTCCGTGCAGCTCGGCCACGGGCGGATCGTGTTCATGGACGAGTCGAAGCCGCAGCTCGACGTCCTCGCCATCGGCCCCCGCGGCACGGCACGCATCGCCCAGCACTACGCGATCCCGAACGCCGACGGTCGCTGGGAGCGCGCCGGCTGGCTGTCGACCGACACCGCGCGCCGACACCTGGCGGTCGGCTCCGACTTCGACGGCTCCGAGCGGCAGCGGGTCACCGTCATCGACCTTCGACGGAAGACGGAGCGGACCGCCCGGATCGACACCTCGGCGGTGCAGCTCGCCACGACGGGCAAGCGCGGCACCGAGGAGCTCGAGACGTTCCTGGTCGGCAGCCCCCTGCGCCTGGTCGTCACCGCGGGCGGACGCCTCGACGCCTACTCCGTCTCCGCGATCATGCAGGGCGCGACGCACCCGCGCCCCGTGGCGACCACGCCCCTCGGCGCCTACCCGCACGGGCCGATCGTCAATGCCACCGGCACCGTGATCGGCTCCGACCTGGCCGCCGGCGTGCAGACCGTCCGGGTCACGCGGACCGGCTTCACGGGCTCCCGGTCCGTCGCCTACCCGAAGCCGAGCGTGCAGAGCTACCGACCCCGGATGGCACCGGACGGGACGACCGTGGTCGGCACCCAGGCCGGCAGCACGGCAGCCGGCACCCCGTGGAACGCCGTCCCCGCGTACCTGACCACCTCGTCGACGTCGTCCAGCAGGATCAGCAGCGTCGACCTCGGTACCGGATCCTTCACCCGGGTCGCCGTCACCGCCCGGTTCGCCGCCGTCGCGCTGACGTCGGGCGCCGGGGACTCGCTCGTCCTGGTGCGGAAGCAGGCCGACGGCGCCTACTCCGGCCCGACGACCTCGGTCGCGCTCACGTCGCTGCGGAAGGGCCCCGTCGCCGGACAGCCGGCCACCGGAGCATCGGTGCGGTTCACCGCGGCGACCGACGACGGCCGCAGTGTGTTCGTGACGCGGGGCGACGAGGGGAAGATCACCCAGATCGACACCGCCGGGGCGACGCCGTCCGTGCTCCGCACCATCACGCTGCCGACGGCGCTCGCCGGAGGTGGGTACCTGACGACGGTGGACTCGACGGTGCGCCCGTACGACCTCAGCGGTCGCTGACCGAC
This sequence comes from Curtobacterium flaccumfaciens, assembly GCF_018598405.1. Classification (NCBI taxonomy): domain Bacteria; kingdom Bacillati; phylum Actinomycetota; class Actinomycetes; order Micrococcales; family Microbacteriaceae; genus Curtobacterium; species Curtobacterium flaccumfaciens. The sequence continues at coordinate 24,659 of NZ_JAHEWS010000004.1, read as the reverse complement.
CGGCGCTGACCGACGAGCGCTGACCGGCCTGCTCCGGCCGGCCTGCTCCGACCGGCCGCCGACCGCCCCAGGGGGTGGTCGGCGGCTAGGGTCCTGGTGTGATCGTCTGGTTGAACGGAACCCACGGGGCGGGCAAGACGACGACGAGCCGACTGCTCCAGCCGCTGCTGCCCGGGTCGCGGATCCTCGACGCCGAGAAGGTCGGCGAGGTGCTGATGGACGTCACACCGGGGCTGCCGGCGAGCGACAACTTCCAGCACTGGGACCCGTGGCGGCCGCTCGTGGTCGAGACCGCTCGCCGGGTGCACGAGTACGTGGGCGGGCCGCTCATCATGCCGATGACGGTCCTGGTCGAGGCCTACTGGCGCGAGATCGCCGCGGGGCTCGCAGCCCATGCGATCCCGGTCCGGCACTTCGTGCTGCACGTCGAAGGCCAGACGCTCCACGACCGGATCCAGAACGACCCGGTCGTGGGTCCGTCGACCTTCCGGTTCGCGTACGTCGACGCCTACGCCGAGGCGGCGCGCGGCTGGCTGCACGCCGAGGCCGAGGTCATCGACGCCACCGACGTCCCCGCCATCGAGGTCGCCCGGGCCGTCGCGGACGCGGTGGCGTCAGAGCGCTGACAGTACGAGCGCCCGGATGCCGGGGCGCTCCGGTTGCGCGTGGTCGACCAGCACCGCCCGCATCCCGGCTGCTCGGGCACCGGCCACGTCGCGCTCGGGGTCGTCACCCACGAAGAGACAGTCCGCCGGGTCGACGTCGAGCTGTCCCGCCAGGGTGTGGAACGCTCGGACGTCCGGCTTCTGGAACCCGATGCGTTCCGAGACGCAGACGACGTCGAACGCGTGGACCAGGCCGGTCCGAGCGAGCTTGTCGAGCTGCTGGCTCTCCGTGCCGTTCGTCAAGAGACCGAGGCGGTGTCCGTTTGCGCGCAGCTCGTGCAGCAGCGGCAGGCTCTGGGGGAAGAGCCGCCAGGCCTCCCGGTACGCACGCAGGTAGTCGTTGAACACCGCGTCCAGGCCGGCGTCGTCCCCGGGCACTTCGACACCCAGGTCCGGCAGGACCGTGCGGAGCCGCGCGCGTCGCTGTTCCCGGAAGCTGATCGCCCCGGACCGCCAGCGTTCGAACTGCTCGTCCTCGGCCGTGAACCAGGCCCGGATCACCGCCTCAGTCGCCTCGACTCCGAAGCCCTGCAGGAGCCGGGTCACGCCCACCCGAGCGGACCCGTGGTGGTCGAACAGCGTCCCGTCCAGGTCGAAGCAGATCGCTCGCGGAGTCGCCACGCGCCCAGGCTACGGCGCGTCCGAACGGCGCGACGGCCGCCGAGCGGGACGAGCCTGTCCGCCGCACGCAGCCTCGGGGTTCGCCACCGCCCGGATCATGCCGGAGACTGGTGCGGGTCGCTCACGAAGCGGCCCGCCCCACCACCAGCAAGGAAGGCTCCGCATGCCCGAGCTCCCCGTCGTGTTCGAAGTCGGCTCGATGATCGCCCTGGTCGCGATCCTCCTCGCCGACCTGCTCATCGTCGCGCGTCGCCCGCACGTGCCGACGCTGCGCGAATCCGGCATCTGGGTGGGCGTCTACGTCGGGCTCGCCCTGATCTTCGCGGTCCTGATGCTGGTCTTCGCCGACGGCGACTCAGCCGGGCAGTTCCTGGCGGGCTGGCTCACGGAGTACAGCCTGAGCATCGACAACCTGTTCGTGTTCGTGATCATCATGGCGCGCTTCTCGGTGCCGAAGAAGATCCAGCAAGAGGTGCTGTTGCTCGGCATCATCATCGCGCTCGTGCTCCGCGGGATCTTCATCCTGGTCGGCGCGCAGCTCATCGAGAACTTCTCGTGGATCTTCTACATCTTCGGCGCCTGGCTGATCTGGACGGCGATCCAGCAGCTCCGCGGCGAGGACGAGGACGAGCAGAAGGACACCTTCGTCGTCCGGCTGCTGCGCCGTCGAGTCCGTCTCACCGACACGTACGACGGCATGAAGTTCCGCACCCACCACGACGGTGTCCGGCACTTCACGCCGCTGCTCATCGTGCTCATCGCGATCGGCACCACCGACCTGTTGTTCGCGCTCGACTCGATCCCGGCGATCTTCGGCATCACCGAGAGCCCCTTCATCGTGTTCACCGCGAACGTCTTCGCGCTGATGGGCCTGCGCCAGCTCTACTTCCTGCTCGGCGGACTGCTCGAGCGTCTGGTCTACCTGAAGTACGGCATCGCCGTGATCCTGGCCTTCATCGGCGTGAAGCTCGTCCTGCACGCGCTGCACGACAACGAGCTGCCGTTCCTGAACGGTGGCGACCACATCGCGTGGGCACCGGAGATCAACACGTGGGTGTCCCTGCTGGTGATCGTCGCGGCGATGGCCGTGTCGACGCTTGCGAGCCTCGTGCGGATGCGCGGGGAGACCCCGGCGAGCGACGACGACGCCGTGACCCCAGACGACGCAGCGGCCGACGACGCAGCGGCGGTCGACCAGCACCGCACCGACGAGGAACGTGCTCGCACCGTCGACTGATCACCGCCCGGTCGTCGTGAGTTCGAGGCACTCATCGGCCCAGCGCGCCACGGCCGGATCGTGGGTCGCGACGACGACTGCAGCCCCAGCCTCGCGGAGCGTCGACAGCTGATGGATGATCGCTGCTCCCGTCGCTTCGTCGAGTGCTGCCGTCGGTTCGTCCGCGAACACCACCTCGGGCTGTCGTATGAGGAGCCGCGCGATGGCCAGACGCTGTCGCTCACCCCCGCTCAGCGTGTGCGTCCGTGTCCGTTCTGATCTGGCGATCTCGACCCGCTCGAGTGCTGATCGTCGGACCTGTCGGCGATCAGCGTGCCGGATGGGCGACCCGATGAACGCGACGTCGAGGTTCTGACGCACGGTCCAGTTGTCCTCGAGCGCACCGTTCTGGAACAGGTGCCCGACGGTCGATCGGTAGAGCTGTGTTCGGCGCCGTGCGGTGACCCGGGTCACGTCTTCGCCGTGCAGTCGGATCTCGCCGCCGTCGACCCGCTCCAGCAGGCCGAGGCACCGCAACAACGTGGACTTGCCGCTCCCGCTGCGCCCGGTGACGGCCAGCGCGGATCCGGCAGGAACGGTGAGGCTCACTCCTTCGAGGAGCGCATGGGAGCCGTGTGATCGTCGGATACCGCTCGCGGAGAGGACCGGACTGTGCATGGGGTTGCTTCCTCGTTCAGGGACGACTCGTGGCGCGGGTGCGGCGAGCGGTGCGGAAGATCACGGTCGCCGCGATGACGATGACCACGTCGAGCGCGACGCAGCCGATGGCTGTGACCCGGTCCGGCTCCCGACCGACCAGCAGGGCTCCGGCCGTGACGAGCGCGGCGACCGGGAGCGCGAGCAGGCCTGCCGTCACACGCACGGCGGACATCCCGTGCGTCCAGGAGATCGTCGCGCGGCGGTGGCCGATCATCGTCACTGCTCGGGCGGTCACCGCGGCGGAAGCGGCGAGCCCGAGGACGAGGACCCCCATCGCGGCGAGGTCCTGGTGCAGGTCGCGATCGATCACCGTGGACCGGTAGGAGACCGGGTCCCGGAGCGGCTCGATGGTCGCCACGCTCTCCGTCAGGCGGTGCTGCTCGAGGTCGGACCGGAGTCCGACGGGGTCGGTGAAGACGACTTCCCCGGTCGTCATGTTCGAGATGATGAAGTTCTCGGAGACGGACGGTGTGGCCGACGGCAGGACCGCGACGACTGCGTCGCTCTGTGTGCTGGTCGCACCGAGGTCGTCGGTCGCGTAGGTGAACACGCGTTGCGCCTCCATCGGCCGGAGGTCGAGCTCGATGGCGGTGGGGATCCTGCTCGGATCGGCCGAGTTGCTGCGCTGGAAGTGCAGGAAGGCGCGCCATGCCTCTTGGTCGGACGCCGTGACCGCCGCGCCCTCGGGCACGAGCAACGTGAGCGCGCGCGGGTCGAGGTCCGCAGGCAGGAGGCGGGACCCAGCAGGTGACCGCAGCGTCTGCTCCACGAGGTACTGCGCGTTGACGATCACGACGTTGCCCGCGTCGGGGTCGTGACTCGAGCGATCTGCTGCGATCGCGTGGTCGGCCAGGACGGCGCTGCCGGCTCGGTCGAGGCGGTCGTACATCGCTGCCAGTTCAGGTTGTGCTGCATCGAGTTCGCTGTTCGACGACTCGAAGGTGAGCCGGACGTCCTCGAGCGACGGGGCCCACATGCTCCGTTCGGCAGCGTCGTCACGAGCCAGGGTGATGCTCGCGCTGGCGGATGCGGCTGCTGCCGTCGAGAGCGCGAGGACGAGGACGTTGCTGACCAACGACACGGTGAGCACACGTTTCCAGGGCCGTGCACCGTCGATCCCGCGCGTCACCGACCCGGACGTGCAGACTGCGGCCACGAGGGCAGCGGCAGCGGCGAAGGCGATCGTGCCCGTCAGGACGACTGCGCCGGCCCCGAGGAACAGGTCGAGCCGATCAGGTCGTCCGCCGAGCGCGAGGAGCGCGACGGACAGGGCGAGGCCTCCCGCTCCGGTCGCTGCGATCGCGGAGGACAGCACGCCGAGGTCCCTGCCGACGGACGCGCTGGTCGGTCGACCGAACACCGTGGTGACGGAGCGGATGTTCCGCCGAGAGCCTTGCCACGCGACAGCTCCGACGACGATGACGAGGAGCATCGTGCCGCTGATCGGGACGAGCGGGGCTTCCGACGTCGCCCAGAGCAGGAGCGACATCGGCGAGAGTGGGTGCACGGTCACCGTGACGTCCTCGGCGGTGAGCGCCGATGCGAAATCCCTGGCTGCTCCGGTCCCCGCGTCGGTCAGGTAGGTCCCGTTGATGCGGTTGGACGGGAGGTCCGAGAACGGACGGAACCGGGTCACGAGGGTCGGATCGAACCCGGGGACGTCGTCCTGCGAGAGCTGGAACGTCCTCGCCGCGTCGGGGTTGACCACGTACTCGTGCCGCACCACGCCCGACGACCCCTCGGTCCTCGACTCCTTGAGGACGGTCATGTCGTGCGCGGCGGCTGCGCGTTCGACGAGCGCTCGGAACGAAGCGGAGTGCGACGACGGGTGGTCCCACACCGTGATCACGTCGGTCGAACCAGCTGGTGCGAGCTCATCGAGCACCTGCACGAGGAGGAACGTGATGCCGAGGACCAGGGCAACCGTGCCCCCGACGAAGAGACGGAACATGAGCCCGACAGCGATGTGTTACCCGACGAACCGGTAGTAGGCGTGGTTGCCGGCGTAGGTCTTCCGGATCGACGACTCGGCGGTCGCTCCACCGGCGGTGTCCTTGCGAGCGTTCATGGTGCTCGAATATGCCGGTGAAATGCCAGATGCACAACCCGTTGTCGGACCTCGCGGAAAAACCGGTTTGAACGATCCGCCCTGCCGTCTCGTCGTTGAGGGTATGGCACTCCGCAAACGAACCAAGGTCATCATCGGGATCTCCGCCGGCGTCGTCGTCGTGGCGGCAGCAGCCGTCATCGCCGGCCCGGTCATCTACGCGAACACCGTCAACGGCCAGGCCGCCGCAGCACCCTCGCTGTCGGCGTCCTCGTCCGGCACCCTCGACGCGAAGGACGCCGACGGCACCTGGACCAGCAAGAGCAGCTCGTACGCCGGGTACCGGGTGCACGAGGTCCTGCAGGGGAATGATGTGAACGTGGTCGGTCGCACGAAGGACGTCAAGGGCACCGCCGTCGTCGACGGCGGCTCCCTCGCCAAGGCGACCGTCACCGTCCAGGTCGGCAAGATCACCACGCCCGAAGCCGCCCGCGACGAGTACTTCCGCTCCACGGCGCTGCAGACCGACAAGTACCCGACGGCGACGTTCGAGCTCACGAAGCCCGTCGACGTCACGAAGGCGCTCGACGGTTCCACGCAGGACGTCACCCTCACCGGCACGATGGACCTGCACGGCGTCGAGAAGCCGGTCACGGCCGACGCCCAGGTCGCGGTCGGCAAGGGCGGGACCGTCCAGGTCGCCGGCACCGTGCCGATCACATTCGCCGACTACGGCGTGAAGGCCCCCTCGCTCGGCTTCGTCACCGTGGACGGGAAGGGCTCCGTCGAGTTCTCCCTCGACCTCGGGAAGTGACCGTGACGAGTCGTTCCGCGGACGAGTTGCTCGCGACGTTGTACCGCGAGCACGGCGACGCGCTCACGCGGTACGTCCGGCACCTGACGCGGGACGGCTCGACGGTCGAGGACGTCGTGCAGGAGGCGATGGTCCGCGCCTGGCAGCGTCCGGCCGTGCTCGAACGGGCACCCGACAGCGCGCGGGCGTGGCTGTTCACGGTGGCGCGCAACCTGGTCGTCGACGAGGCACGGTCGGCACGCAACCGCCGCGAGCGCAGCACCGAACACCAGGTGGAGCGGATCGAGTCGGACAGCACGGACGCCGTGCTGGACCGGATCGTGGTCGCCGACGCACTCGCGTCGCTGACCCCGGACCACCGTCGCGTGGTGGTGGACGCGTACTGGCTCGGGCACACCGTGCCGGAGATCGCACGACGACACGACATCCCGGAGGGCACCGCCAAGTCGCGGCTGCACTACGGGCTGCGAGCCCTCCGGCTCGCGCTGCAGGAACGAGGAGTGACCCGATGAGCGACGACAAGTACGCAGAGTGGGATGCGGCGTACGTCCTGGGGTCGCTCCCGGCCGACGAACGACTCGAGTACGAGCGGCACCTCGAGACGTGCGACCGCTGTGCGGCCGCAGTCGCCGAGCTGGTCGGTCTGCCGGGTCTGCTCGGCAAGCTGCCGGCCGACCAGGCGATCGAGATCGCAGAACCGGACGGGAGGCCCGACACCGGTTCCGAGAGCGACCTCGCCTCCGTCGCCCACCGCGTCCGACACCGCCGCCGCCGTCGCCGGGTGTGGGTCGCCGCCACCGCGGGGCTCGCGGTGGTCGCCGCCGTCCTCGGCGGGCTCGCGGTCGGGGCAGCGGGGGAGCGCACCACGGTTCAGGCCGGTGCCGCTCCGACGGCAGCGGCCACCGCTGACCGGTTCGACATGACCGGCGTGCAGGGACTCGACGTCGAGCTCGCCATCAGTGGCGAGCAGTGGGGCACCCGTTTCGACTGGGGGTGCTCGTACGGCGGCAAGGAGTGGTCCGCCGACGGCTCGATCCTCTACGACCTCGTGGTCGTCCGGACCGACGGCTCGGCCCAGACCGTGGGGTCGTGGACGGCTGCCGGTGCCGACGCGCGCGGACTGTCGGCCTCGACCGACATCCCGCGTGACGAGATCAAGAGCGTGCAGGTCCGGCTGCGCGGTGAGCGCGGCGCGCTCGCCGTCGTCGAGCTCTGACGGTCGTCGAACGCTGGCCGGCACCGTGCACTAGCCGGCGTCGGCCTCGTCCGCGTCGTCCGGGCCGATCGCGTCCTGGACGCGCGCGCTGACGGACCGCAGCGTCTCGGCGTCGGTCCCCACGGGCCTCCAGAACAGGTCCTCCAGCGCACCGGTGTGCGCTCGGATGCCGGCGAGCACCGCGCGACGACCGTCCGTGGTCATCACCACCCAGCTGCCGCGGCCGTCGCTCGGGCAGTCCGCCCGCTCGACCAGGCCACGGGAGACCATGCGCGTGACCTGGTGGCTGACGCGCGACTTCTCCCAGCCGATGCCGGCGGCGATGTCCCGGACGCGCAGACGGTGGTCCGGGTCACGGTGCAGGCCGATCAGGATCTCGAACTCGGGGATGGAGATCCCGGCTCCGGCCTGCACGGCCTGGTCGAGCGCCCGGTCCAGGCGTCGCCAGACGTCGTGGTACGCGTCCCAGGTGGCCCAGTCGTGGCCACCGTTGCCCTCCGTCGACATGCCGACCAGCGTATCCACCGGGCGGACGGTCGGTCAGCGGCGGCAGCGCTTTCATCCGCTCGGATGACTCCTGGCCGACGTACGGCGCGCTCCGAGGTCGCGTCGGACGTCCGGCATACGATCGGAGGATGCCGAGTGCTCGCCTCCAGGACACCACCGACGACGCCGTCGCGCTCGTGCGCCGGTGGCTGGCGGCCTCCGCCGGGGTGAAGCCCGACCCGGGCGCGGCTCGTCTGGCCGAGGTCCTGCGCGACGAGCAGGGCCTCGGCTTCACCCGTGGGTTCGTGGACAAGGTCATCCGCCCCGAAGACCCGCGCGTCGCCGCGCGCAACCTCGAACAGCTGAGCCGCGACGTCCCCGACTTCCTCGCCTGGTACCTCCGCGGGGCGGTGACCCTCGGTGGCGGCTTCGCCACCATGGCGCCGTGGGCCGTGATCCCCACCGCGCGCCGGATCCTGCGCCGGATGACGGGGCACCTGGTGATCGACGCGAGCACCAGCAAGCTCGGGCCGGCCCTCGCCAAGGTGCGCGGGCCGGGCACCCGGCTCAACGTCAACCTGCTCGGCGAAGCCGTCCTCGGCACTGCCGAGAGCGACCGCCGCCTGCAGGGCACCATGGACCTGCTCGCCCGCGACGACGTCGACCACGTGTCGATCAAGGTCAGCTCGGTCGTGCCACAGACGTCGGCGTGGGCCTTCGACCAGACGGTCGAGCGCGTCGTCGACCGACTCGTCCCGCTGTACCGCTCCGCCGCGGCGCCGATGGCCTCCGGCCGACCCGCCAAGTTCATCAACCTCGACATCGAGGAGTACCGCGACCTCGACGTCACCCTCGCCGTGTTCCGGGCGCTGCTCGACCGTGACGAGTTCGCCGACCTGCCGGCCGGCATCGTGCTGCAGGCCTACCTGCCCGACGCCGCGGGAGCACTTGACGCGCTGACCGAGTGGGCGCAGGAACGCCGGGCGCGCGGCGGAGCCCCGATCACGGTGCGGCTCGTCAAGGGCGCGAACCTCGCCATGGAGCACGTCGACGCGATCCTGCACGGGTGGCCCCTCGCCACCTGGGGCAGCAAGCGCGAGACCGACACGGCCTACCTGCGGATGCTCGACGCCGCGCTGACGCCGGAGCGCACCGACGCCGTGCGCATCGGGGTCGCCGGGCACAACCTGTTCGACCTCGCCACCGCGTGGGTGCTCGCGCAGCGCCGCGGGGTCACCGACGCCGTCGACGTCGAGATGCTGCTCGGCATGGCGTCGACGCACGCGCAGGCCGTCCGTGCCGACGTCGGGCAGATCCTGCTCTACACGCCCGTCGTGCAGCCGGACGAGTTCGACTCCGCCATCGCGTACCTCGCCCGTCGCCTGCAGGAGAGCGCGAGCCCCGAGAACTTCATCGCCGCCGCGTCCGACATCGACCACGACGCCAGCGTGTTCGAGCGGGAGCACGCCCGGTACCTGGCGTCCGTCGCGGCGCTCGACGAGCCCGTCCCCGCGAGCCACCGCACGCAGGACCGCCACCGTGCGCTCGGCGAACCCGTCCTGCGGGACGCGTTCCGCAACGCCCCGGACACCGACCCGTCCGTCGCCGCCAACCGTGCGTGGGCGCTCGACGTCCTGCGCCGGGTGCCGCGCTCGCAGCTGGGTGCGCAGACGATCCGCGGCGCGAAGGTCGCCGACCGCTCGAAGCTCGAACGGATCATGGCCCGCACGGCCCAGGCCGGTGTGAACTGGGGGCGGCAGGACCCGTCCGACCGCGCCGAACTCCTCGACCTCATCGGACACGAACTCGAGACCCGCCGGGCCGACCTGATCGAGGTGATGGCCGCCGAGACCGGCAAGACCTTCGGTGAGGCCGACACCGAGGTCACCGAGGCCGTCGACGCCGCCCATTACTACGCCGAGAGCGCCCGCCGCCTGGGCGACATCGAGGGCGCGCAGTACGTGCCGCCGCGGCTGACCGTCGTCGTGCCGCCGTGGAGCTCCCCCGTCGCGGTCCCCGCGGGCGGCGTGCTGGCGGCGCTCGCCGCGGGCAGCGGTGTCGTGCTCAAGCCCGCGCCCGAGGCGAAGCGCTCCGGTGCCGTGCTCGCCGACGTGCTCTGGGACGCCGGGGTGCCGCACTCGCTGCTGCAGCTCGTCGACCTGGCCGAGGACGAACTCGGCCGCGACCTCATCGGCCACCCCACCGTCGACCGCATCATTCTGACCGGCTCGTCCGACACCGCCCGCTCGTTCCGCTGGTGGCGCGCCGGCCTGCCGCTCACCGCCGAGACGAGCGGCAAGAACGCGATCGTCGTCACGCCGAGCGCCGACCTCGACCTGGCGGTGCAGGACATCGTGCAGTCCGCGTTCGGGCACGCGGGACAGCAGTGCTCGGCGGCGTCCCTCGTGATCCTGGTCGGGTCGGTCGGCGAGAGCGAGCGGTTCCAGCGGCAGCTCGTCGACGCCACCCGCACACTCCGGGTCGCGTGGCCCGACGATCCCACCGCACAAGTCGGTCCGGTCATCGCCGAACCGCAGGGCAAGCTGCGCCGGGGCCTGACCGAGCTCGGGCCGGGGGAGTCCTGGCTCGTGCAGCCCGAGGCGGTCGACGACTCCGGCCGGCTCTGGTCGCCCGGCATCCGCGACGGCGTCCGCCCCGGCAGCGACTTCCACCAGACCGAGTTCTTCGGCCCGGTGCTCGGCGTCATGCGCGCCGAGACCCTCGAGCAGGCGATCGCGATCCAGAACGGCACCGACTTTGGGCTGACGGCGGGCATCCACTCGCTCGACGTGGACGAGGTGTCCGAGTGGCTCGCCCGGGTCCGTGCCGGCAACCTGTCCGTCAACCGCGGCATCACCGGTGCCGTCGTGGGACGGCAGCCGTTCGGCGGCTGGAAGGGCTCCTCGGTCGGCACCGGCACCAAGGCCGGCGGCCCGATGTACGTCGCGACGCTCGGCCGCTGGCTGCCCACGCCCCGCACGGTGCACCGGAGCATCCAGCTGCACGGCCTGCCCCCGCGCGTGACCGCCGTCATCGAGGCGGCACGCAGCGGGCTGTCGTTCGAGGAGTTCGACCGCGTCCGCGCGGGGGCCCTGAGCGACGTCCGCGCACGAGAGACCCTGTTCCGGTCGCAGGACCTGTCCGGGCTCGTGGTGCAGCGGAACGTGCTGCGCCACCGGCCCCAGTCCGTCATCGTCCGCCAGGCCGAGGACGCCTCGACCGTGGACCTTGTCCGGACGCTCGTCGCAGCGACCTCGGCACGTGCGCACATCCTGCTCAGCACGGCTCGACCGCTGCCTGGTCCGCTCACGCAGCTGCTGGCGTCGAACCGGTCCCCGCTCGACGTCGTCGACCACCTGGTGGAGTCCGACCAGGACTTCCACGCCCGCGCATCGTCGGGGGCCGTGTTCCAGGCGGACTGGTCCAGTGGCCAGGACGAACAGCCCGTCGACGCGCTCGAGGCCGTGTTGTCACAGGGGCAGGACCGCCCGGCGCACACGGCGTTCGGTGGTCCCGGTGCACGCATCCGGTTGCTCGGCGGCGACCCCCTCGCCCTCGAAGAAGCCCTGGGTGCGAGCATCGACGTCGCGATCCACGACGCCCCGGTGGTCGAGGCCGGAGTGATCGAGATGCTGCCGTACCTGCGCGAGCAGTCGGTGTCGATCACCGCGCACCGGTTCGGCGACGTCGACAGCGACTTCTCCGAGCTGCGGGTCTAGGCACTTCCGCTTCGCGCGTTGCGCTGCGTGCGTTCCGGGTCGTGAGCAGAAGAGGTCGGGTCCCGTGTGGGGACCCGACCTCTTCTGCTCACGAAGTGACCCGAGGATCAGTCCTCGCCGTCCCCGCCCTCTTCGTCCTCGACGCCGGTCTCGTCCATGCGGTCCCGGAGGTGGTCCGCCATCGCGCCGGCACCTTCACCCGCGTGGTCGTGGTCGACCTGCTCGATCAGGCCCTGCAGCTTCTCGTGGTTCGTGGCATCGGTGGCACCGTCCATGACGGGCTCGGTCTGCTCGTTGTCGCTCATGCTCCGGACGCTACGCCGCGGTTGCTGCGGAACGGTAGTGGAGCTCGACCGCTCCGCCGTCGAACGGCGTGGTGCCCACGAGCTCGAACACCGGGGTCGGTGCGGCGACCGGCAGCAGGGGTGCTCCGGCACCGAGCGCGACCGGCATCACGGTGACGCGCAGCTCGTCGAGGATGCCCGCCTGCTGGTACTGCGCCGCGAGCAGTCCGCCGCCGACGACCCAGACGTCACGGCCGTCGGCGACACGCTCGAGGTCGGCCTGGTGGTCGCCGACCGCGCCGGACACGAACCGCACGTCGGCTCCGTCGGGCACCGGCAGGTCGCGGGTCGTGAACACCCAGGTCGCCCGGTCCGGGTACGCCCACGTGTCGTCGTGTTCGAGCAACCACTCGTACGTCGTCGACCCCATCGCGATCGCGCCGACGCCGGCGAAGAACCGGTCGTGGTGCTCCTGGAACGGCTCGAACCCGAACTGCAGCAGCCAGTCGAGGTCGTCGTCGGGCGCTGCGACGAAGCCGTCCAGCGAGGACGCGACGGAGTAGATCGTGCTCATGCCGGGGACGCTACCGAGCACCCCCGACAGGACTCAGCGGCGTCCTCCGCGACCGACGACCGCTGCCTCGGCGATCGCCAGGACGGCGGCGATCCAGAGCTGGTCGCCCGCGAACCGGCGTCGACGGGGATCGGCGACGGCCAGCGGCACCATCGTCGCGCCGTGCAAGGTGTCCACGACGGCGCTCAGGGTGTGCGCGTTGCCGGAACCAGCCCGCGCGACGAGGACGGCCTGTGCGACCTGCCGGACCCCGAGCACGCCGTGCAGGACGGCCTGGTCAGACCCTCGGGCCGCACGGCTCAGGTGCCACAGGCCGAGCCCGGCCCGGGCCAGCTCGACGACGGCTGTCCCGCTCACGGTCGACGACCGGCGGCTCATCGTCGGCGTCCCGCGACGAGTGCGACGGCCCCGGCGACACCGAGCACGGCCCCGATGATGCCGTTGCCGACCCGGCGGTGCTCCACCCACCAGGTCTGCGGCGACCACGCGTGCGCGGACTCGTCGAAGACCCCGTGCGCGCCGTGGTCGCCCGGAACCGGCTCGTACAGGTTGTCCCGCATCTCGAGGCCGTCCTTGTCGGGGGCCTGTTGCCCGTCGACCAGGGTCTTGGCGGCGTACCAGTCGGCGAAGCGTCCGCTGATCCGGTTGCCGAGGATCGTGTAGACCGTCGACTCGCCCACCCAGGTGCGGCTGCGCGGTCGTTCCGCCACGGCGGCGATGGCGCGGGCGCCGACCTCGGGCTGGTAGATGGGGGCGACCGGCTGCGGGTGGTGCGGCAGCTTCGACTTCACCCACTGGAACTGGATCGTGTTGAGGGCCGGCATGTCCACGCGGGACACCTTGACCTTGCTGCCCTGTTCGCGCAGCTCGGAGACGACGGACTCGGTGAACCCGACGATCGCGTGCTTCGCACCGCAGTACGCGGCCTGCAGGGGGATCCCGCGGAACCCGAGCGCCGAACCGACCTGGATCACGTGCCCACGGCCGCGGGGGACCATCCGCGACAGCGCCGACCGGGTGCCGTTCACGAAGCCGAGGTAGGTCACGTGCAGCGCCCGCTCGAAGTCCTCCGGGGCGGTGTCGAGGAACTTCCCGAACACCCCGACCATCACGCCGTTCACCCACAGGTCGATCGGTCCGAGCTCCTGCTCGACCCGGTCGGCTGCGGCCTCGACGGCGTCGCGGTCGGAGACGTCGGCGACCAGGGCCAGCCCGCGACGCCCGGCGGCCTCGACCTCGGCGACCGCCGCGTCCACGCCCTCCTGCCCGCGGGCCAGGACGGCCACGTCCCACCCCCGTGCGGCGAGCTCCCGGACGGTCGCCCGTCCCAGTCCTGCGGATCCACCGGTCACCACTGCCACTCGAGTCATGGCTCCCTTGTACCTGCGGTCGGCCGTGCACCACTCAGCCGCTGTCCCCCGATGCGGCAGCAGCCCGCCCTCAGCGCCCCCGACCGAACCGCGTCGTGACCCCCGGCGAGTAGAGCACCGAGTCCGGCTCGAGCTCCGTCAACCCGAAGGGCAGCCCGGCCGCGCCGACCAGGTCGTCCCGCAGCGACACCACCGAGGCCCGGTGCAACGGCCACGACTCGTGCTCGTTCGGCCAGAACCGCGTCCGCCCGGCCCGGTGCACGTGCATGCCCCACCGCGCCGTCAGGAACGTCTCGAGGGGCCCCGGCTCGTCGAGCACCTCGCCCACACGGACGTCGAGCATCGACCGCAGGTGGGTGCCGTGCCGACGCATCGCGTACCCCACGCGGCCGTCACCGCTGCGCGACTCCGCGACCGCCCACCGGTACGGCAGTCCGGTCGCGACGCGTGCGCCGATGGTCGGCAGGAGCTTGCCGGCGTCGAGCGACAGGAACACGACCCCGCGCTGCCCCTGTTCGTCGACCGTGTAGACGCGGACGTTCAGCTCGACGAAGTCACCGATGCTCCCGGTCGAGAACGGCGGGAACCGGGTGTCCTCGAACCGGAACGCGATGAGGCCCACCCAGGTGGTCACCCCGTCGTCGGTGCCGTCGAGCGCCATCGTGTCGGGTCGGGTGCCGGCCGGCAGCAGCGGGGCCACCGCCGACACGTCGACGCGCCAGTGCACGAAGACGACATCGAGCCAGTCCTGCGAGATCCAGGGGCGGCCCGGCAGGCCGGGGGCGACGGCCGGGAGGCCCGGGGTGCTCTGGGTTGGTCGGGTGTCGGTCACGGTGTGGTCGCCTCCGGTTCGATGTGGGCTGCGACGGGTGCGTCGTCCCACCCGCGCTGCGGGGTGTCGCAGGTGCCGCGGAACACGTATTGCGAGGGCCGCTTCCGCTCGCTCGACGTCCAGTCGATGGCTGGCCGTCGTCGTTCCGGCGGCAGGTACCCGATCCGGTAGACGGCCATCAGCTCGAGCGACTCGGGCACGCGGAGCAGTCCCTCGATCTCCTCCCACGCGCCGGGGGTCTCCATCGGGAATGACACGAACTGGATCCCCAGGCCGAGCTCGGTCGTCGCGAGCCAGATGTTCTCCATCGCCGCGCCCATGCTGAACACCGAGTAGAAGCCGGACAGCTCCTCCTTCCGGTACTCGTGGCGGTCGAGCATCACGCCGAGCAGCAGCGGCGACCCGGCGACGAGCTTCCGGTTCTCCTCACCCAGGGTCTGCGGTACCCGGAGCGTGTTCATGAGCAGCTGCCCGCGCTTCGTGAACACCTGCTTCGTGAACGGCCGCAACGGCCCGGGGAGCTTGTCGAACAGCATGCCGTCGCGCCGCTCGTCCATCTCGGCCTTCGAGAACCGGAAGTACGGCTTGTACCGCTCGAAGAACGTGCCCTCGGCCATCGTGCGGGTCATCGAGCTGCCGCTGATCTCGGCGACGCGGTCGATCGTCTGGCGCTCCTCGATCAGCACGAAGCGCCACGGCTGGCTGTTGAGCTGCGACGGTGCCCGTCCGGCGAGCTCCATGAGCAGCCGCTGGTGCTCGTCCGAAACCGGATCGGGCAGGAACGGCCCGTTCGTCGTGCGTCGTCGTCGGATGGCCTCGAACAGCTCCACTGCTCACCTCTCTGATCGCCTGCGGGCGAGCACGGCCCCCAGGTAGGACGGTGCGGCGGCGACCGCGACCTTCCAGTGTGCTCCGGAGCGCGGGTTCGTGCGTGGAGCGACCGCCAGGGGCACCAGTGCCGGCAGCAGGAACAGTGCGGTCCGGTCACGCGTCCACACAGGGGTCGTCGCGGCGACGCCGGTCAGGGTCGCGGTCACGACGAACAGCCCGTGGTGCACGACGCGGAGCTTCTTCGTGCGGATCAGCCGCACGGCGACCGCGGTGCCCCACAGGCAGTTCGCGACGTAGGCGACGCTCGCAGCGGTGACCAGCTGCCGGGCCGGGCGCGATCCCGTGGGTGCCGAGTCGCGCCTCCAGACCGTCTTCCGTCCCATGCGTGGGACGTTACGCGGTCTCTCGACTGACGAGCTTGGAGAGCACGATCGCGGAGCGGGTGTGGTCGACCTGGGGTGCGAGGCGGACCTTGTCGAGCGCCTCCTCGAGCGCGGAGAGGTCCTTCGAGCGCATGTGCACGACGGCGTCGGCGCTGCCGGTGACCGTGCCGGCGTCGATGACCTCGGGGACGGTGTCGAGCAGGGCACGCAGCTCGTCCGGCGAGACGGTGCCGCGGCAGTAGAGCTCCACCCAGGCCTCGGTGCCGCGGTCCTCGACGGCGGGGTCGACCTTGATCGTGAAGCCCTGGATGACGCCGTCACCGACCAGCCGGTCGACGCGGCGCTTCACGGCCGAGGCCGAGAGTCCGACCACCGACCCGATGTCGCCGTAGCCGGCGCGGGCGTTGTCCCGGAGCTGATCCAGGATGCGGTGGTCGAGCGTATCCATTTGTCCCCTATCGTACGCCGACTTCTTGCGAGCGCGGTGGTTCTCGCGCACGAAACGTGCGTCACCCGAACGGGTGTCACGGTCCCGCAGGCGGGGGACTGCACTCGGTGGACGGTCTGTGGAAGGACCGGAGTGGCGTCGATGCTTGAGTGTCACTGTTCCGCTGCGGTGAGTCTGTGGAAGGATCGACTCGGCGTCGACCTGGTCCGCTGCGGTGAGTGAGCCTGCATCTCACCGGAGCTCTTCTCCTCGTTCCGTTTCGGTTCCTGGCAGGCTCGGGCCCCGGTCCCTTCCAGGAGGACTGATGTCGAACACCGCACCCTCGACCACCGATGCACCGGCCCGTACCGCGACCAAGCGGACGATCCTGATGTGCAAGCCGGACTTCTACACCGTGAGCTACCGGATCAACCCGTGGATGCACCCGGAGGAGCCGACCGACACGTCGAAGGCCGTCGAGCAGTGGGAGTCGCTCGTCGCCGTCTACGAGCGGCTCGGCTTCGACATCTCGTACATCGACCCCATCGACGGCCTGCCGGACATGGTCTACGCGGCCAACGGCGGGTTCGTCCTCGACGGCATCGCGTACGGCGCGAAGTTCCAGTACCCCGAGCGCCAGCCCGAGGGCCCCGCGTACATGGACTGGTTCCGTCAGGCCGGTCTGACCGTCGCCGAGCCGGAGCAGACCAACGAGGGCGAGGGTGACTTCCTGCTCATCGGGGACACGATCTTCGCCGGCACCGGCTTCCGGTCCGACAGCACCTCGCACGACGAGCTCGCGACGATCTACGGCCGCGAGGTCGTCACGCTCAAGCTCATCAACCCGAGCTTCTACCACCTCGACACCGCCATCGCCGTGCTCGACCCGGAGCCTGCCGCCGACGGGACGAGCAACATCGCGTACCTCGAGAGCGCCTTCGACGAGCCGTCGCTGGCCATCCTGCGCGAGCGCTTCCCGGACGCGATCATCGCCACCGAAGAGGACGCCGCGATCCTCGGCCTGAACTCGTACTCCGACGGGTACAACGTCGTGATCGCCGCCCGGGCTGTTCGGTTCGCCGAGCAGCTGCGCGAGAAGGGCTACAACCCGATCGGCGTCGACCTGTCCGAGCTGCTGCTCGGCGGCGGCGGCGTGAAGTGCTGCACCCTCGACCTGCACCCGGTCGGCACCGGCACCTCGGTCGCGCGTTCGCTCGGGGTCAGCTGATGTCGGCGGCAGCGTCGCTCGGGGTCAACACCGCGGCGGCGCTCGCCGTCGAGGACCGCGCCCTCGCGCACAACTACAGCCCGCTGCCCGTCGTCATCGCGTCGGGTGCCGGAGCCACCGTCACGGACGTCGACGGCAAGCAGTACCTGGACGGCCTCGCCGCGTACTCCGCGGTGAACTTCGGCCACGGCAACCCGCGGCTGCTCGACGCCGCACGGGCGCAGCTCGACCGTGTGACGCTCACGAGTCGCGCGTTCGTGAACGACCAGCTCGGGCCGTTCGCCGCAGCACTGGCGGCGTTGACGGAGACCGAGATGGTCCTGCCGATGAACACCGGTGCCGAGGCCGTCGAGTCCGCGATCAAGGTGTCCCGCGCCTGGGGCTACCGCGTCAAGGGCGTGCCGGCCGAGCGGGCGACGATCATCGTCGCGTCCGGGAACTTCCACGGCCGCACCACGACGATCATCTCGTTCTCGGACGACCCATCGGCCCACGACGACTTCGGGCCGTTCACGCCCGGCTTCCGCACGGTGCCGTACGGCGACGCTGCGGCCCTGCGCGAGGCGATGGACGAGACCGTCGTCGCCGTGCTGCTCGAGCCGATCCAGGGTGAGGGCGGCGTGGTCATCCCGCCGGAGTCGTACCTCCCTGAAGTCCGGGCGGTCTGCGACGAGTTCGGTGCGCTGTTCATCGCCGACGAGATCCAGTCCGGCCTCGGTCGCACGGGGCACACGCTCGCGGTGCAGCGTGTCGGCGTGCGCCCCGACCTCATCACGCTCGGGAAGGCCCTCGGCGGCGGCATCGTGCCGGTGTCGGCGGTCGTCGGTTCGGCTGCCGTCCTCGGGGTCCTGCGTCCCGGCGAGCACGGGTCGACCTTCGGCGGCAACCCGCTCGCGGCGGCCGTCGGTGCCGAGGTCGTGGCGATGCTCGGCGAGGGCACGTTCCAGCAGCGGGCCCTCGACGGCGAACCGCTGCTGCGCGGCCTGCTCGACGAGCTCATCGGGCACGGCGTCGTGTCCCACCGCGTGGCCGGACTCTGGGCCGGGATCGACATCGACCCCGCACTCGGCACCGGCAAGGCGATCGCGAAGGACCTCGCCGACCGCGGGCTCCTGGTGAAGGACACCCACGGGTCGACGATCCGCTTCGCGCCGCCCCTGGTCGTCACCGACGACGAGGTGCGCTTCGCGGTCGGAACCCTGGCTGACGTCCTGACGGCGCGCGCCTGATCTGATCCGCAAGACACCGGTGTTCGCGCGTTGAACCCCCGCATCCCGCGGTGCGGAGCGCGAACACCGGTGTCTTGCGTGCGCGCCGCGACTCACACGGCCCAGCGCGCCGCCAGCTCGTCCATCAGGGCATCGAGCCGCTCGTCGACGACCTGCTCCTCGGGGTGCGCCTCGTACCAGGCGATGACCTCGCGCACACCCTGCCGGTAGGTCGTGCGCGGCCGGTACCACGGCACGAGCGACCGGACCTTGCTGTTGTCGAACACCGAGCTGTTCGCCTTGTCGCCGAGCAGCGCCGCGCCCCACTCGGGGTCGACCGCGTTGATCGCGTCCGCCGGCACGTGCACGATGCGCAGGTCGTCGACTCCGGCCGCAGCAGCGATCTCGTGGGCGATGGCGTTCCACGTCGGCGCCTCGTCGCTCGTGATCGTGAAGGGTTCGCCGATCGCCTCGGCCCGGTCGAGCAGCCCGGTGAACCCGACCGCGAAGTCACGGCTGTGCGTCAGGGTCCACAGCGAAGTGCCGTCGCCCGTGATGATCACCGGCTTGCCGGCGCGCATCCGGGCGACCGCGGTCCACCCGCCGGTCAGCGGCAGCTTCGTCTCGTCGTAGGTGTGCGACGGCCGCACGATCGTCACCGGGAAGTCCTGCTCCCGGTACGCCTGCATCAGCAGCTCCTCGCACGCGATCTTGTCGCGCGAGTACTGCCAGTACGGGTTCTTCAACGGCGTCGACTCCGTGATCGGCAGGTGCGTCGCCGGCGTCTGGTACGCCGAGGCCGAGCTGATGAACACGTACTGCCGCGTCCGCCCGGCGAAGAAGTCGACGTCGGCCTGCACCTGGTCCGGCGTGAAGGCGATCCAGTTCACGACCACGTCGAAGCGCTGGTCGCCGAGTGCGTCCGCCAGTGCGCTGCGGTCCGAAACGTCGGCCTGGAGGCGCGTCACACCCTCCGGGATCGGCCTGCCCCCGGTGGTCCCCCGGTTGAGCACGGTCACGTCGAACCCGTGCTCGACGGCTTCCCGGACGCAGGCGGCGCTGATGACGCCGCTCCCGCCGATGAACAACACGCTCGCTCCGGTCATGGATGCTCCCTCGCTTCCGGCGGCACCGCTCCGTGCCGCAACCCTTTCGATCCTGCACCTCAGAGGCTGGGTCGGGCATCGAGCACCGTGCCGAGCATCGTCACGTCCTGTGCCCAAGCCGCGGCGGCGGGGTGGATCCATCCGAGCAGTTCGATCGCGTAGTCGTGGTCCCGCCGAAGATCACGCCCATGGATCGGCTCGTGGTGCGCGGCGCGGTTCCGCACGAAGTGCAGTTGCTGCATCCGCGTCCGAACCTCGCGCTGGCGAGTCAGCGCATCCGCCGGGCCGTGTGGGAACGCGCGGTGGAGTGTTGGTGTCCACAGGGCCGTCAGGTAACGAGACTCGAACAGGTACCGCCAGAACCCGAAGCTCAGTTCGGCGACGACTCGCCCGTGCACTTCTGCTCGTTTCCCCCCTCGCGTGGCACGTCGTCGCGCGACGACCAGATCGTTCTTGCCTTGGGCGTCGAGGGGAACGACGTCGAGCCAGGATGAGCCGGGGTGACGAGCAGTTGCCCAAGCGCGGAGCTGCACGTCTGCGGCGTTGCGCACCACGATCTCGACCGCCCCGGTCAGCTCCATCACGGCAGCTGCAGCTCGCATGTTCCATTCGTAGAGCCCGACAGCGCGTGCGTCGTCGGGCACAGCGTGGAAGTAGGAACGAAGGCGTTCCCGGGTCAGCAGGTCCACGACGTCCGCCGGCTCCACGCGACCTCCAGTTGACATCGAACGCTCGCCCCGTAAACTCATATATCGAAGACCCCGGAACGATCACTGGCTCAGGCCACATCGCCGGGGTTTCGTCTTTGCAGACCGTTCCTGAAACATCAGCGTACAGTGCCGCGCCGCCTCGCCGAGTGCGCGGCGACGACGTCGGACTACCGTCACGGTTCGGGTCGCACCGACGCGCCCCACGACAGGAGTGACACGCACATGGAGTACCGCTACCTCGGCAACTCGGGCCTCAAGGTCTCCGAGATCACCTACGGCAACTGGCTCACCCACGCATCCCAGGTCGAGAACGACGCGGCGATCGCCTGCGTCAGGGCGGCCCTCGAGGTCGGCATCTCGACGTTCGACACCGCCGACGTCTACGCCAACACCGGCGCGGAGACGGTCCTCGGCGAAGCGCTCAAGGGGGAGCGGCGCCAGTCCCTCGAGATCGCCACGAAGGTGTTCGGGCCGACCGGTCCGAAGGGCCACAACGACACCGGGCTGTCCCGCAAGCACATCCTCGAGTCGATCGACGGCTCGCTGCAGCGACTGCAGACGGACTACGTCGACCTGTACCAGGCGCACCGCTACGACCACGAGACCCCGCTCGAAGAGACGATGCAGGCCTTCGCGGACATCGTGCGTCAGGGCAAGGTCCTGTACGTCGGCGTCAGCGAGTGGACCGCGGACCAGCTGCGCGCGGGTGCTGCGCTCGCGAAGGACCTCGGCTTCCAGCTCATCTCGAACCAGCCGCAGTACTCGGCACTGTGGCGGGTCATCGAGGAAGAGGTCGTCCCCACCTCGAAGGAACTCGGCATCTCGCAGATCGTCTGGTCCCCGATCGCCCAGGGCGTGCTCACCGGCAAGTACAAGCCGGGTCAGCCGCTGCCCGAGGGCTCCCGCGCGACCGACGACAAGGGCGGCGCGGACATGATCAAGCGGTTCATGCGTGACGAGGTGCTGTCCTCGGTGCAGGAGCTGCAGCCGGTCGCCGACGAGCTCAACCTGTCGATGGCGCAGCTCGCGGTCGCCTGGGTCCTGCAGAACGAGAACGTCGCCTCGGCGATCATCGGGGCCTCGCGTCCGGAGCAGGTGCACGACAACGCGGGCGCTGCCGGCGTCACGATCCCGGCGGAGCTCATGTCGCGGATCGACGATGCCCTGGGCGCCGTGGTCGAGCGCGACCCCGCGAAGACGAACGACAGCAGCCCGAAGACCCGCGAGGCCTAGCCACCGAAGCCGGCCGGACAACGGAAAAGGCCCCCTGCCGAAGCAGGGGGCCTTCACCGGTGGCTGGACACGGCATCGATCCGTGGACCTTTCGATTTTCAGTCGAACGCTCTACCAACTGAGCTATCCAGCCGTGGCGACCCTGACGGGACTTGAACCCGCGACCTCCGCCGTGACAGGGCGGCACGCTAACCAGCTGCGCTACAGGGCCATGTTGTGTTGTGGGTACTGCGTGTTGTGTCTTGCTGTGGTGTTGTTCAGTACTACTTGCTCGCTCACTCAAGGAGTGACCCCAACGGGATTCGAACCCGTGCTGCCGCCGTGAAAGGGCGGTGTCCTAGGCCACTAAACGATAGGGCCGCAAGCAGTGCATCGCGCTACCGATGGACAAGCATACGGATGCCCCCGGGGTTTCACAAATCCGGCCCCGCCAACCGTGCATCCCCGGCGTGTCGCGCTCCCGGCACACGGTGCTCGGAAAGGTGTCGGTGCGAGCATCGTGGGCGGTCGCGCCCCTCTTCCGAGGGGCTGTCGAGCCTGCGACCCCTGTTGTTACTGTTGCAACTGTTAACAGTGTTACGTGCGTGAGCCTTGCCGCGCTGTTACGAAATCGAGATACATGTCGACCTCCACACCGCTCTCCCTCCGCACCCGCAGCCGCCTCGTCGCCGCTGCGGTCGCCGTCGCGCTCACCGCCGGCACGCTCGCGGCCCTCGCGCCCGCGTCGTCGGCCAGTGCGGCGAGCTACCCCAGCTGGGACGAGGTGCAGCAGGCGAAGTCCTCGACCAGCGCCCAGCAGGCAAAGGTCGGCGAGATCAAGTCGCTCATCTCGTCGCTCAAGAGCGAGGCGGCGGCGAAGCAGAAGGCCGCACAGACCGCCGGTGAGGCGTACCAGGCGGCGCAGAACAAGTACGACGAGGCGACACTCAAGCAGAAGAAGTTCCAGTCGCAGGCGAACGAGGCCGAACAGACCGCCGCGCAGTCCGAGGCGCAGGCCGGCCAGCTCGCCGCGCAGCTCGGCCGGGCGGGCGCCAACGACGTGACGACCGACATCCTCACGCACCCCTCGGACTCCGGAGACCTGCTCTACGAACTCGGCGCCATGTCGAAGCTCAGCGAGCAGTCCGAGGGCATCTACTCGCAGGCCTCGCAGGACCAGGGTGTCGCCCAGGGTCTCGCCGACAAGGCCGACCGTGCCAAGAACGCCCTCGGGGACCTCGCCGACGCCGCGCAGTCGAAGATGCAGGAAGCCCAGGGCGCTGCCGACGCGGCACAGACCGCCGTCGACGCCCAGAACGACAACGAGGCCCGGCTCGAAGCGCAGCTGACCGCCCTCACCTCGAAGCAGCGTGGCGTCGAGGCCGACTACCGCAAGGGCGTCGCCGCCGAGAAGGCCCGTCAGGCCCGCATCGCCGCAGCCGCCGCGAAGGCAGCCGCGCACGCCCCGGCGACCAGCCAGGGCGGTGCCGGTGGCGGCAGCGCCAACGCCTCCGGGTGGGTGCGACCCGCCGGCGGGTTCCAGACCAGCCCCTACGGCTACCGCGTCGACCCGTACACGCACGTCAGCGCCCTGCACGCCGGGGTCGACCTCGCCCCCGCCTGCTACGCCCCGATCTACGCGGCGCACGACGGCACCGTGACCTTCGCCGGCAACGGTGGCGGCTACGGCAACGAGGTCATCCTCGACAACGGCGGCGGCATCTCCACGGCGTACGGCCACGTCGTCGACGGCGGGATCATGGTCACCGCCGGCCAGCACGTCACCGCGGGACAGCAGATCGCCAAGATCGGCTCGACCGGATGGTCGACCGGGTGCCACCTCCACTTCGAGACCCGGATCAACGGCGCTGCCGTCGACCCGGTCCCCTTCATGGCAGCGCGGGGGATCTCGGTATGAGCATCAGCGCCACCAGAAGGCGTCGACCCACGTCATGACCACCTCCGCTCGCTCGTTCTCCTGCGGGATCGCGACCATCGCCGTGCTCGGCATCGGCCTGTCGG
The DNA here is from genome assembly GCF_018598405.1 of Curtobacterium flaccumfaciens. Taxonomy (NCBI): domain Bacteria; kingdom Bacillati; phylum Actinomycetota; class Actinomycetes; order Micrococcales; family Microbacteriaceae; genus Curtobacterium; species Curtobacterium flaccumfaciens. Next base: position 968 of record NZ_JAHEWS010000004.1, on the reverse strand, counting down.
TCGTCATAGCCGGACCGGCCCAGGCCGCACCCTCGGGTCCGTCATGGGACGACGTCAAGGCCGCCAAGTCCGATGCGGCCGACGCCCAGCAGACGGTCGACGAGCTGAGCGACCGGCTCAGCACGCTGCAGGACGCCGCGGACCAGGCCGGTGTCGCCGAGCAGCAGGCCGGGCAGGCGTACGCGCTCGCGGTGTCGCAGCAGCAGGACGCGAAGGACACCCTCGCCGACCTGTCCGCGCAGTCGAAGCGTGCGAAGGCCCGGGCGGAAGACTCGGCCGGCCAGGTCGCCGGCCTCGTGGTCGAGCTGTCCCGCACGGGCGGCGGTGACCTGTCGACGACGATGCTCGTGGACGCGTCCGGCTCGAAGGACCTGCTCTACCGCGTCGGCACGATGTCGCACCTGTCCGAGCGCTCCGCGACGGTCCTGGCCGAGGCACGCGCCGACCAGAAGACCGTCGAGTCCCTGGCCGCCCAGCAGTCCGCGGCCGAGAAGGCCCTGAGCAAGGCGACCGAAGCGACGAAGACCACCTTCGCGACGGCCAACGACGTGGCCGCAGGTGCCCAGGCCCGGGTGCAGAAGGAACAGGGCCAGCAGGCCGAGGTCCTGCGCCAGCTCGCGTACCTGAAGGGCACGAGCGTCGCGACGGAGACCGCGTACTGGAACGCGCAGCAGGCGAAGACCGCCGCGGCGGCCATCGCGAAGCAGACGCGCGACGCCGGCGGCAACAGCGGCGGCAGCGGCGGCAGCACGACCGGCACATCCGGTGGCGGCAACACCGGCACCGGCGGCAGCACCGGCGACGGCACCTCCAGCCCGGCCCAGCCGAGCACGCCGTCGAACCCCGGCACCCCCGCGAAGCCGAGCACCCCGAGCAAGCCGAGCACCCCGTCCAGGCCCAGCACGCCCAGCACGCCCAGCAAGCCTGCGCCCGCTCCGGCGCCGTTGAGGACGTAGGCGTCGCCGAGC